>CAMATD010000147.1 GCA_945860785.1 Variovorax sp. YR752 | reverse complement strand
GACGCCCGCCACCACCACGCCCCAGACCTTGCCGCCCACCAGCGACGGGATCGTCGGCTCGGGCAGCAGGCCGAACTCGGCCGGCGTGGCGCCCTTGCTCTTGCTCTTCTTCTTGAGCTGGCCGCCCTCGACGGTGACGAAGCTCGGGCAGAAGCCCTTGAGGCAGCTCATGTCCTTGTTGCAGCTGCTCTGGTTGATGGTGCGCTTGCGGCCGAATTCGGTTTCCAGCGGCTCCACGCTCAGGCAGTTGCTCTGCACGCTGCAGTCGCCGCAGCCTTCGCAGACCAGCTCGTTGATGACCACGCGCTTGGCCGGATCGACGGCCGTGCCCCGCTTGCGGCGGCGGCGCTTTTCAGTGGCGCAGGTCTGGTCATAGATGATGGCCGTGGTGCCCGAGATCTTGCGGAACTCGAGCTGGATCTCGTCGAGCAGGTCGCGGTGCTCACCGCCACATGGTCGCCGGGGATGCTCACGCCCTCGTACTTCTCGGGCTCGTCGGTGACGATCACGACCTTCTTCGCGCCCTCGGCGTGCAGGCTCTCGGCGATCTGCAGCACCGAGTGACCTTCGGGCCGCTCGCCGACCTGCTGGCCCCGCCGGTCATGGCCACCGCGTCGTTGTAGAGGATCTTGTAGGTGATGTTCACACCGGCCGCGATGCTCTGGCGAATCGCGAGCAGGCCGCTGTGGAAGTACGTGCCGTCGCCCAGGTTCGCGAAGATGTGCTGGTCGGTCGTGAAGGGCTGCTGGCCCACCCATGGCACGCCCTCGCCGCCCATCTGCGTGAAGCCGATGGTGGAGCGGTCCATCCAGGTCGCCATGAAGTGGCAGCCGATGCCGCCCATCGCGCGCGAGCCTTCGGGCACCACGGTGCTGGTGTTGTGCGGGCAGCCCGAGCAGAACCAGGGCTGGCGCGTGGCATCGGCCACGCTGGTGGAAGCCTGCTGCACCACCATCGAACGCTCTTTGGCTTCGAGATGGCGAGCTGCGCCTCGATGCGGGCCGTCATGTCGGCGCCGGCCGCGGCCAGGAGGCCCGTCTTCTTGAGGCGCGCGGCGATCGCCTTGGCGATCAGCGCGGGGTTCAGGTCGGCGTTGGCGCGAGCAGCGTGTGGGCGGCCGTGCTGCTCTTGGAGATGTGGTCGTCGCCGGCCACCGCGATCACGCCGCCGAATTCGGTGGTGCCCGCCATGTTGGCGTGCTTGAAGACGTCGGAGCAGCGGTCCACGCCCGGGCCCTTGCCGTACCAGATGCCGAAGACGCCGTCGAACTTGTTGGTGCCTTGCGGCGAGAAGCCCAGTTGCTGGGTGCCCCAGAGCGCGGTGGCCGCGAGCTCTTCGTTGACGCCCGGCTGGAAAACGATGTTCTGTTCCTTCAGGAACTTGCTGGCCTTCCACAGCGCCTGATCGTAGCCGCCGAGCGGGGAGCCGCGGTAGCCGCTGATGAAGCCGGCGGTGTTCTTGCCGGCCTGCTTGTCGCGCAACTGCTGAAGCATCGGCAGCTTCACGAGGGCCTGGACGCCGCTCATGAAGGCGCGGCCGTAATCGAGGGAGTACTTGTCGTCGAGCGTGACGGTCTCTAGCGCCTTGCGGATGTGCGCGGGCAGCGGGGCGTTCATGTGTTCTGTCTCCGTATTGGCAGGGCCTTGTGGGCCTGGCTGATTGGCTGTGGGTCTGTGCCCGGTAGGGCGCAAGCCCATGATCACGCAAAGTGTATGCCGGGGTCCGCGACAGGTGTTTGCGTTCTTTGCCCTGAAAAACGTGCTTCCAGAAAGAATCTTGCTTAATATCGGAGCATATGGAAAGCATTGATAAGTTCGACCTCGCAATCCTGCAAGAACTGCAGACCGACGGCCGCCTCACGAATGCCGAGCTTGCGCAGCGCGTGGGGCTCTCGGCCGCGCCCTGCTGGCGCCGGGTGCGGGCGCTGGAGGAAGCCGGCTTCATCAAGGGCTATCACGCCGAGATCGACCGCCACAAGATCGGGCTCGGCGTGCTCGCTTTCGTGCGCGTGGACACCGAGCGCGTCACCAACGAGGCCACCCGCAAGCTGGAGGACGCAATCCGCAAGATGCCCGAGGTGGTGGCCTGCCACTACATCAGCGGCACCGGCACCTTCGAGCTGCAGGTGGTGGCGCAGGACCTGAACGGCTTTTCGGCCTTCGCGCGGCAGCATTTGATGAACCTGCCGAACGTGAAGGACCTGCATACGAGCTTCTCGCTGGGGGAGGTGAAGGCCAGCAGCGCGTTGCCGCTGACCCATCTCGGCGGCGCCACCACGCGCCGCGCGAGCCGCGACGCATGAGTGCCTGCTGTCAACGCCGCTCGCTGCGGCTCGCCTCGCGCGTCGCGCGGAATTCCGACGCCGCGCCCCACTCGGGCCACCGCTTGCTATTCGCCAGCGTCTCGCCCACGCGGTAGAGCAGCGGCAGGTCGTGCGCCATGCCGGTGAAGGACCAGTCGGCGCGCCATTCGTCGGCCGGCTGGTGGTAGCGCTCGGCGGTATAGGCCTTGCTGGACGCTTCGCCGGCCGCGAGGCCGCCTTCCACCCAGTCGTTGCCGGAGGCAAAAGACAGCGCCGGCACGCCGCGCTTGGCGAAGGAGAAATGGTCGGAGCGGAAGAAATAGCCGGCCTCGGGATGCGGGTCCGGCGCGTAGGCCAGGTCGAAGCCCTTGGCCTGTTCGACCAGCAGGTCCTGCAACTGCGAGGCCGCGCTGCCCGAGGTGCTGAAATTGCGTGCCGGTCCTTCCGGGCCGAGCGCGTCCATGTTGATCACCGCCACGGTCCGCGCCAGCGGATACAGCGGCTTGGCGCCGTAGTACTCGGAGCCCAGCAGGCCGCGCTCCTCGGCCGTCACGGCCAGGAAGACGACGGAGCGATCGGGCTTTTTGGGCGCGCTCGCGAACGCGCGGCCCATCTCGATCAGCGCGGCCAGGCCGGTGCCGTTGTCGACCGCGCCGTTGTAGATCCTGTCGCCCTTGGCGTCGGGCGCGCCCACGCCCAGGTGGTCCCAATGGGCGCTGTAGATCCCGTCTCGCCGGGACGCTTGCGGCCCTCGACGCGGCCCACCACGTTCTTCGAGACGATCACCTGCCGGTCGATCGCGTACTCGGCCGACAGGCTCGCGTCCTTGAGCACCTGGGGCTGGAACTCGCGCGTCTGCGCGAGCTTCTTCTGCGCCTCGAAGTCCAGGCCCGCGCGGCGCAGCAGTTCGACCGCCACGTCGCGCTGGATCCAGGCCTCCAGCTTCGGATGCACGGCCGCCGGCTGGTCGCGCTCGATGTCGAGCATGGTCGCGGTGTTGGAGTTCTTGACCGTGGCCCAGCCATAGGCCGCCGGCGCGGTCTCGTGCACGATCAGCACACCCAGCGCGCCGCGGCGCGCGGCCTCTTCGAACTTGTAGGTCCAGCGGCCGTAGTAGGTCATGGCCTTGCCGCCGAAATCGCCGCTGCCGGTTTCGAAATCGGGGTCGTTGACCAGCACGACGGCGATCTTGCCCTTCAGGTCGATGCCCTTGTAGTCGTCCCAGCGCCGCTCGGGCGCGCTGACGCCGTAGCCCACGAAGACCAGCGGCGCCTGCTGGATCGCGACCGAGGTCGAGCCGTCGAGCGCGGCGCGCACCGCGATCTGCTCGCCCTGCACCAGCGCATCGCGCTGCGGCCCCACCTGGAGCGTGAACTGCGGCGTGCCGCGGAACTCGGTCTTCACCAGCGGCACCGACTGCGTCCAGCCGCGCCAGCCGCCTTCGAGCTCGCCGCCGGGCACGAGGCCCGCCGCCTTGAACTGGGCCACGAGGTAGTCGACCGTCTTGCCCTCCGCCGGCGTGGCCGGCGCGCGGCCTTCGAAGTCGTCGCCGGAGACCGTCTTCACGATCTGCGACAGGCGCTGCGGATCGAAGCGCGGCACGGGGTCGGCGGCCAGCGCGCTCGCGGCGCTCCATGCGAGGCCAACGCCACAAAGAAAAGCAAGCCGCTGGGTCATCCGAAGCTCCTGAACAAGGAATGCCCCGGATGCTAGTCGGCAAGCCACGGTCATCGCGCGATGACCCCGGCCGCTCCCGGAGAACCTTAGTTAGCCCGCGCCCTGGCACGCTCTGTGCGGGAGGCGCTGAAGCGCAAGCCTAAAATCCCCGCCCACCACATGCATCCCGCCACCGCGGACAAAGAGGACCTTCCCATGAACCCCATCCGCCGCGCCCTGGCCCTCGGCCTTGCTGCCGCCACGCTCGCCTTCGGCGCCCAGGCCCAGAACCGCGAACTCACCGTGGCCTCCAGCGCCACCTACGCGCCCTTCGCCTTCGAGAACAAGGACAAGCAGATCGTCGGCTTCGACATCGACATCATCAACGCTATCGCCATCGCCAAGCAGCAGGGCCTGAAGATCAAGATCGTCAACACGCCGTTCACCGGCATCTTCGGCGCGCTCAACAACGGCGACGTCGACCTCGTGATCTCGGGCGTGACCATCAACGAGAAGCGCAAGCAGAGCTACGACTTCACGCCGCCCTACTTCGCGGCCCGCCAGCTGATCGCACTGCCGAAGAACAGCACGGTCTCCTCGCTGAAGGACCTCGCCGGCAAGAAGATCGCGGTGGTCAGCGCCTCCACCGCCGACGACATCGCCTCGCGCGAGTTCGGCAAGACCAACCCCAACATCCGCCGCTTCGAGAGCACGCCGCTCATCATTTCCGAGCTGGCCGGCGGCGGCGTCGATGCCGCCATGGGCAACAACGGCGTGCTCGCCTACCGCGTGGCGCAGACCCCCGAGCTGAAGACGCTCGACGACAAGTCTTTCCCCGAGGAAGGCTTCGGCATCGTCGTGAAGAAGGGCGACAAGGCGCTGCTCGACAAGCTCACGGCCGGCCTGGCCGCGGTGCGCGCCGACGGCAGCTACGTCACGATCTACAAGAAGTGGTTCAACAAGGACCCGAACGTGCGCTGAGCCGCACGGCACCTGTGACCCGATCACGGTCGCCCACCAAGCGGCCGTTTGTTTTTTCTGAGATGACGTGGAGGCGATGAGATGGAACAACCCATTCTTTTGTTCGGATGGTTTCGATGGGACATCCTGGTCGAATACAAGGACCTGTTCTGGCAAGGCGCATGGATGACGCTGCGCATGACGGTGGTGTGCGTGCTGCTGGGTTCGACCTGGGGCCTGTGCCTCGCGCTCGCGCGCCTCGCGCATCCGCGCCATGCGCCGTGGACCTGGGTCGCGCGCTTCTTCCTGCGCTGGCCGGCCACGGTGTACGTGAGCTTCTTCCGCGGCACGCCGCTGTTCGTGCAGATCCTCTTGATCCACTTCGCGGTGATGCCGGTGTTCATCCATCCGACGACGGGGTTGATCATCGACGGCGAACTTGCACGCACGCTCAAGCAGGAGCATGGCGCGCTCATCTCGGGCGTGGTGGCGCTCACGCTCAACTCGGCGGCCTACATCTCGGAGGTGTTCCGCGCCGGCATCCAGTCGATCTCGCGCGGGCAGTTCGATGCCGGCCGCTCGATCGGCTTCTCGCCCGCGCAGGTGATGCGCTACGTGGTGCTGCCGCAGGCCTTCCGCCGCATGCTGCCGCCGCTGGGCAACAACGCGATCGCGCTGCTGAAAGACACGTCGCTGGTCTCCGCCATCGGCCTGGCCGAGCTGGCCTACGCGGCGCGGACCGTGGCGGGCGCCTATGCGCGCTACTGGGAGCCGTACCTCGCGATCTCGGTCGTCTACTGGGTCATGACGCTGGTGCTGACGACGATGTTGAGAAGGCTCGAACACCGCCTCGCGCGCAGCGACCGCGGCTGAAGGAAAAAAGCCGACGCCACAATAGCGCCACATGCTACCCATAACGACCGAAGAGACACCCCTGCCGCCCACGCGGCCGCAACCGTCGAAGTTCGCGGCGCTCGAGCCCCTGAATATCCCCGTGTTCCGCATGCTGTGGAGCACTTGGCTCGTCGCCAACATCTGCATGTGGATGAACGACGTGGCCGCGGCGTGGATGACCACCTCGCTGACCACCTCGCCGATCTGGGTCGCGCTGGTGCAGTCGGCCTCCACCTTGCCGGTGTTCCTGCTGGGCCTGCCCAGCAGCGCGCTGGCCGACATCCTCGACCGCCGACGCTGGCTGGTAGCCACGCAGTTCTGGCTGGCCGGCACGGCCATCGTGCTGTGCGGCGCCCTGGCGCTCGACCTGATGACCGCGCCGCTGCTGCTGGCGCTCACCTTCGCCAACGGCATCGGCCTCGCGCTGCGCTGGCCGGTGTTCGCGGCCATCGTGCCCGAGCTGGTGCCCAGGCCGCAGCTGCCTGCCGCGCTCGGCCTCAACGACATTGCGATGAACGCCTCGCGCATCGTCGGCCCGCTCACGGCCGGCATGCTGATCGCGAGCGCCGGAACCATCTGGGTGTTCGCGCTCAATGCGGTGCTGTCGGTGGCCTCGAGCTTCGTGGTGCTGCGCTGGCGGCGCGAGCACACGCCCAACCCGCTGGGCCGCGAAAAGCTCATCAGCGCGATGCGCGTGGGTGTGCAGTTCGTGCGGCAGTCGCAGCGCATGCGCGCGGTGCTCACGCGCATCTCGATCTTCTTCTTTCACTCGACGGCACTGCTGGCGCTGCTGCCGCTGCTGGCGCGCAACCTTCAGGGCGGCGGCGCGGGCACCTTCACGCTGCTGCTGGCCGCCATGGGTTCGGGCGCGATCATCGCCGTGCTGTTTCTTCCGCGGCTGCGCCAGGCATTGGGGCGCGACCAGCTGGTGCTGCGCGGCACGCTGCTGCAGTCGGGCGCCACGGCGGTGATGGCCTTCGCGCCCAACGCCTGGGTCGCGGTGCCGGCGATGTTCTTCGGCGGCATGGCGTGGATCACCGTGGCCAATTCGCTCTCGGTGTCGGCGCAGCTCGCGCTGCCCGACTGGGTGCGGGCACGCGGCATGTCGATGTACCAGATGGCCATCATGGGCGCGAGCGCGATCGGCGCGGCGCTCTGGGACCAGGTGGCGACGGGCACGGCGCTGAACCTGAGCCTTGCCATTGCCGCCGTCAGCGGCACGCTGCTGATGCTCGTGGCCCTGCGCTGGGTGACCGACGTGACCGGCGAAGACGACACCAGCCCCGCCGAAGCCGGCTGGGCCGCCGGCCCGCCGGCCGAGGCGCCGCAGGAAGAAGGCCGCGTGGTGATCACGGTCGACTGTTTCCTGATTGTTAATTGCGCTGAATAATCGGTCGCTGCGGGCCCCACGGCCGCGAACAAGAACATAAGGAGAGACATGCACATCGAGCGACCGACCCGATCGTCCCGCCGCATTCCGGCGTCTCCTGTTCCCTGGCTCGTGGCCGCTCTCGCGGGGCTGACCGGCGGCGTGGCGCAGGCGGCCTGCGGCCCCACGCTCACGCCGGGTTCCGGCGCCAGCGTGGTCTGCGACGGCGTGACGACGGGATCGACCAGCGTGATCGCCGTCGACCCCAGCACCGGCGTCAGCATCCGTGTGAACGCCGGCGCCTCGCTGAGCACCAGCGCGACCCAGGCGCTGCTCGTGCGCGACGGCAGCAGCATCACCAACGACGGCACGATCACGGTCTCCGGCGGCTCGGGCTCGGCCCGCGCGGCGATGGCCGCCACCGGCAACGACAACACGCTGACCAACAACGGCACCATCGCCACCACGGGCGGCAGCTCGCACGGCATCTTCGTGTTCGGTCCGGGCAACACCGTCGTCAACAACGGCACCATCACGACCAGCGGCACCTCGGCCAAGGGCGTCTACCTGCAGGGCGGCAACAACGTCGCCAACCTGTTCATCAACAACGGCACCATCCGCACGACGGGCGCCAGCTCCCCGGCCGGCGCCGCGGATGCGGTGCATGCGAACACGGTCGGTTCGTCCTCGTTCTTCTCGCGCGTGGAGAACCGGGCCAGCGGCGTGATCTCCAGCGCCAGTTCGTATGCCTACCGCGGGCAGAACGGCAGCGACGTGCTGGTCAACGCCGGCTATCTCGAAGGGCACGGCGGCACTGGCTGGCACCGACGCGATCTACATGGGCGCGCTCGGCACCGGCACGCTGATCCTGCAGACCGGCTCCGTCATCAAGGGCGGCGCCGACGGCGGCGGCGCGCGCAGCGACGCCTTCCTCGAAGGCAACGGCACCGTGGACAACGCCTTCCGCAATTTTCAGAATCTCACCATGCGCGGCACCGAATGGTCGTGGCTGACCGATGCGGGTTTCTCGGGCTCGGTGCGGGTGGAATCCGGGCGCTTCAACCTCCCCGCGACGCTGACGAGCCCCGTCATCACCGTGCTGCCGGCACCACGGTCGCCGGCACCGGCACCTTCGCGGGCAACGTGACGAACCAGGGCACCCTGCTGCCCGGCCCGAACGACGGCGTCGGCTTCGGGGCCTTCACGGTGCGCGGCAACTACACCGGCGGCAGCGGCGCGCTGATGCAGGTCAACACGGTGCTGGTCGGCGACAACTCGCCTTCCGACAAGCTCGTGGTCGACAGTGGCAGGGCATCGGGCGGCACCGGCATCCGCGTCGTCAATCGCGGCGGACTGGGCGCGCCGACGCTGGCCGACGGCATCCTGGTGGTGCAGACGGTCAACGGCGGCACCACCGCCGCCAACGCCTTCTCGCTGACCCAGGCGGTCGAGGCCGGGGCCTACAACTACCGCCTGTTCCGCGGCGGCGCGGTCGGCAACAACCCGGACAACTGGTACCTGCGCAACAGCGGGTACCTGGTTGCCGGCACGGTGGTGGGGTCGCTCGCCGAGGCGCTCGAAGTCATCGCGGCCACGCCGACGGTGCCGGGCTCGCCCGCACCCGTCATGTCGGCGGAGCCGGTCAAGCTGTACCGCCCCGAGGTGGCGCTCTACAGCAGCATGCCGCTGGTCGTGCGCCGCCTCGGGCTCGCGCAGCTGGGCAGCTTCCATGACCGGCAGGGCGACCAGCAGCTGCTGGCGAACGACGAAGGCGCGCAGGCCTCGTGGGGCCGGGTGCTCGGCGAGAGCACGCGGCAACGCCTGCGCGGCGATGCGAATCCGCAGTTCGACGGCAGCGTCAGCGGCCTGCAGCTCGGCCACGACTTCCTGGTGAACACCGATGCCGCCGGCGGGCGCAACCGCGTCGGCGTGCTCGGCGGCTACACCCGGGCCAGCGGCGACACCAGCGGCGTGGCGGGCGGCGGCACCAACACCGCCACCGGACGCCTGAGCGTCGAGGGCTACAGCCTCGGCGCGTACTGGACCCGTGTCGCCAGCACGGGCTGGTACAGCGACGCCGTGCTCATGGCCACCCGCTTCAAGGCCGACGCACTCTCCACCCTCGGCCGGGGCGGCAGACCTCACGGCAAGACAGTGACCGCGTCGCTCGAGGCGGGCTACCCGCTGACCCTCGGCGACAACGTCGTGCTGCAGCCGCAGGTGCAGCTGATCTGGCAGCGCAGCTCGCTCGACGATTTCGACGACGGCATCTCCGCCGTCCGCTTCCGGCGCGACAACGCCGTGACCGGTCGCCTGGGCGCGCGGCTGGAGGGCACGATCAACGCCGGCGGCGGCGTCTGGAAGCCCTACCTCAAGGCCAACCTGTGGCACACCTTCAGCGGCAGCAACGCGATCTACTTCGGCCCCACGGACCAGATCACCAACCGCCGCAACGCGAGCGCGCTCGAAGTCAGCGTCGGCGTCGTCGGCCAGGTGAACAAGGTGCTGGCGGTGTACGGCGGTCTGGCGTACACCGGTGCCATCGGCAACACCGAGCAGACCGGCGTGCAGGGTCAGCTGGGCCTGCGCCTGCGCTGGTAGCCGCGCCTTCGGCTGGCATTGACTGACCAGTCGATCTGATTTGAGGGGAAGGCGGCAGGCCTTTGCCCTTGGCTCCGGGTAATTGCTGAGCGACTTTTTCGACCACATGGATAATTTAAGTCATCATCCCACCCGTTGTCACGAGATACGCCACGATGAATCCGCCCCTGCGCAGCCGTTTCTGGTCTGACCTGACCAGCGAAGAGTTCTCCCGTCTCGACCGCGAACGGCTCATTGCCGTGCTGCCGGTGGGCGCCACCGAGCAGCATGGCCCCCACCTGCCCGACGACCTGCCGGTGCTCTTCTTGCCCACCGTGCCCTACGGCAAGAGCAACGAGCATTCGCGCTACCCGGGCACGCTCACCGTCTCGGCCAACACGCTGATCTCGCTGTGGAAGGACATCGGTGCCTGCGTCGCGAAAGCCGGCGTGCGCAAGCTGGTGCTCTACAACAGCCACGGCGGCCAGATGAGCGTGATGGACATCGTGGCACGCGACCTGCGTGAGGAACACGACATGATGGTCGTCGCCGCCAACTGGTACACGCTGGGCCTGCCCGAGGGCCTGTTCACCGCGCACGAGGGCAAGCACGGCATCCACGCCGGCGACCTCGAAAGCTCGGTGATGCTGCACCTCACGCCCGACTACATGCGCCGCGACCAGTTCCAGAACTTCAGCTCGATGACCGAGCAGCTGGCCGCCGAGAACAAGTTCCTTTCGATCACGCCCAGCGGTAAGCTCGACTGGCAGATGCACGACATCAACCCCGCAGGCGCGGCCGGCGATGCCACGCGCGCCACCGCCGAGAAGGGCGCCGCGGTGCTCGACCACGTGGGCCGCCGTTTCGTCGAGCTGCTGCACGAGGTGGACCGCTTCCCCCTGTCGCGCCTCGCCAACGAACCCGCCTGGCGCTAGGCTTCGAATCCACCATGGAAAGCCCCACGCCCTCCGCCACCCCGCCGCTGGTCAGCCTGCGCCACGTCAGCAAGCGTTTCGCCAACGGCACGCTCGCGCTGCAGGGCATGACGCTCGACATCGGCGAGCACGACTTCATCAGTTTTCTCGGTCCCTCGGGCTGCGGCAAGAGCACCGCGCTGCGGCTGATCGCCGGGCTCACCCGGCTCAGCTCGGGCGACATGCACTGGTCGGGCGCCAACACCGGCAAGACACAGAGCGACCGCGACCTGGGCTTCGTGTTCCAGGAACCCACGCTCATGCCTGGGCCAAGGTGTTCGACAACGTGTGGCTGCCGCTCAAGCTGGCCGGCATGAGCCGCGATGCGGCGGCGCCGGTCGTCCAGCAGGTGCTGGAGATGGTCGGCCTTTCGCGCTTCGCCGATGTGTATCCGCGCGAGCTCTCGGGCGGCATGAAGATGCGCGTATCGATTGCGCGCGCGCTGGTCACGCACCCGCGCCTCCTGCTGATGGACGAGCCCTTCGCCGCGCTCGACGAGATGACGCGCATCAAGCTCAACAACGACCTGCTGGCGATCTGGCGCGAGCATCGGTTCTCGGTGGTGTTCGTCACGCACAGCGTCTACGAATCGGTGTACCTCTCGAACCGCATCGTGGTGATGGCGGCGCGCCCGGGGCGGGTGATCGACGAGATCCGCATTGACGAACCGTATCCGCGCGGCGAAGAGTTCCGCACCTCGAGTCGCTACAACGCGCACTGCACTGCAGTCTCCCAATCCCTGCACGGAGCCCTGCATGGCCTCGACATCGATCACTGAGCCCGTCTCCCTTGCGGATGCGGCGCCCTCCGAGGCCACGCTGCGCGCGCATGAAGACAGGCTGCGCCGGCGCGAGTCGATGCTGCGCATCGTCGTGCCGGTCGCTATCGTCGCCCTGCTGCTGCTGATCTGGGAATGGACGGTTCACGCCAACAACATCCCGCACTACATCCTGCCCGCGCCTTCGCTCATCCTGCGCACGCTGTTCGACAACTGGGATTCACTGTCGAGTGCGCTGTGTTTCACGGTGAAGCTCACGCTGCTTGCACTCGCCGCGGCCATCGTCGGCGGCGTGCTGCTGGCGATTGCGTTCGCGCTGTTCAAGTGGGTGGAGATCGGCCTGTTCCCGATCGCGGTGATCCTGCAGGTGACGCCGATCATCGCGATTGCGCCGCTGATCCTGATCTACGTGTCGAGCACCACCGCGGCGTTGCTGCTGTGCGCATGGATCGTGGCCTTCTTCCCGATCTTGTCGAACACCGTCATCGGCCTGAAAAGCGCCGACAGCAATCTTCGCGACCTGTTCCAGCTCTACAAGGCCTCGCCGTGGCAGACCTTCCGCTACCTGCTTGCACCTAGCGCACTGCCGTACTTCATGGCGGGCCTGAAGATCGCGGGCGGGCTGAGCCTGATCGGCGCGGTGGTGGCCGAGTTCACGGCGGGCACCGCAGGCAAGGAGACGGGGCTGGCCTCGCGCATTCTCGAATCGAGCTTTCGCACCGAGATCCCGATGATGTTCGCGGCATTGCTGCTGGTGTCGTTGCTGGGCATCGTGATCTTCATCGTGTTCGCCGCGTTGTCGCGCTTGGTACTCGGCCACTGGCACGAGAGCGAGATGCGCCGTGAACGCTAGGACGATGGCGCCCCTCACCGCCGTCGACTAGAACGCCGTGCGCGAAGACCTGCGTGGCCTCAACCTCGTCACCGCGCCGAGCCAGCGCAAGCAGCTGTCGAAGGACTTCTATTGGTACAGCCCCATCCTCACGGCGCAGCTCGCGGGCTGCGTGGCCGACCTCGTGGTCAAGGTCAGTACCGAGGACGACGTGCGCCAGGCGACCGCCGTGGCCGCGAAGTGGAAGCTGCCGCTCACCGTGCGCGCCGGCGGCACCGGCAACTACGGCCAATGCGTGCCGCTCGAAGGCGGCATCGTGCTCGACGTGACGCAGATGTGCCGCGTGCTCGATATCCAGCAAGGCCGCATCCGCGTCGAGGCCGGCGCGCGCATGCACGATATCGACCTCGCGGCGCGCGAGACGGGCCAGGCGCTGCGCATATGGCCCTCGACCTGGCACGTAGCCTCCATCGGCGGCTTCATCGCGGGCGGCTTCGGCGGCATCGGCTCGTTCCGCCACGGCATCCTGCGCGACCCCGGCAACCTGTTGCGTGCGCGCGTGATGACGGTGGAACGCGCGCCGCGCGTCATCGAACTCCAGGGCGACGAGATCCAGCAGGTGCACCATGCCTATGGCACCAACGGCGTGATCCTCGACGTCGAAGTCGCGCTGAGCCCGGCCGTCGAATGGGTGCACTGCACGGTGCTCTTCGAGACCTACCGCGGCGCGCTCGACTTCGGCATCGCGGCGCAGGCGCCGACGCTCGACATCTTCCTGCTGTCCACGGTCGAGGCGCGCTTCTCGCCCTACTACACGGCCATGCGCGATCGCTTTCCGATCGACCGGCATGCGGTGTTCACGATGGTCTCGCCCGAGTCGATGACGCAGTTCCGCGCGCTCGCCGATGCACATGGCGGCACGATCTCCGTCGCCGGCACCGAGCCCGAGCTGCTCGCCGAGGGTTTGCCACCCGCCTACGAATGCGCCTTCAACCACACGACGCTGCAGGCGCTGAAGGCCGACCGCGGCTGGACCTACCTGCAGGTGGCCTACGCGCAGCCCTTCGACCCGGCCGTGGTCGAGCGCCACCTCGAAATCTTCGGCGACGACGTGCTCCAGCACCAGGACTTCGCACGCGCCAACGGCGAATGCGGCACCTTCGGCATCCTGCTCGTGCGCTGGAAGGGCGAAGCCCACCAGTACGAGCTGATCCGCGAGATCGAGTCGCAGGGCGGCTGCCAGATCTTCAATCCGCATGTCTTCACCATCGAGGACGGCGGCATGAAGACCATCGACACGATGCAGATCGAATTCAAGAAACGCAGCGACCCGATGGGCCTCATGAATCCCGGCAAGACGCGCGGCTGGTCGCCAGAGATGGCCGTCGACCGCTGAGAAAAAGATTTAGTCTCCGCATCCCGTACTTTTCAAAACCTCCACAGGAGCACGTCCCCATGCGCATCCCCGCTTTCCGCATCCGCCCGCTGGGCACCCTCGGTCTGGCCCTGGCGCTGACCGCCGCCGCCTTTGCCGCGCAAGCGCAGGAAAAAGTGGTGTTCGCCACCAACTGGAAGGCGCAGGCCGGCCACGGCGGCTTCTACCAGGCGCTG
>CAMATD010000146.1 GCA_945860785.1 Variovorax sp. YR752 | reverse complement strand
GTCAGCGTCTCGCGGTACTCGGGCAGCGGCTTGTCGGCGCCGCGCAGCGCGATCTCCGCCTCGCCGCGGATGGCGGTGGCCGGCGTGCGAAGCTCGTGGCTGAGATCGGCCAGAAGCTGGCGGCGCCGCTGGTCGATCTGTTGCAACGTCTCGTGCGCGGCACGCAACTCGCTGGTGCGCTCCAGCACGGCATCCTCGAGCCGGCGGCGCGCGGCGTCGGCGTCGAGCCGGTGCCGCTGCAGTTCGGCCGCCATCGCATTGAAGTGCTCGGCGACGCGGTCGAACTCGTCGCGCGAACCCAGCGCGATGCGGTGGTCGAGCGCGCCGGCCCGCAAGGCCTGCGTGCCTTCGAGCAGGCGGTCCAGCGGCCGCTGCAGCCGCCGGTTCAGGTACAGCGCCAGCACCACGGCTGCGGCCAGCGTGAGGGCCGCGAGGCCAATGGTCTGCTGGCGCAACTGGTCCAGACCGCGCTCGGTCGCGGCACGGGCAACGGGCATCACGTTGCGCTGTCGTTCGATGGCGCCATTGATCAACTCGCGCAGATCGCGGCCGCGCGCCTTGTCGAACACCTCGTTCAGTTCCTGCCAGACGCTGGCGAACTCGGCGCCGCGCTCCAGCGGTGCGAGCTTCACCAACCGGGCCCGGACTGCGGCGATGTTGTCGTTGAGCAGGTCGCTCATGGCGACGAGCTGATCGACTTCCGGCGGGATGGGCACGCCCTCGCGTGCGGCAATCCCGCCCCACAAGGAAAGATCGCGCCGCGCGAGCTGCCTGAGCGTCTCGGTGCTGGCCTGCATGCGCGCCAGCTGGCTGTCGCGCACCTCGGGCGATGCGTTCGCATCCATCAGCTGCTGGGACGCCCAGACGCGCAGCCTTTGCTTGCTGGCCGACAGTTCCAGCAGCTCCGACAGGATGTCGCTGGCCAGCCGGCTGTGCTGGGCGTAGTCGTTGACCCGGTTCGATCCCCAGTAGACGAAACCGGCCTGCATGCAGACCAGCGCGACGAGAACGGCGAATGCGAGTGAGAGGCGGAGGCGAAACATGAGGCACTTTAGCGGCGCAATACGGACCTGATGTGGGCCTATACATGAACAACAGATGAAAAGCGATGGCGTGGCCGTCGGTTTCATGCGGGCTCCTGCCCCCCGATCTCACCAGGTCACGGAGGCTTGCGCATAATTGACTCAAGCTATGACTCTCACCGAACTCAAATACATCGTCGCAGTAGCCCGCGAACGGCACTTCGGCAAGGCGGCCGAGGCCTGCTACGTCTCCCAACCGACCATCTCGGTGGCCATCAAGAAGCTCGAGGACGAGCTCGAAGTCAAGCTCTTCGAGCGCAGCGCCGGCGAGGTGACCGTCACGCCGCTCGGCGAGCAGATCGTGCAGCAGGCGCAAAGCGTGCTCGACCAGGCCGCCAGCATCAAGGAAATCGCCAAGCGCGGGAAGGACCCGCTGGCCGGTCCGCTGAACCTGGGCGTGATCTACACCATCGGCCCGTACCTCCTGCCCGACCTGGTGCGCCAGGTGATCGCGCGCACGCCGCAGATGCCGCTGGTGCTGCAGGAGAACTTCACGGCCAAGCTGCTGGAGATGCTGCGCGCCGGCGAGATCGACTGCGCGATCATGGCCGAGCCCTTTCCCGACACCGGCCTCGCGATGGCGCCGTTGTACGACGAGCCCTTCATGGCGGCGCTGCCGGTCAAGCACAAGTTTGCCGACCGCGAATCGATCACCTCCGACGAGCTGCAGAACGAGACCATGCTGCTGCTCGGCACCGGCCACTGTTTCCGCGATCACGTACTCGAGGTGTGCCCCGAGTTCGCGCGCTTCTCCAGCAATGCCGAAGGCATCCGCAAGAGCTTCGAGGGCTCGTCGCTCGAAACCATCAAGCACATGGTGGCCTCGGGCATGGGCGTGACGCTGGTGCCGCGCCTGTCGGTGCCGGCCGAGGCGCTCAAGCCCAAGGGCAAGGGCCGCAAGGACTCCGAGCAGATGGTGCGCTACCTGCCGGTGCGCGACGCGCACGACCGCGATCCGCCCACGCGCCGCGTGGTGCTCGCATGGCGCCGTACCTTCACGCGCTACGAGGCGATCGCCGCCCTGCGCAATGCGATCTATGCGTGCGAGCTGCCGGGCGTCAAGCGTCTGTCCTGACGATTTGCGACGTTGGCCTACGTGCCGGCTGTTTTGAATCGTTGATCGCTGGGATAGAGTGACGCTGTTGCGAAGTCGCGCGCCGGCTTCCAGAATTCCGGTGTTCCCCCCAACTTGCAGAAAGACCCGTTCGCCATGGTCAAAGCCCCGAAAAAAACCAAGCCATCGTCGTCTCCTTCCGTGGGCAAGGTGCCCAAGAAGGGCGGCGCGATCGTCGCGCAGGAGTCCGGCAGCCGCAATGCGCCGATCATCAACATCGGCATCGAGCGCCAGGACCGCGCCGCCATCGCCGAAGGCCTGAGCCGCGTGCTGGCCGACACCTACACGCTCTACCTCACGACGCACAACTTCCACTGGAACGTGACGGGCCCGCACTTCAACTCGCTGCATGCGATGTTCATGACCCAGTACACCGAACTCTGGGGCTCGACCGACGTGCTCGCAGAACGCATCCGCGCCCTCGGCCACTACGCGCCGGGCTCGTACGCCGAGTTCAGCAAGATCGCCACCGTGCCCGACGTGCCGCAGAACCCGCCCAAGGCAATGGAGATGGTGCGCATCCTGGTCAAGGGCCATGAGACCGTGTCGCGCATCGCGCGCGAGTTCATCCCCGTGGCGGAAGAGGCTGGCGACGATCCGACGGCCGACATGCTGACAGCGCGCTGCACGGTGCACGACCAGACGGCCTGGATGCTGCGCTCGCTGCTCGAAGACTGAGTTCGCCGTCATCCCGGAATCCGGGGAGCGAAATCAAGAGCGGCACAATGGCCGCTCTTTTTTTGTCCGCCACATGCTTGCCCGTCGTCTTGCGCTCTACCTCGACCTGATCCGCTGGAATCGCCCTGCAGGCTGGCTGCTGCTGCTCTGGCCCACGCTGGGCGCGCTCTGGTTTGCGGCCGATGGGTGGCCGGGCTGGCACCTGGTCGTGGTGTTCACGCTCGGCACCTTCCTGATGCGCAGTGCGGGCTGCTGCGTCAACGACGTGGCCGATCGCGATTTCGACCGCCACGTGAAGCGCACCGCCCAGCGGCCCGTGACGAGCGGTGCGATCTCGGTCAAGGAGGCGCTCGCGCTCGGTGCGGTGCTGGCGCTGGCGGCCTTCGGGCTGGTGCTCACCACCAACCGCGTGACGGTGTTGTGGTCGTTCGCGGCGCTGGCGATCACGCTGATCTATCCGTTCGCCAAGCGCTTCGTGTCGATTCCGCAAGCGGTGCTGGGCGTTGCCTTCAGCTTCGGCATTCCGATGGCCTGTGCGGCGGTGCAGTCCACTGTGCCGATGTTTGCGTCCTGGCTGCTCGCCGGCAACCTGTTCTGGGTGCTGGCCTACGACACCGAGTACGCGATGGTCGACCGCGACGACGACCTCAAGATCGGCATGAAGACCTCGGCCATCACCTTCGGCCGCTTCGCTGTGGCGGCGGTGATGCTGAGCTACGCGATCTTCCTGGCGGTCTGGGCGTGGGCCGGTGCCAGCCGGTCGCTCGGCGTCCTGTTCTTTGTGGGGATCGCCGTTGCCGCGGGACAGGCGTTCTGGCACTGGCGGTTGATCCGTGAGCGAACCCGCGATGGTTGCTTCAAGGCCTTCCGGCTGAACCATTGGCTGGGCTTCACGGTGTTTGCCGGCGTCGTCGCCGGCTACGCCATTCGTTGAAGGGACGCACATGCTTGAACGCCTGACGCAGAAGATCGGCCAGGAGGGCCTGTCCGCATGGCATCTCATCACCCAGGAGATGGTCGACTGGTACGCGGCGCTGTCGGACGATGGCGAAGGCGAGTGGATCCATCTCGATCCGGAGCGCGCCGCGCGCGAGACGAGCTACGGCGGCACGATCGTGCCGGGCTTCTTCCAGGTGTCGCACCTGATCCAGCTGACCGGCGAGGCAATGCGGACGCTGGTGGCCTTCGACGCAAACCATGCGCTGAACTACGGATTCGACCGGCTGCGCTTCGTCAGGCCGATGCCGGTCGGCGCGCGCTTCCGGGCGCGGGTGCGCATTCTGGAGGTGACGTCCAAGCCCGGCGACAGCTTCCTGCTGAAGGAGGAGGTGCTGCTCGAACTCGAGGACGGCATCGTCACGCTGGCCGCCGAGTGGCTGTTCTTCCTCGGGCCGCGCGCGCTGGCGGCCTGAACGTTCAGGCGCGCCCGAATTCCTCGCCCAGCTCGGCGGCGCGCTTCTGCGCTGCGCGCATGGCGGTCTTGAACTGCGCCTTGACGTCCGCGCCTTCCAGCGAGGTGATGGCCGCGTAGGTCGTGCCGCCCTTGGAGGTCACGCGCTCGCGCAGCACCGAGGGTGGCTCGGTCGCGCTGTGCGCCAGCGCCGAGGCGCCAGTGAAGGTGCCGATGGCCAGTCGCTGGGCCTGGTCGGGCGTCAGGCCCATCTCGACGCCGGCTTCGGTCATCGCCTCGATGAAATAGAACACGTAGGCCGGGCCCGAGCCGGACATCGCCGTCACGGCATCGAGCGCGGGTTCGGCATCGACCCAGAGCAGTTCGCCGGTCGGTGCGAGCAGTTGCCCGACCAGCGCGCGGTCGGCGGCGTTGACGTCCGGCCGTGCGAACAGGCCGGTCATCCCCTGGCCGACCAGCGCGGGCGTGTTGGGCATGGCGCGCACCACGCGCTCGCTGCCGAGCCAGCGGGCGATGCTGTCGGACGGAATGCCCGCTGCCACGCTCAGGTGAAGCGCATCGCTTGCAAACGCGCGCACGGGCTTGGCGGCTTCCGCGAAGGTCTGCGGCTTGACGGCCCACACCACGACGGCGCAGCGCGAGATCGCCTCGCCGGCCTCGGCCTGCGCCGTGATGCCGAAGGACTGCGCGAGCTTCGTGCGCGCGGCCTCGAAGGGCTCGACCACCTCGAACGCGCTGGCCGGGGTGCCTTGCTGGATCAGTCCGCCGATGATGGCGCTCGCCATGTTGCCGCCGCCGATGAAGGCGATGGGCGGCAGCGGCGCGGGGGCGGTGCGGGGCAGGAAGGTCACGGCGATGGTCATGGTCGGTCGATGTATTCGAAGGCGGCGAACTGGGTCACTTGCAGCGGATTGAAATTGTCGTCGCTCACGACCACCAGCATGCGATTGCCATTGGGCAGCGGCGGCCCCCAGCACATGCCCTCGGTGTTGTCGAGGCGGGAGAGGCCGAGCGCGGCGAAGTCGGCCACCAGCGTCTTGGCGACCGGCTGGTGGTTGCCCGGCGCCAGCGTATCGATGCCCAGCACGTCGCTGGCCGCGCGGGTGTCGATTTCGTAGAGGCGCAGCGAATTGCCGGCGCCGGTGGCATAGGCGCGTTCCAGCACCAGCATGCGGTGCGCATCGAGCATCAGCACCTCGCTCACGCCGTTGTCGGCATAGCTGCCGGGAATCAGGGGGCGAAGCGGGATGGCGTCGGGTACGTAGGCGATCTGCCGCGTGGTCTGGCCGGTTTCCAGGTCGATCTGGGTGAAGCGGCAGGGGCCGCCCGGGGCGCCGGTGGTGGGAACGGGGCCGTCCTGGATCAGGGCGTTTTCCATGGACAGCCAAGCCGAGCGGCCGTCCGGCGTGAGGGCGATGCCTTCGAACGTCAGGTTGTCGCGCGGGCCGCGGTGCTGCGCCGGGTCGGGGTTGAACATCGTGGGCAGGGCGAATTCGCGCAGGAAGCGGCCGTCGCGCGCCGATTCATACAGCGCGGGGCCGAAACCGCGGGCGATGGTCGCCTTCGCTGGTCCAGAGCAGGGTTCCGGTGGCCGGGCGTAGCCGCAGGGCTTCGGGGTCGGGAACCGGGAGCCCGTTCACTGCGTGGCGCCGGTCGGGCCAGGGGCCGCCACCGGGGCGTTGCAGCTGCACAACGCCCATTGGTGCCGGCTCCGCCGTCCCCGGCTGAGGCCAGCGCGCGATGTAGAAGCGGACGGGTGCAAGGTCTGACCGGTCATCGCTGATAAGCAGGTACTCACCTCGTACGGGATCGTAATCAATGCCCGAGAGGCCGCCGACCGTGGTGCCCTCTATATGAAGCCGATGCGCCCAGCGCGCCTCCGCGATGCGCCGGAGCCGGCCGGGGTCGGGATTCGGGGCTGCGCTCCTGCAGCCGCCCAGGCCCAGCGCCAGTGCGCCCGCCATGCCTGCGAGCAGGCGGCGACGCGCTGGCAGAGAGGGCTGTGGGAGGGAATTCGCAGGAGTGCGCCCGCCGCCGAGTCTAGTGGCAGTGCGTGGTGGTGTAATGGGGGTTGTTGACATCGGCAGAAGTGCGTGCAACAATCGCAAGCTTCGTTTCCAAAAGGCGAAGCTTTCAGCCCAAAGCGGAAGTGCCTCGAGTGGTTCGAGGTGCGGACGACGGGCCCAAGACTGACCGCGGCGTTTCCCTCCTGGAGGCGCCATCGGTACAAGTTGGGAATATCAAGAAATGATCCAAACTGAATCCCGGCTCGAAGTGGCCGACAACACAGGCGCGAAATCCGTCCTGTGTATCAAGGTGCTCGGTGGCTCCAAGCGGCGTTACGCCAGCGTGGGCGACGTCATCAAGGTCAGCATCAAGGAAGCCGCTCCACGTGGTCGCGTCAAAAAGGGCGAGATCTACAGTGCAGTGGTGGTCCGCACCGCCAAGGGCATCCGTCGCGCTGACGGCTCGCTCGTGAAATTCGACAGCAACGCAGCAGTGTTGCTCAACGCCAAGCTGGAGCCCATCGGCACCCGCATCTTCGGACCGGTGACGCGCGAGCTGCGCACCGAAAAGTTCATGAAGATCGTGTCGCTGGCCCCTGAAGTTCTGTAAGGACAACAACGCCATGAACAAGATTCGCAAAGGCGACCAGGTCATCGTGTTGGCCGGTCGTGACAAGGGCAAGCGCGGCACCGTCTCGCTTCGCAAGGACGATTCGCACATCGTCATCGACGGCCTGAACCTCGTCAAGAAGCACACCAAGCCGAACCCGCTCAAGGGTACGACCGGTGGCATCGTCGAGAAGTCCATGCCCATTCACCAATCCAACGTGGCGATCTTCAATGCCGCGACCGGCAAGGCCGATCGCGTGGGCATCAAGATCACCCAGGGTGCTGACGGCAAGCGCGTGGCTGTTCGCGTCTTCAAGTCCAGCGGCGACGAAATCAAGTTCGCCTAAGAGGTACTCACATGGCACGTCTCCAACAACACTATCGCGAAAAGATCGCGAAAGACCTGACGGAAAAGTTCGGCTACAAGTCGCCGATGCAGGTCCCCCGCCTCACCAAGATCACCCTGAACATGGGTGTGGGTGAAGCAGTCGCCGACAAGAAGGTTCTCGACAACGCTGTCGCCGACCTGACCAAGATCGCCGGCCAGAAGCCCGTGGTCACCAAGTCGAAGAAGGCTATCGCCGGTTTCAAGATCCGCGAAAACCAGCCGATCGGCTGCATGGTCACGCTGCGTGGCGTGCAGATGTATGAGTTCCTGGACCGTTTCGTGACTATCGCGCTGCCGCGTGTTCGCGACTTCCGCGGCATCTCCGGCCGTGCGTTCGACGGCCGTGGCAACTACAACATCGGCGTCAAGGAACAGATCATTTTCCCTGAGATCGAGTACGACAAGGTCGATGCCCTGCGCGGTCTCAATATCAGCATCACGACGACGGCCAAGACCGACGAAGAAGCCAAGGCGCTTCTCGCTGGTTGCCGTTTCCCGTTCAAGAACTGAGGCGAACCATGGCTAAACAATCTTTGATCCAGCGCGAACTCAAGCGCGACAAGCTGGTTGCCAAGTTCGCTGCGAAGCACGCAGAACTGAAGGCGGCTTCCAACGACCTGAAGAAGAGCGACGAAGAACGCGCAGCCGCCCGCCTGGGCCTGCAAAAGCTTCCGCGCAACGCGAACCCGACCCGCCAACGCAACCGTTGCGCGATCACCGGCCGTCCGCGTGGCACCTTCCGTCAATTCGGTCTGGCTCGCGCCAAGATCCGTGAACTGGCTTTCGCTGGCGACATCCCCGGTGTCACCAAGGCCAGCTGGTAAGCCAGGCAGGAGCAAACAACATGAGCATGAGTGATCCCATTGCCGACCTGCTGACGCGTATCCGTAACGCGCAGATGGTGGCGAAGCCCACCGTGTCGGTCCCCTCTTCCAAGGTGAAGATCGCGATCGCACAAGTCCTGAAGGACGAGGGCTACATCGACGGCTTCCAGGTCAAGACCGAAGCCGGCAAGAGCGAACTTGAAATCGTCCTGAAGTACTACGCTGGCCGTCCGGTCATCGAGCGCATCGAGCGCGTGAGCCGCCCCGGCCTGCGTGTCTACAAGGCCAGTGCTTCCATTCCGCAAGTCCAGAACGGCCTCGGCGTTGCGATCGTCACGACCCCCCAGGGCGTGATGACCGACCGCAAGGCACGCGCCACCGGTGTCGGCGGCGAAGTTCTGTGCTACGTCGCCTAACCGAGACATCGAGGAGTTACTGAAATGTCCCGAGTAGGAAAAATGCCGATCACCATCCCCGCAGGCGTGGATGTGTCGATCAAGGAAGACCAGATCAGCGTCAAGGGCACGGGCGGCACGCTCAACCTGGCACGCAATGCACTGGTCAAAGTCGCCAGCAATGACGGCAAGCTGAGCTTCGAACCCGCCAACGAATCGCGTGAAGCGAATGCGATGAGCGGCACGATCCGTCAGCTGGTGAACAACATGGTGGTTGGCGTGACCAAGGGCTTCGAGAAGAAGCTCCACCTGGTCGGCGTCGGCTACAAGGCTGCAGCGTCCAACAACAAGTTGAACCTGCAAGTCGGTTACTCGCACCCGGTCAACATCGAAATGCCCAAGGGCATCACGGTGGCCACTGCGACCCCGACCGAAATCGTGATCAAGGGTGCTGACCGTCAGCGCGTTGGTCAAATCGCCGCTGAGATCCGCGCTGTTCGTCCGCCTGAGCCTTACAAGGGCAAGGGCATCCGTTATTCGGACGAGAAGATCGTGATCAAAGAGACCAAGAAGAAGTAAGGGGCAGCAAAATGATGTTGACCAAAAAAGCACAGCGTCTTCGCCGCTCGCGCCAGACCCGCATTCGCATCGCGACGCAGGGCGTGGCCCGTCTGACAGTGAACCGCACCAACCTACACATCTATGCCACCGTCATCTCCGACGACGGCACCAAGGTGATCGCAACCGCATCGACGGCAGAAGCCGAAGTGCGTACCTCGCTCGGCGGCTCGGGCAAGGGCGGCAACGCCGCTGCAGCCACCGCCGTCGGCAAGCGCATCGCTGAAAAGGCGAAGGCTGCCGGCGTCGAGAAGGTCGCCTTTGACCGCGCAGGTTTTGCGTACCACGGCCGCGTCAAGGCGCTGGCCGAGGCGGCTCGCGAAGCCGGTCTGCAGTTCTAACCGGACACGAGATTCAAAATGGCAAAGATTCAAGCAAGAACGCAGAACGAAGGCCCTGAAGACGGTTTGCGCGAGAAGATGATCGCGATCAACCGTGTCACCAAGGTGGTGAAGGGTGGTCGTATCCTCGGTTTCGCAGCACTCACCGTGGTGGGTGACGGCGACGGTCGCGTCGGCATGGGCAAGGGCAAGTCGAAGGAAGTGCCTGCTGCCGTGCAGAAGGCAATGGAAGAAGCCCGTCGCAACTTGGCCAAGATCTCGATCAAGAACGGCACGCTGCATCACCGCGTGACGGGTCATCACGGCGCCGCTTCGGTCGTCATGATCCCCGCCCCGAAGGGTACCGGCATCATCGCCGGCGGCCCGATGCGCGCCGTGTTCGAAGTCATGGGCATCACCGACATCGTGGCCAAGAGCCATGGTTCGTCGAACCCCTACAACATGGTTCGCGCCACGCTCGACGGGTTGAAGAACTCGACGACCGCGTCGCAAGTGGCTGCCAAGCGTGGCCTGACCGTCGAAGAAATCTTCGCTTAAGCGCAAGCCTGAAAGAAGCATTCAAATGACGACGCAACAACAAACCCTCAAGGTGCAATTGGTCAAGAGCCCGATTGGCACCAAGGAATCGCATCGCGCGACCGTGCGTGGCCTCGGCCTGCGCAAGCTCAACAGCGTGAGCGAGTTGCAAGACACCCCGGCGGTGCGCGGCATGATCAACAAGATCAGTTATCTGGTCAAAGTTCTGTAAGAGAGACTGATATGGAACTCAATGGCATCAAGCCGGCAGCCGGCGCCAAGCACGCGAAGCGTCGCGTCGGCCGCGGTATCGGCTCTGGCATCGGCAAGACCGCAGGTCGCGGTCACAAGGGTCAGAAGTCGCGTGCGGGCGGTTTCCACAAGGTTGGTTTCGAAGGCGGCCAAATGCCGCTGCAACGTCGCCTGCCCAAGCGTGGTTTCAAGTCGCACCTGCTGAAGTTCAACGCCGAAGTCACGCTGACTGCCCTCGAGCAGCTCGGCCTAGCCGAAGTGGACGTCCTGGCGCTCAAGCAAGCCGGCCTCGTGGGCCAGCTCGCCAAGGTCGTCAAGATCGTCAAGACCGGTGAACTCACCAAGGCCGTCAAGCTGACGGGCGTGGGCGCAACGGCTGGTGCCAAGGCTGCGATCGAAGCAGCCGGCGGCAGCGTCGCCTGATCACCATCATCGGACTGAAAGAAGTTCTTCGTGGCAACTAACGCGGCAACGATCGCAAAAACAGGCAAGTTCGGCGACCTCCGTCGTCGGCTCGTCTTTTTGCTGCTCGCGCTCGTGGTCTACCGGGTCGGCGCGCACATTCCTGTGCCGGGTATCAACCCGGACCAGCTGGCAGCGTTGTTCCAGGGCCAGCAGGGCGGCATTCTGAGCCTGTTCAACATGTTCTCGGGCGGGGCGCTGTCGCGCTTCACCGTGTTCGCGTTGGGGATCATGCCGTACATCTCGGCGTCGATCATCATGCAGTTGATGACCTACGTGCTTCCCACCTTCGAGCAATTGAAGAAGGAAGGCGAGGCCGGTCGCCGCAAGATCACGCAGTACACGCGCTACGGCGCACTGGGTCTGGCCCTCTTCCAGTCGTTCAGCATCTCGGTCGCCCTCGAATCGTCGGCAGGCCTTGTGATCGCCCCCGGTTTCGGCTTCCGCCTGACCGCCATGGTGAGCCTGACGGCCGGTTCGATGTTCCTGATGTGGCTCGGCGAGCAGATCACCGAACGCGGTCTGGGCAACGGTATCTCGATCCTGATCTTTGCAGGTATCGCGGCCGGTCTGCCCAACGCCATCGGCGGCCTGGCTTCGCTGGTGACGACCGGTGCGATGAACCCGATCATTGCGCTCTTCATCATCGCGGTCGTGGTGCTGGTCACCTACTTCGTGGTGTTCGTCGAACGCGGTCAGCGCAAGATCCTCGTGAACTATGCGCGGCGCCAGGTCGGCAACAAGGTCTATGGCGGCCAGTCGTCGCACCTGCCCCTGAAGCTGAACATGGCTGGCGTGATTCCGCCGATCTTCGCCTCGTCGATCATCCTGCTGCCGGCAACGGTGGTCGGTTGGTTCAGCACCGGTGAAGGTGGCTTCCGCTGGATCAAGGACGTTGCCAACGCGCTGCGTCCGGGCGAGCCGATCTACGTGCTGCTGTACGCTGCCGCGATCGTTTTCTTCTGCTTCTTCTACACGGCTCTCGTGTTCAACAGCAAGGAAACGGCCGACAACCTGAAGAAGAGTGGTGCATTCATTCCGGGCATTCGTCCGGGTGACCAGACCGCTCGCTATATCGACAAGATTCTGGTTCGCCTGACGTTGGCCGGCGCGGTGTACATCACCTTCGTCTGCCTGCTGCCCGAGTTCCTGATCCTGAAGTACAACGTGCCGTTCTACTTCGGTGGTACCTCCCTGCTGATCATCGTGGTCGTCACGATGGACTTCATGGCCCAAGTGCAAAACTACATGATGTCCCAGCAGTACGAATCGCTGCTGAAGAAGGCCAACTTCAAGACATCGTAGGGCTGTGTTGCAGTATTGAGATCGGGCGGTAGACCGCCACGTTAAACAGTTTTAGGAGAATGAAATGAGAGTTTCGGCTTCGGTCAAAACCATCTGCCGTAATTGCAAGGTCATCCGCCGTAAAGGTGTGGTGCGTGTGATTTGCACCGACCCGCGCCACAAGCAGCGCCAAGGTTGATTGAAGAGTATTAGAGGACGCACATGGCACGTATTGCTGGCATCAACATCCCGCCGCACAAGCACACTGAAATCGGCCTGACCGCCATTTTCGGAATCGGTCGCACCCGCGCCCGTCAAATCTGCGAAGCGAGCGGCATCGAATATTCGAAGAAGATCAAAGATCTGACCGACGGCGATCTCGAGAAGATCCGTGACCAGATCGCTCTGTTCACGATCGAAGGCGATCTGCGTCGCGAGACGACGATGAACATCAAGCGTTTGATGGACATCGGCTGCTATCGCGGCTTCCGTCACCGTCGCGGCCTGCCGATGCGCGGCCAGCGCACGCGCACCAATGCCCGCACCCGCAAGGGTCCGCGCAAGGCTGCGCAGTCCCTGAAGAAATAAGGATAGACCAGCATGGCTAAAGCACCTGCAAACAACGCCGCACAGCGCGTTCGCAAGAAGGTTCGCAAGAACGTTGCGGACGGTATCGCCCACGTGCATGCCTCGTTCAACAACACCATCATCACGATCACCGATCGCCAGGGCAATGCCCTGTCGTGGGCTTCGTCGGGTGGCCAGGGCTTCAAGGGCTCGCGCAAGTCGACGCCGTTCGCTGCGCAGGTGGCTTCCGAAGTTGCCGGCCGTGCTGCTGTCGAACAAGGTATCAAGAACCTCGACGTCGAGATCAAGGGCCCGGGCCCCGGTCGCGAATCGTCGGTGCGCGCACTGGCTGCGCTCGGCATCCGGATCAATTCCATTGCCGACGTGACGCCCGTTCCGCACAACGGCTGCCGTCCCCAGAAGCGTCGCCGCATCTGATCGTCAGTCCGCAAGGCGCAGCCAGCTCTTGAGCGGCTGCGCATTTGTTTTTTTAACTAAGCCCACCGCCATCCGCGTCTCGCCGATGGCTCCCGCAGGCAACTGCGGCAGATGACACAAAGGAAAAATCGTGGCACGTTACCTCGGCCCCAAGGCCAAACTTTCCCGCCGTGAAGGCACCGACCTGTTCCTGAAGAGCGCCCGTCGCTCGATCCAGGACAAGGCCAAGTTCGACTCCAAGCCCGGCCAACACGGTCGCACTTCGGGTCAGCGAACGTCCGACTACGGCCTGCAACTGCGCGAAAAGCAGAAGGTCAAGCGCATGTACGGCGTGCTCGAAAAGCAATTCCGCCGCTACTTCGAAGAAGCCGATCGTCGCCGTGGCAACACCGGCGCCAACCTGCTGTTCATCCTCGAATCGCGCTTGGACAACGTCGTCTACCGCATGGGCTTCGGCTCGACCCGCGCTGAAGCACGTCAACTCGTGTCGCACAAGGCGATCACGGTGAACAGCCAGTCGGTCAACATCCCGTCGTACCTGGTCAAGACCGGCGACGTGATCGCTGTGCGCGACAAGTCGAAGAAGCAGACCCGCATTGCCGAAGCGCTCCAGCTCGCCCAACAAGTCGGTATCCCGGCCTGGGTCGAAGTGAACGCCGACAAGGCCGAAGGCACCTTCAAGAAGGTGCCCGATCGCGACGAATTCGCAGCCGACATCAACGAATCGCTGATCGTCGAACTCTATTCGCGTTGATTTTTTTGTTCCCGCACACCTCGCGTGTGTGGGAAACAAGTTTTTGTTGTTCACGTTCCTGCCCCGTGCTTTGTTGCGGGTCAGGTGCTTCACCAGCCTTACCGGTGTAACGAGCCGGGGGTATTGAGAGGAAGTCTGCATGCAAACCACCCTGCTGAAACCCAAGACCATCCAGGTCGAGCAACTTGCCGCCAACAAGGCCAAGGTGACGCTCGAACCTTTCGAGCGCGGCTATGGCCACCCGCTCGGCAACGCGCTGCGTCGCGTTCTGCTGTCGTCCATGGTGGGCTATTCGGCCACCGAAGTCACGATCGCTGGCGTTCTGCATGAGTACTCGT
>CAMATD010000145.1 GCA_945860785.1 Variovorax sp. YR752 | reverse complement strand
GATGTCGCGCAGGCCGTTGTGGCCTGCATGGCTGCCGCCGAACTTGAGCTTGGCTTGGCCGGGGACCACGTCGAGTTCGTCGTGCACCACGAGGATTTCTTCCGGCGCGATCTTGAAGAAGCGCGCAAGCGCGGCCACCGACTTGCCCGACAGGTTCATGAAGGTCTGCGGCTCCAGCAGCCAGACGCTCTGGCCACCGATGTTGGCGCGCGCCGCGAGGCCGTGGTAGCTGCGTTCTGGAGCGAGCGTGAGTTTCCAGTCGCGCGCCAGGGCGTCGATCCACCAGAAGCCTGCGTTGTGGCGCGTGGCTTCGTACTCAGGGCCCGGGTTTCCGAGGCCGACGAACAACTTGATCATGGGGGAATTATCTCGCCGCCCCCAAAGCAAAAGACCCGCACGAGGCGGGCCTTTTGCAGGGGCGCGAAGAATTACTTCTTGGCGGCGGGCTTGGCCGTCTTGGCGGCAGGCTTGCCACCGGCAGCCGGTGCGGCGCCTTCGGCAGGTGCTGCGCCTTCGGCGGCAGGTGCCGGCTCTTCGGCGACCAGCGGCGGCACAGCCGACACGATGACCGGGTTGTTCTTGCCGAGGCTCACGTACTTCACGCCCTTGGGCAGCTTGATGTCGTTGACGTGCAGCGTGGCGTTCTTCGTGAGACCGGAGAGGTCCACTTCGATGAACTCGGGCAGGTCGGACGGCAGGCAGCTGATCTCGAGCTCGGTGATCACGTGGTGCACGAGGTTGTGCGAGGTCTTGACGGCTTCGGACTCTTCTTCACCCTTGAAGTGAAGCGGCACCTTCATGTACAGGCGGGTCTTGGCATCGACGCGCTGGAAGTCGATGTGTTGCACCAGCTGGTGGAACGGGTGGTACTGCACGTCGCGCAGCAGCACTTTGCTGGTGGCGTCGCCGAGTTCCATTGCGAGGATCGACGAGTGGAAGGCTTCCTTCTTGAGGGCGTGCCACAGCGCGTTGTGATCGATTTCGATCAGCTGGGGCTGGCCTTCACCACCGTAGACGATACCGGGCGTCTTGCCCGAAACGCGGAGACGGCGGCTCGCACCCGTGCCCTGCTTGGCGCGCTCAAAAGCGACGAATTTCATAACTAGCTCCTGTGAGAGTCCACCGCGACCAGTGCGACTCCGGTTCAACAAGAGCTCCCTTCCCGCAAGAGGAGAGGAGCCCGCTTTTTGCTCGGATCAGAACAGGTTGTCCTGGTCCGAGAACAAACTCATCACCGACTCGCCCTTGGCAATGCGCTGGATCGTTTCGGCGATCAGCGGTGCCACGGAGAGCTGGCGGATCTTTCCGCATGCCAGGGCGGCGTCGGAAAGAGGAATGGTGTTGGTCACGACCACTTCATCGAGGGCCGAGCCCTGGGTGATGCGCTCGATGGCCGGACCCGAGAAGATCGGGTGCGTGCAATAGGCGTAGACGCTCTTGGCGCCGCGCTCTTTGAGCACTTCGGCCGCTTTGACCAGCGTGCCGGCCGTGTCGATCATGTCGTCCATGATCACGCAGTTGCGGCCGTCGATCTCGCCGATCACGTTCATGACTTCGCTGACATTGGCCTTCGGACGGCGCTTGTCGATGATGGCGAGGTCGCAGTTCAGTTGCTTGGCCAGCGCACGGGCGCGAACCACGCCGCCGACGTCGGGCGAGACCACGATCAGGTCTTCGTAGTGCTTGGCCCGCAGGTCGCCTAGCAGCACGGGCGACGCGTAGATGTTGTCGACCGGGATGTCGAAGAAGCCCTGGATCTGGTCGGCGTGAAGGTCCATCGTGAGCACGCGCTCGACACCGACGGTTTCCAGCAGGTTGGCCACGACCTTGGCCGAGATCGGCACGCGGTTCGAACGCGGGCGGCGGTCCTGGCGGGCATAGCCGAAGTAGGGAATCACGGCGCTGATCCGCTCGGCCGAAGCGCGCTTGAGCGCGTCGACCATGATCAGCAGTTCCATCAGGTTTTCGTTGGTCGGGGCGCAGGTCGACTGCACCACGAACACGTCGCGTGCCCGGACGTTCTGGTTGATCTCGACGGTGACTTCACCATCGGAGAAGCGACCGACGCGTGCGGCGCCCAGCGAGGTGCCGAGGTTGTGCGCGATTTCTGCAGCAAGGCCAGGATTGGCGTTGCCGGTGAAAACCATGAAATCAGGGTGATTAGCCTGCATGAGCGCGTCCCGGCAGTGCGAATTGGCTTTTAGGAAGCCGCCAAAGGTATTGAGTCGTGGCGACCCGTGGATCGTCGATTATCGCAGCCAGCAGGCTGCAGAAGAAACACTGCGGCCGTTGGGCCGCAGTTTGGAAGGCACTGCGGCGGTTCAGACCGCAGTTTCAAAAATTTGGCAGGGGAGAAAGGATTCGAACCTTTGCATGCTGGAATCAAAATCCAGTGCCTTAACCAGCTTGGCGACTCCCCTACACGGGTCGATGGTTTGCACCATCAACCGATATATGTCGCGTCGGACCGCAAAAACGATCTGACTATTTTCAGGCTGCCCAACCTACGAGAGGATGAACCGCCAAGTTGCTGCATTGACGAACCTGCCAGCCTTTGGGGGCTTCGGCCAGTTCTGCTTCGTGCAGCGTTTGCTCCATCCTTGCGAACACCGAACTTCCGGAGCCGGTCATCCGGGCCTTCAATCCTTGGGCGCCGAGCCATTCGATGGCATCGGTGACCGCGGGGCAAAGTCGCTGGGCAACCGGCTGCAGGTCGTTGTGGCTGAAGTCGAAAACCTTGTTGCCAAGGTTTGGGGCTTCGTGTCGTTCGCTATCTGCAGCAAAGCTTGAGATTATAGCAACAGGAGTTGAGCGTTCAAGGTCGGTCGCCGAAAAAATTAGACGGGTATCCAATCCTTCGGGTGGTTTCACCACCGCGAAGCGGGCTGAGGGCAGGGTGACCGGCCGGATTTCTTCGCCGATGCCTTCGACCCACGCGTTGCGGCCGCCGAGGAAGAAGGGCACGTCAGCGCCCAGTTTCAATCCGATCTGCGCCAGCCGGAACAGGGGCAGATTCAGGTTCCACAGGCGGTTCAATGCCAGCAGACAGGTGGCCGCGTCCGAAGAGCCGCCGCCCATGCCGGCCTGTGCCGGTACGTGCTTCGCGACGCCGATGTGGGCGCCCTGGCCGGACCCGGCGTGCGCCTGCAGCGCGCGGGCGGCGCGCAGGATCAGGTCGTCGGCCGGCAGCTCGGTCGTCAGGTCTTCGCGACTGAGTTGGCCATCGCGCCGCAACTCGACGTGCAGCGTGTCGCACCAATCGATCAGCATGAAGACCGATTGAAGCAGGTGGTAGCCGTCGTCGCGCCGGCCGGCGATGTGCAGGAACAGGTTGAGCTTGGCCGGTGCGGGAAGGTCGTAGATGGCCTTCATGACCGCTCGAACACGATGCGCAGGTCCGCCCGGGGGCTTGGCGCATCGCGGGTGGCCTGGAGGCGACCGTTCGCGAGCTGCCCCAGATCGGGACGCCAGCCGGGCACACGCTCGTCGCGTCCCCGGAGCCAGCCGAACAGCGCACCGACCGGAATCGCCGCGCCCGTGGCGGCTTCGATCAGCGCGTCGACGGAGTCGTAGCGGCGGGTGTCGCTGCCATTTTTCAGCAGGGCCTCGCCCGGTGCCCAATGCAATTGCGCCAGGGTGCTGCCAATGGGGGTCGTCAGCGTGAGGTCCCCGGCATCGGCCGAGCCGCGCAGTTCGAACAATGCGGAGAAGGTCTGGACCGGCTCGCTGTCGATGCGCAGCGACATGCGACCGCTCCAGCTGTCCGATCCCTTCGGGCTGGACGAGCCGCCCGTCAACTGGGCGCAACCTGCCATCAAAAGAAGAGCCGCCCCACCCGCCGTCAGAAAAGTCCGGCGCCCGGAGGTCATGGCTTGACCCGCAGGCGCTTGAGCGTTTCCTGCAGGGTCTCGTTCTCGGCATCGCTCAGGAGGGCTTCTTTCCAGATCGTTACCGCGCGATCCTTCTGCCCGATGGACCAGAGCACTTCGCCGAAATGCGCGCCGATCTCCGGATCGGGCCGGGTCTTGTACGCGGCCTCGAGGATGCGGATCGCTTCGGCGTTGTTGCCGAGCCGGAATTCGACCCAGCCCAGGCTGTCGGCAATGAACGGATCTTCCGGTGCCAGTTGCACGGCCTTCCGGATCAGCGTGCGCGCTTCGTCGAGCCGGATCTTGCGATCGGCGAACGAGTAGCCCAGCGCGTTGTAGGCGTTCTGGCTATCGGGCTTCAGCACGATCAGCCGGCGCAGGAGCCGCTCCATGTCGTCGAGGCGATTCAGCTTCTCGGCCACCATGGCCTGGTCGTAGACCAGGTCGCTGTCATCCGGTGCGGCGTTGGAGGCCTGGGCCAGCATGTCGTAGGCCGCCTGGTATTGCTTGGCGTCGCGCAACAGCTGCACTTCGGCGAGGAATTTCTGCTTCTTGTCGTCGGGCGTGCGTTCTGGCAGGTTGCGGATGATTTCGCGTGCCTGGGGCAGCTTGCCCTGGCGTGCCAGCAAGCCGGCGCGGCGGGTTTGCGCAACCACCAGGTCGTCGGTGCTGTCGATGCGCGTCAGCCAGCGCTCCGCGCCCGCGAAATCCTTGCGCCGTTCGGCCAGCTGAGAAAGGACCAAGTAGGCCTGCGTCAGCCCGCGCTTGCGGTCGGCGGCATCGATGTCCTTGTTCTGGTTGTTGCCGGCAAGTTCGATGTAGCGCTTGAGCGAAGTCTCGGCCGCCGCTTCCTGCTTGGCCTGCATCTGCAGGCTGCCGAGCAGCAGCCAGGGCTCCGCCAGTTCGGGGCGTGCCGAGGTGAGTGTCTGCAGCTGTGCGGTGGCATCGGCGTAGCGCCGGTTCTCGACCAGCACGCGGGCATAGGCGATGCGCAGGTCGGGCGTGGCCTTGGTGTTGCTGGCCAGGTAGCGCGTCACGATCGGCTCAGCCAGCGGCTGGTTGGGGTCGATCAGTTCGAGTGCCAGTGCGGGCGGTGCATCGGAAGCCGGGTCGATTTCCTGGCCCTTGCGCGCGGCTTCCAGGGCGCCGGAGGCGTCGTCGGCATTGAGGCGAAGCCGCCCCACGGTGGCCCAGGCCAGCCCGGCTGTGGCGGGATTCTTGAGATCGTCGACCAGGGCCCGCTCCACCACCGAGGCGGCCTGCTTCTTGTCCGTGGCGCGCGAATAGTTGCGGGCGATCACCGCCATCAGGAGCGGGCGTTCGACTTGCGATGTGGCCGCCACTTCGGCGCGCAGGGGCTCGACCGTCTCGCCGATGCGGTTCAGCGCGATCAGGATCTGCAGCTCGATGCGCCTGGCATCGCGCGACGTGGGCAGCGTTTCTTGCCAGGCCCGGGCCGCGGCGAGCGCTGCGTCGCCCGAACGCGATTGCAAGGCGATTTCGACCGCGCGCTGGAACAGCTTGCCGTCGCGCAGACGCCGGGCGGCGTCGAGCACCAGCGCATAGCCGGAGCCGGGGTCGCCAGAGCGAGCCGTCATCTCGCCCATCAGGATTTCGTAGAACAGATCGGCAGTCAGCGCCGATGCCTGGGCGGCAGGCTCGCTGGCCGGCTTTGCTGCAGCCGCCGGCCTGGGCCGGACGGCCGGCTTTGGCGGCGCGTTGCGCTCGATGATGGGCGCCGGGCTGTTGGGGGCGGCAGGATCGGAGGTTTGCGCGTGAACGGCGCAAGCCAGCAGCACGAGAGACGCGGCCGCCGCAAGGCAGTGTCGGCGGGGCGATGGAATCATCCAACCATAATAATCGAGGCTTTTGAACGAGTGCCGCGTGGGGCTTCGTCTTCGCCGGAGTTTTACTTTCATGCCTGAGCTACCCGAAGTCGAAGTCACCCGCCGCGGTTTTGCCGATCGCATTGCCGGCGCGCGCATCGATGCCGTGCGCATCGGGAAGCCGCTGCGCTGGGCCTTGATGGTGGTGCCCGGAGCGCTGGTCGGGCGGCACGTGCGCGAAGTGCGACGTCGCGGCAAATACCTGCTGATCGACCTGGACCAGGGGCTGCTGCTGCTGCACCTGGGCATGTCGGGCAGCCTGCGTTTCGACGCGGCGCTGCCGCCGCCCGGCACGCACGACCACTTCGACCTCGTCACCGACCGCGGCACCCTGCGGCTCAACGATCCGCGCCGATTCGGCGCCGTGGTCTACGTGGACGACGAGGCCGTGCCCTGGGCCATCAAGCTGCTCGGCGGCCTGGGCATGGAGCCGCTGGGCGATGCCTTCGACCTCGACGCCTTCCATGCCGGCCTCCGAAAGCGCAAGGCCGCCGTCAAGCAGGTGCTGCTGGCGGGCGACGTGGTGGTGGGTGTCGGGAACATCTATGCGTCCGAGGCGCTGTTCCAAGCCGGCATTCGGCCGACCCTGTCTGCCGCGCGCATCAGCCGGCCGCGGGCGGCAAAGCTGCATGCGGCGGTGCGCGAAATTCTCGCCAGGGCGGTGGAGAAGGGCGGCAGCACGCTGCGCGACTTCTCGAACGTGGACGGTCAGAACGGTTATTTCCAGCTCGAGGCGACCGTTTACGGCCGGGCGGGCGAGCCGTGTCGGGTCTGCGCAACGCCGATCCGGCAGCTGCGCCAGGGGCAGCGCTCCACCTATTACTGCCCCAATTGTCAAAAGTAGCGTCGCGCACTTTCCACCGAATACCCCGCAAACGGTCGCTGCACGGTTTGCGATGCTATATTTGTAAGTTATTTATTACATATTTCCCTTGAGCCGCTCTTTCAACCAACAACTCGATCAGCACGGTGCCTGGCGGAGCAATTTCGCCCACCGGCTGCAGTGGCTGTCCCGCTGGCTGACCGAGAACGAGCTGCTCGACCAGTCCGTGGCCGAGCGCCTGCGGGGGCTCGAACTGCAGATCCGCACCAGCAAGGTGATGGTCGCCTTCGTGGCCGAGTTCTCGCGCGGCAAGTCGGAGCTGATCAATGCGATCTTCTTCGCCGACTATGGGCGGCGCATCATGCCCGCGAGCGCAGGACGTACCACGATGTGCCCGACCGAGCTGGGCTACGACCCCGCGGTGGCGCCCAAGCTGCGTCTGCTGCCGATCGAAACCCGCCTGGAGCCGCATTCGCTGACCCACTGGCGCGAGAAGCCGACGCGCTGGACCGAGATTCCGATCGCGGTGGGCAACGCCGAACAGCTGGCGCTGGCGATGGGCAAGGTGGCCGAAGTCCGCTGGGTGAGCAAGGACGAGGCGCGCGCGCTGGGTTTCTGGAACCCCGAGACGCCCGACGACAACCCCGTGCAGGACGCCGAAGGCCGCGTCGAAATTCCGCGCTGGCGCCATGCGGTGCTGAACATGCCGCATCCCTTGCTGGAACAGGGGCTGGTGATTCTCGACACCCCGGGCCTGAATGCGATCGGCGCCGAGCCCGAGCTGACGGTGAGCCTGATTCCGCAGGCGCACGCCGTCGTCTTCATCCTGGGCGCCGAAACCGGCGTGACACGCTCCGACCTTTCGATCTGGCGCGAGCACCTGATCACCGAGGACGACGGAAGCGACACCCGTTTCGTGGTGCTCAACAAGATCGACACGATGTGGGACTCGCTGAGCTCGCCCGCGCAGATCGAATTGCAGATCGAGCGGCAACGCGACAGCGCGGCGAGGCTGCTCGAGGTGCCGCTCGCGCAGGTGCTGCCGGTCTCCGCACAGAAGGGCCTGCAGGCGAAGATCCAGCACGACCCTCGACTGCTCGAAGCCAGCCGTCTGCCGGCGCTCGAAACCCTCTTGGGCGAAGGCGTGCTCGGCAAGCGCGAGACCATGCTGCGGCTCGCTGTCGATGCCGGCATGAGCGCGCTGCGCGCCGAGGCCGAGCGCATCCTGAAGGTGCGCCAGCGCGACCTGTCGGAGCAGGCGCTCGAGCTGCAGGGTCTGCGCGGCAAGAATGTTTCGGTGATCCGCCACATGCGTTCGCGCATCGACCCGGAGCACGCCGAATTCGAGGGCAGCAACACCCGCATCCTGGCGCTGCGTTCGGTGCAGGGCAAGCTGCTGCGCGAGGTGTACGCCGTGCTCGGGCGCACTGCGCTAAAGGCCGACATGGTGCGGCTGTCGGCCGCGCTCAAGCGCCCCGGCATCAAGCTCAACGTGCGCAAGGTGTACGGCGAGACCTTCGATTCGCTGCGCAACAACCTGCGCGAAGTGCAGGCGACGACGGTCGAGATCCAGTCGATGCTGCACGCCACCTTCCGCCAGCTCAATGCCGAGCAAGGCTTCACCCTGCAGGCGCCGGCTGAGCCCGACCTGACGGGCTTCGAACAGGAGCTGAGCCAGATCGAGCGCAGCCACATCCACTACCTGGGCGTCGGCAACCTGCTGAAGCTTGCGCAGGCCGATTTCTGCGACAAGCTGGTTCGCGCATTGGCCAGCCGCTTGCGCCTGGTCAACGAGGCCGCGATGACCGAGGTCGAGCGCTGGAGCAAGGGCGCGAGCGCACAGATCGACGCGCAGCTCAAGGAGCGCCGCCGCAACTTCAGCAAGCGCATCGAGGCGATCGAGCGCATCCAGAATGCGGCGGGCAATCTCGACGAACGGCTGGTCGAACTCGCCGCGCAGGAGAGCAACCTGGCCGAGCTGCATCACCGCCTGCGCGAATTCACTTCGCTGATCACGCAGCAGGGAAAGCCGCCAGCCATGGCGGCCGTCAGCGAGTTGCGTGCGGCCTGAGCGTTCTGCTCCACCGGATTTCGCCGCGCAGATCGTGAGCTGGCAGCGCAGCCACGGGCGCAGCGAGCTGCCGTGGCAGAACACCCGTGACCCGTACCGCGTCTGGCTGTCGGAGGTCATGCTCCAGCAGACGCAGGTGACGACAGTGCTCGGCTACTTCGCGCGCTTTCTCGCGCGCTTTCCGGATGTGAAGGCGCTGGCTGCAGGCACCGAAGACGAGGTGTTCGGGCTCTGGAGCGGGCTGGGCTACTACAGCCGGGCGCGCAACATGCATCGCTGCGCGCAGGAGGTCGTCGAGCGATTCGGCGGCGAGTTTCCGCACACCGCGGCCGAGCTCATGACCTTGCCTGGCATCGGTCGCTCCACGGGCGCGGCGATTGCGGCCTTCTGTTTTGGCGAGCGGGTCGCGATCCTCGACGGCAACGTGAAGCGCGTGCTGACGCGCGTGCTCGGCTTTGGCGGTGACCTGTCCTCATCCGCGCAGGAGCGTGCGCTGTGGGATCAGGCGACGCAACTGCTTCCACCCGCCGAACAGCGGGAGGCCATCGCCAGCTACACGCAAGGGGTGATGGACCTCGGCGCGACGGTCTGCCTGCCGCGCAAGCCGAGCTGCATGATCTGTCCGATCAACAAGACCTGCGTGGGGTTGCGCGAGGGATCGCCGGAGCGCTATCCCGTCAAGACCCGCAAGCTGAAGCGCAGTGCCCAGTCGCTCTGGGTGTTGCTGGCGCGTGATGCAGAGGGGCGCGTGTGGCTGGAGAAGCGGCCCGCGAAAGGCATCTGGGCCGGGCTCTATTGCCTGCCGGTGTTCGACAGCCGTGAAGACCTGCTTGTTGCGTTGCCGTCAGCCGCACAGCGCGGCGCGCAAGACCTGTCGCCCTTCGTGCATGTGCTGACCCACAAGGATCTGCACCTGCATCCAGTGCTGCTCGAAGGTGCGCAGCCCCAAGGCGACGCCGCGCGCTGGGTCGATGTCGAAGAATGGGGCCGGCTGGGACTGCCAGCGCCGATACGCAAGCTGCTGGGGAGCAGCGCGGCTTAGTCAGTCAGCTCGCGTCGAGTTCGCGGTGCCGTTTCAGCGCACCCCAGCGGGCGCCGAAGGTGTGTGCCAATTGCTCGACCAGGAACACCGACCGGTGCTGCCCGCCGGTGCAGCCGATGGCCACCGTGACGTAGCTGCGATGGTCGCGTGCCAGCGCGTCGAGCCAATGAGAGAGAAACTGTTCGATGTCGTCGTACATGCGCGCCACGTCTTCGTGCTGGCGCAGCCACTCGATCACCGGCGTGTCGCGGCCCGTGAGGGGGCGCAGTGCGGGCACGTAATGCGGGTTGGGCAGCATGCGCACATCGAACACATAGTCCGCATCGAGCGGCACGCCCCGCTTGAAGGCGAACGACTCGAACACCAGCGTCAGCGCGTTCTGCGGCGCGGAGATCAGCGCCTTGATGTAGCTCTGCAGCTGGGCAGGGCGGATGAGGCTGGTGTCGATCACGTCGGCACCGTCGCGCAGATCGGCCAGCAGTTCTCGTTCGAGCTCGATGGCCTGGGTGAGCACGCGGTGCTGCTCGGGGACATCGATGCGCGCCTCCTGGCGCGAGAGGGGATGGCGCCGACGGGTCTCCGAATAGCGGCGCAGCAAGGCATCGGTCGTCGCATCGAGGAACAGCGAGCGCAGCGACACGCCATCGCGACGCAATTCCTCGAGTTGCTGCGGAACGATCGGCAGCGAAACACCGCTGCGCACGTCCATGGCGATGGCCACCCGCGGGGCCTGCTGTTCATGCTGAAGAGCGATGAACGGTATCAACAGCTCGGGCGGCAGGTTGTCGACACAGTAGTAGCCGGCGTCTTCCAGCGCATGCAGCGCCACGGACTTGCCCGAGCCCGACATGCCGGTGATGAGCACCAGATCGAGGTTCATGGCGTGGTCGCCGAAGTCTTGTGGCCCAGCATCTCGCGTGCGTGCGCGAGCGAGGTCTGCGAGACCTTCTCGCCACCCAGCATGCGGGCGATTTCCTTGGCCCGGTTGTCGTCGTCGAGCCGCGAAACGCCGCTTTCGGTGCGCGGGCCGTCCTTGCCGGCGGCCGCCGTCTGGCGCTTGGCCACCACGAGGTGGTGGTCGGCGCAGGCGGCCACTTGTGGCAGATGGGTCACGGCGAGCACCTGGCGGTCGCGGCCGAGCTGTTTCATGAGACGGCCCACCGTTTCGGCGACGGCGCCGCCGACGCCGGCATCGACCTCGTCGAAGATCAGCGTCTGGGCCGCGCCAAGCTGGCTCGTCGTCACGGCGATGGCCAGTGTGATGCGAGAGAGTTCGCCGCCCGAGGCCACCTTGCCGATGGCGCGCGGGGTGGTGCCGGTATGGCCGGCCACGAGGAACGCGACATCCTCAAGACCTGCGCGGCTGGGCTGCGCCAGCGGCTGCAGCTCGACTTCGAAGCGCCCGCCCTGCATGCCGAGGCCCTGCATGGCTTGCGTGACGGCCTGCGCGAGGCGCGGGGCGGCTTGCTTGCGGGCCTTGCCGAGTGCCTTGGCCTCTTTCAGGTAGGCCTGCTGTGCGTTCTGTTCGGCGCGCTCCAGGCCTTCGAGATCGCTTTGCGCATCGAGCGCCTGAAGCTCGGTCTGCCAGCCGGCCAGCAGCGCCGGCAGGTCGCCCGGCGTGCGCTTGTAGCGGCGCGCGAGCGACATCCAGAGCCCCATGCGCTCGTCCAGTTCGGCGAGGCTTTTCGGGTCGGCTTCGGCGTCGCGCAGGTAGCCGTGCAGCGTGTGGGCGGCATCCGAAGCCTGTGCCACGCAGGAGGCGAGCACTTCGCCCAGTGCGCGGAACTCGGGCTCGATGTGCTCGCAGTTCTGCAGCAGCGTGGCCGCGCGCGTGAGCGCGGAAAGGGCGCCGTTGTCGTCGTCTTCGAGCGCCTGGCTGGCGCCCTGGGCTGCATCGATCAAGGCTTGCGCGTTCGAGATGCGCGAATGGTTGGTCGACAGTTCTTCCCACTCGTCGACGCCGGGCGCGAGCTTGGCGACCTTGGAGATTTGCCACTGCAGCCGTTCGCGTTCGCGCTGCAGCGAGTCTTGCGCCGAGCGCGCATGTTCCAGCGCGGAGAGCGCCTGCCGCCAGCCTTGCCAGGCAGCGTCGAGCGCGTCGGTGCGCACGCCTGCGTAGGCGTCGAGCAGGCCGCGCACGGCTTCGGGGCGCGTCAGGCTTTGCCAGGCATGCTGGCCGTGGATGTCGAGCAGGCGGTCGCTAAGCTCGCGCAATTGCGTGGCGGTGGCCGGGCTGCCGTTGATCCAGCCTCGGCTACGGCCCTGCACGTCGACGGTGCGGCGCAGCAGCAGGGCGTCGCCGGCTTCGAAGCCGCCTTCGTCGAGCCAGCTGTCGAGTGCGGGGTCGGCATCGAATTCAGCGCTGACATCGAGCCGTTCGGCGCCTTCGCGCACCGCGCCGGCGTCGGCGCGGTTACCGAGCGCCAGCTGCAGCGCATCGATCAATATGGATTTGCCCGCGCCGGTTTCACCGGTCAATACCGTGAAGCCGCCGGACAGGTCGAGTTCGAGTGATCGCACGATCACGAAGTCGCGCAGTGCGATGCGTCGCAGCGCCATTTCAGGAGCCCCCTTCGTTCCAATGAAGTTTCTTGCGCAGCGTGTCGAAATAGCTCCAGCCCCGGGGGTGCAGGAAGCGCACCCGGAAGTCGGAGCGGCGCACCACCACGCGATCGCCGATCGCGAGCGAGGCCAGTGACTGCATGTCGAAATTCGCGCTGGCGTCGCGCCCGCCCACCAGCTCGATCACGATCTCGTCGGCATCGGGCAGCAGCACGGGGCGGTTCGAGAGCGTGTGCGGCGCGATCGGCACCAGCACCCAGCCCAGCACGGCTGGATGCAGCAGCGGTCCACCGGCCGACAGGGCATAGGCGGTCGAGCCCGTGGGCGTGGCGATGATCAGGCCGTCGGCGCGCTGGTTGGCCACGAAATGGCGGCCCACCGAGACCCGCAGCTCGACCATGCCCGATGTGGCGCCGCGATTGACCACCACGTCGTTCATGGCGAGCGCGTCGAACACCGACACGCCGTCGCGCATGACTTGCGCATGCATCAGGCTGCGGTGGTCTTCTTCGTACTCGCCGGTCAGCATGGGGATCAGCGTGGCCTGGTAGTTGTCCAGCGGAATGTCGGTGACGAAGCCGAGCCGGCCGCGGTTGATGCCGATCAGCGGGATGCCATAGCAAGCGAGCTGCCGGCCGATGCCGAGCATGGTGCCGTCGCCGCCGACCACGAGGCCGAGGTCGCAGCGCTGGCCGATTTCCTCGACCGACAGCGCCTCGTAGCGCGGATGGGCGGGGGCGGCGTCATCGGCATCCTCGCAGGTCGAGCGTTCGACGAACACCGTGCAACCTTGCGATTCGAGGAAGGCGCCGATGTCTTCCATCACACCGTCGCGCGCATCCGCCTGCGCTCTGGCGCCGGAAGCCTGGTATTTGCCGATCAGGGCGACGTGACGGAAGCGGGAAGTCATATCTCACAAATTACAACACTAAAATCTTGCAATGCTGGACGACCGTGCCAAGTTGCTGCTCAAGACGCTCGTCGAGCGCTACATCGCCGACGGGCAACCCGTCGGGTCACGCACGTTGTCGCGCGCACCGGGGCTGGATCTGTCGCCGGCGACCATCCGCAACGTCATGTCGGACCTCGAGGCGCTGGGGCTGATCGCCAGCCCGCACACTTCGGCCGGCCGCATCCCGACCCATCGCGGCTATCGCCTGTTCGTCGACACCATGCTGACCGCACAGCGCGAGGAGATGAGCACGCCGAGTCTCGCGCCCGACCAGCCGCAGAAGGTGATTGCCAACGCGGCTCACATCCTGTCGAACCTGTCGCAGTTCGTCGGCGTCGTGATGGCGCCGCGGCGTGCTTCGGTGTTCAAGCAGATCGAGTCCCTGCGGCTGTCCGATCGGCGCCTGCTGGTGATCATCGTCTCGCCCGATGGCGATGTGCAGAACCGGGTGATCTTTCCGGAGGCCGACTATTCGCAGTCGCAACTGGTCGAGGCCTCCAACTACATCAATGCGCACTATGCGGGTCTGACGATCGAGCAGGTGCGCGATCGTCTGCAGTCCGAGGTCGAGAAGCTGCGTGGCGAGATTGCGGCGTTGATGCAGGCCGCGGTCCAGGTCAGTTCGGAAGTGCTTACCGAGGCGATGAAAGACGACGTCGTGATCTCCGGTGAGCGCAACCTGCTCGCGGTGACCGACTTCTCCAGCGACATGGGGCAACTGCGCCGCGCCTTCGAGCTCTTCGAGCAGAAGGCTCAGCTGATGCGACTGCTCGACGTGTCGAGCAAGGCCGAAGGCGTGCGCATCTTCATCGGCGGCGAGAGCCAGGTGGTGCCGTTCGAGGAGCTCTCCATCGTCAGCGCCAACTACGAAGTCGATGGGCAGGTGGTGGGCACGCTGGGCG
>CAMATD010000144.1 GCA_945860785.1 Variovorax sp. YR752 | reverse complement strand
TGCCGCACAGCGTTTCCCTCATCAACACGGTTGCCGCCGGCCTCGGGTTGGCGCTCGTGTTCGGCTTCCTGGCGGCCAAGCTGAGGTTGCCGGCGCTGGTGGGCTACCTGCTGGCGGGCGTGATCATCGGCCCGTTCACGCCGGGCTTCGTGGCCGATACAGGCATTGCCGCACAGCTCGCCGAAATCGGCGTGATGCTGCTGATGTTCGGCGTCGGCCTTCATTTTTCTCTCGACGACCTGCTCGCGGTGCGCAAGATCGCGCTGCCCGGCGCATTGGCGCAGATTGCCGTGGCCACGCTGCTCGGCGGTGGCCTGGCCATGTGGTGGGGCTGGAGTCCCGGTGCGGCGCTGGTGTTCGGTCTCGCGCTGTCGGTGGCGAGCACGGTCGTGCTGCTGCGTGCGCTCGAAAGTCTGGGGCTTCTCGATTCGTTCACCGGCCGCATCGCCATCGGCTGGCTCGTGGTCGAGGACCTCGCCATGGTGCTGGTGCTCGTGTTGATGCCGCCGCTCGCGGGCGCGCTGGGTGGCCAGGCCACAGGTGCCACCGATGCGCCGCTGTGGCAGACGCTCGGGCTCACGCTGCTGCAGGTCGGCGGCTTCGTCGTGCTGATGCTGGTGGTGGGGCGGCGCGTGTTCCCCTGGATCCTCTGGCAGGTCACGCGCACCGGCTCGCGCGAACTGTGTTCACGCTGTGCGTGGTGGCCGCCGCGGTCAGCATCGCCTTTGCCTCGGCGGCGCTGTTCGGCGTGTCGTTCGCGCTCGGTGCCTTCTTTGCCGGCATGGTGATGCGCGAGTCGCAGTTCAGCCACCGGGCGGCACAAGAGTCGCTGCCGCTGCGCGATGCCTTCGCCGTGTTGTTCTTCGTATCGGTCAGCATGCTGTTCGACCCGTCGGTGCTGATCGAGCGCCCCCTGCAGGTGCTGGCGGTGGTGGGGGTGATCGTGCTGGGCAAGTCGATCGCCGCCTGCGCGCTGGTGCTGGTGTTCCGCTACCCGCTGGGCACGGCGCTGACCGTGAGCGCAAGCCTGGCGCAGATCGGGGAGTTCTCGTTCATCCTGGCCGGGCTGGGCGTGTCGCTCGGCCTGTTGCCGGTCGAGGGGCAGAGCCTGGTGCTGGCGGGCGCGTTGATTTCCATCGCCACCAATCCGCTGTGGTTCAGCCTGATCGTGCCGCTGCAGAAATGGCTGCATGCCCATTCCTCGTTCGCGCGCGGGCTCGAGTCGCGCGACGATCCCCTGGCCGAACTGCCGATGACCACCGAGGCCAGATACCTCTCCAGGCAGGTGGTGCTGGTCGGCTATGGCCGGGTCGGGCGCCGCATTGCGGCCGAACTCGACGCGCACGACATTCCCTACGTGGTGGCCGAGCAGAACCGCGAACTGGTCGAAAAGCTGCGCGAGGCCGGCAACGCGGCCGTGTGGGGCGATGCAGCCGACCCGGCCGTGCTGATCCAGGCCCACATCGCGCGGGCCCGCGTGCTCGTGGTGGCCACGCCCGACACCATGAACGTGCGGCAGATGATCGAAACCGCCCGCACGCTCAACCCGACGATCCAGACCGTGATCCGCAGCCACAACGAGCAGGAAGCCAGGCTGCTGACGCAGGAGACGGCCGTGACCGTCTTCCTCGGCGAGCACGAACTGGCCCAGGCCATGGCCCGCGACGTGGTGCAACGTGCGGTCTCGATGGCCGTGCCGGCCTGAGCCAGTCCCGGTTCAGAGGTCTTCGATGACCAGCGTGCGGTAGCGCTGGGCGATGGAATAGGGCACGGTACGCACCAGTTCTATCAGCCGGCTCGCGGCCGCTTCGTCCTTGGTCCTGACCAGCAGGCCGGTATGGCCGTCGCGCGCCAGCTTGGTGTGGGCGCGCACCGTGGCGGCGTCGGTGCCGGCGGAGGGCAGGGGGTTGTCCGTGTTCTTGGCGGTGGGCGAGATTTCTTCCAGCACGGTATCGGCGGGAAGCAGGTAGACCTCGTCGCCGCTCATGCCTTTTTCGATCAGCCGGTGGCCGATGCGGTCGGCGTCTTCCGCGCTCGGGAACATCACCATCGAATAACCGGTCGGATAGAAGGCGCCGCCGATACTCGATCGCATGCTGGGTTGGAGAATGAAGTGCTTCATTGCTGCCTCCTGTTGTTGTGACGCAGGTCCCTGTGCAACACATTAGGCTTCATCGCGCGCATGCTCTGTAGGAGAAGCCCGAAAGCTGTCAACCGCCCCTGTCCCCCGTTCATTCACTGAAAACCGTTCCTTTCTCTGCATTTCCATGCCTTCACCCAGAAACATCGCGCTCACCGTCCATGAACTGGAGGAAGGTGAGTTCTATTGGGTGTTGATGGAAGAGGTGGACGGCACGCCGGACGACAAGGGCCACGTCTACGTGCCGCTCGAGGCGGCCCATGAGCCCTACGCCAGCTATTCGAACGCGCTGGTGGCGGGTGTTGCCGTGCTGCGGCGGCTGTTCGGCCCGGACGGAAAACCCGCCTGAGACCCCAGGCACGGTCCCCGGCCAAGGGGTGCTCCCTATAATCCCACCGGTTTGGTGCGTCAGTTTGACTTAACGGCGCCACCACACACACGGTGCGAAGGTGCCCCGCATGCCATTCAGTGGCCTGGGGGTTAAACGGGAAGCAGGTGCGCTGGGTCTTCACTGACACAGCCATGCCTGCGCTGCCCCCGCAACGGTAAGCGGATCTGGAAACCCTCGGGTCAATGCCCCCATCGGCATTGGCAGCCACTGCGCCTCGGCGTGGGAAGGCGAGGGTTTCGGCTTCGATGTGCACTCACCCTGCCCATCGGCGCGCTCCGCGAGCCCGGATACCGGCCTTCGCCACCGCCTTCGGACGCTGCGGGAGTGCGTGTCCGGGCCTGCCGCTTCGCCCCTCTGCGAACCGGCATCGCCCTTCGCCATCTCCCTCGACGTCCTCGATCGGTCAGGAGCCTGCGGGGACGCAGGTCGGAGGAGAAATCAAATGGGTCAAGCATCGCCAGCACGCGATCGCACGGGCGCGCCGCTGCAATGGGCACGCCTTTCGGGTCTTTCACTGGGTTTGGGATTGGCTTTCGGGCCGGGCGGCGCCTTGGCGCAATCGGGTGAAGCGACGAACAACAGCCTGGCGCCAGTGCAGGTCGAGGCCGCGCGCCACACACCGCTCGCGATGGACGAGCCAACCCAGACCGGCAGCCGCCTCGGCCTCATGCCGCTGGAAACCCCGGCGAGCATCGAAGTGCTGACCGGCGACACCATCCGCGCGCGCGGCTTCTCGGGCCATGGCTCGGTGATGCAGCTGTTCGACGGCACGCGCCTCTACGTGGGCGCGGGCACCGTGACCTTCCCGTTCGACACTTGGTCGGTCGATCGCATCGAAGTGCTGCGCGGCGCGGCCTCGGTGATGTACGGCGAAGGGGCGATCGGCGGCGCGATCAACATCGTGCCCAAGAAGCCCACGCGCGGCCCGATCGAGAACGAGGCGCTGGTCTCCTTCGGATCGAACGCCACGCGCCAGATCGCCTTCGGCAGTGGCGGCGCCATCAACGACCGCCTCTCGTACCGGCTCGACGTGAGCCACCGGCATTCCAACGGCTTCATGGCGCGTGGCGAATCCGAAAGTCTCGCGATCGGCGCGGCGGTGCGGCTCGATGTCTCGCCCGAACTGAACATCACGCTCTCCCACGACGAGGGCCGCCAGTCGCCCGAGCGCTACTGCGGCGTGCCGTTGATCAACGGCCGGCTCGACCGTCGCAGCCTGCGCCTGAACTACAACCTCGACGACGCCGAACTCAAGTACCGCGACAGCTGGACCCGCCTCGATGCGGTCTGGACGCCCAGCAGCGCAGTCACCGTGCGCAACCAGCTCTACCGCCTCGAGACCAAGCGCCACTGGCGCGACAGCGAGACCTACGGCTACATGCCCGACACCGGCCTCGTTGGCCGCGACGACTACCTGGAAATCGGCCACCACCAGGAGCAAATGGGCAACCGCACCGACGTCGCCTATCGTCACCAGCTGTTCGGCATGGCCAACCAGGTGCTCGCGGGCTTTGACGTCAACCGCATCGATTTCCTCGGATCGAGCGACACGCCCTATGGCGGTTACTCGGAGGTGGACCCGTTCGTCTTCGCGCCAGGCCGCTACGAGTCGCCGCAGCCCTACCTGCCGCGCTATCGTGCGCGCGCCGACACCTACGCCTTCTTCGCCGAAGACCGGCTCGCGATCAACGACCAATGGTCGGTGGTGGCGGGCCTGCGCTGGGACCACGCGAAGATCAACCGCGCCGACCTGACCAAGCCGGCCAACAGCTTCGAGCGGACCTTCGTCTACGGCACCGGCCGCGTGGGCGTGGTGTATGCGCCCGATGCGGTGCAGTCGTTCTACGGACAGATCGCGCGTGCAGCCGATCCGCTGGGCTCGCTGCTCACCACCTCGACCTCGCAATCGCAGTTCGACCTCACCACCGGCCGCCAGGTCGAGGTGGGCTACAAGCGCCAGCTGGCCGACAACCGCGGCGCCTGGTCGGTCGCGGCCTACAAGATCGAGAAGCGCAAGCTGCTGTCGCGCGATGCGAACGACCCGACCGTCACGCAGCAGGTCGGCCAGCAGTCGTCGCAGGGCATCGAGGCCACGCTCGACCTCGCGCTGACGTCCACGCTGCGGCTCGAAGCCAACGCCACCAAGCTGCGCGCGCGCTACGACGACTTCAACGAGCGCGTCGGCAACGCGTTGGTCTCGCGAGCGGGCAACACGCCCGACGGCATTCCCGAGGCCACGGCCAACGTCTGGCTCAGCTGGCGCTTCCTGCCGCAATGGGACGCCGCGCTGGGCCTGCGCTATGTCGGCTCGCGCCAGGTCGACACCGCCCACACGCGCAAGATCGGCTCCTATACCGTGGCCGACGCGTCCGTGAGCTGGCAGGTCAATCCGTCGCTGAAACTCGCGCTGCGCGCCTTCAACCTCGGCGACCGCAAGTACCCCGTTTCGTTCTCGAACGGTGGTGACCAGTGGCTGCTGGGCCGGCCGCGCTCCTTCGAGCTGTCGGCGCTGGTGAAGTTCTGAAGACCGCAGCGTCCATGTCCAGCGCGAAGCCGCACCACCACGCCGCCTGGCGCCGCGCTTGGCCGCGGGTTCGCCATTGGCTCTACTGGACGCACCGCTGGCTCGGCATTGGCGGCTGCCTGCTGCTCGTGATGTGGTGCGTCTCGGGCGTGGTGATGATGTACGTGGGCTATCCCAACCTCACGGACGAAGAGCGGCTGGCCGGCCTTGGCGCGGTGCGCTTCGAGCAGGCGACGGTCACGCCCGCAGCCGCGCTCGACGCGTTGCCGCGCTCGACGCGTTGCCGCAGGCCGCGCGAGCGCAGCCGCCGCGGCGCATGGCGCTGGAGATGCAAGGCGGCGCCGAGCCGCTGCCCGTGTGGCGCATCGTCGATTCACGCGGCGAGCGGCACACGGTGTCCGCACGCGACGCCCGGTCGATGCGGCGCAGGCCGAATCCATCGCCCGCGCCTTCTCGGGCCAGCCCGGCGCACATTGGGCCGAAACGCTGGAGCGCGACCAATGGACCGTGCCGCAGGGCCTCAACCCGCTGCGCCCGCTGCACCGCATCGAAATCGGCGACACGGCCGGCACCGAGCTCTATGTGTCCTCGCGCACCGGCGAGGTGGTGCGCGACACCACGCGCTCCGAACGCTTCTGGAACTGGCTCGGTTCCGTGCCGCACTGGATCTACTTCACGCCGCTGCGCGCCGATCCGCCGCTGTGGCATGACGTGGTGGTGTGGCTGTCGGCGGCCTGCATCGTCTCGGCCGTGACGGGCATCGTCATCGGCATCCTGCGCATTCGACTGCGCCGGCGGTTTCGTAACGGCGCGGTCACGCCGTATACCGGGTGGATGGCCTGGCACCACATCGCGGGGCTGATCGGCGGCTTCTTCGTGCTGACCTGGATCGTCAGCGGCTGGCTCTCGATGAACCCGAACAGCTGGTTCCAGCGCGGGTCGGGTGATGCCGCTGCCATGGCGCGCTACACCGGTGCCGGTTCGTCGCCGTTCCCCTGGCCACTGGCCCGACTGCCGGCGGGCGAGGGCGCGACTGCGCCTCGCGAGGCGCTGCTGACGTGGTTCGACGGCAGGCCGCTGCTGCAACTGCGCGATGCGCAGGCCCGCGTTCGGGTGTTGGATGCCGCCACCGGCGCACCGGCGTCGATCGGCCGCGAAGACATCGTGCGTGCCGCCGCCCGCCTGCGGCCCGGCGCCAGCGTGACGCAGGCCACGCTGCAGACACACGAAGACTTCTACTGGTACGGCCACCACCGCGAGCGCATCGTGCCCGTCTGGCGCCTCGAATTCGACGACGCCGCGCGCAGCTGGATCTACATCGATCCCGCTAGCGGGCAGGTCGCGGGCAGCAACAACAGCAATTCACGCCTGAACCGCTGGCTCTTCAACGCTGCCCACAGCCTCGACTTTCCCTGGCTGATCCAGTACCGGCCGACCTGGGACATCGTCGTATGGCTGCTGTCGATCATCGGCACCGTCGCCTCGGCGAGCGGCGTGGTGATCGGCTGGCGCCGGCTGCGGCGCAAGTCTCGGTCCTCGGCCGTGCCAGGAGCGCAGCGCGCGCTTCAGCGTTCATGACAGGGGCTTGCGCGAGCTGGCCCATCGACCAACAATCAACTTTCGCACTGCGGTGCAATTCAGGAGGTGCTCGATGCACATCGAACCAGGTCTCGTCGACGGATCCAAGATATTCCTCAGCTACGCGACGGCAGCCGCCGCGCTGGCCTACACAGGCAAGGTGGCCTTCGATACCCTCATGAAGGACGGCCCTGCCGCCCTGGTGCTGCGCTCGGCCATTGCCGTGGCGCTCGTGTTCTGCTTCTGCGAAGTGCTGCCGCATCATCCCGTGGGCGTGTCCGAGGTGCACCTGATTCTCGGCACGACCCTGCTGCTGGTGTTCGGGTTGGCGACTGCAGCCCTCGGCCTGGCGGGCGGGTTGCTCATCCAGGGCCTGTTCTTCGAACCACAGGATCTGCCGCAGTACGGCATGAACGTCACCACTTTGCTGGTGCCCTTGTTCGCGACTTCCGCGCTGGCACGGCGGATCATTCCCCAGAACGTGGCCTATGTGGACATCGGCTACCAGCAGGCATTCAAGCTGTCGGTGGCCTACCAGGGCGGTATCGTGGTCTGGGTCGGCTTCTGGGCGCTTTACGGGCGCGGTACCGGGCTCGAGAACCTGGGCCAGATCGCCAGCTTTGGCGCTGCCTACATGACCGTCGTGCTGGTCGAGCCGTTGGTCGACCTGGGGGTGCTGGCCGCCGCCAAGGGCTGGCGCCGTCTGCAAGGGACGGCCTTCGTCGAGCGCCGTCTGTACGGCGGCGTCTGATCCCAGCCTGTCGCGGCGCCCTCGAGACCGCCTCGGGGCGCTGCCGCGTGCCTGCCTCTTTTCGCCACCCATTTCCGCGCCACCGGCGCCTGAAAGAATTTCTCCATGACCCCCAGCAACGCCAAGATTCCCGTCACCATCGTCACCGGCTTCCTCGGCAGCGGCAAGACCACGCTGCTGCGCCACATCCTCGGCAATGCCGAAGGTCGGCGCATTGCGGTGATCGTCAACGAGTTCGGCGAGCTCGGCATCGACGGCGAGATCCTCCGCGGCTGCGGCATCGGCTGCGACGACGAAGGCAACGAGCGCGAAGGCGCGCTCTACGAGCTGGCCAACGGCTGCGTCTGCTGCACCGTGCAGGAAGAGTTCCTGCCCGTGATGCTGAAGCTGGCCGAGCGGCGCGGCGACATCGACGCGGTGATCATCGAGACCTCGGGCCTCGCGCTGCCCAAGCCGCTGGTGCAGGCCTTCCAGTGGCCGGACATCGCCAACATCTTCACCGTCGATTCGGTGGTCACCGTGGTCGACGGCCCGGCCGCAGCCTCGGGCCAGTTCGCGGAGAACCCGGAGGACGTCGACGCGCAGCGCCGTGCCGATCCCAACCTCGACCATGAATCGCCGCTGCACGAACTGTTCGAAGACCAGCTCTCGGCCGCGGACCTCGTCGTGCTCAACAAGACCGATCTGATGGACGACGCCACGCGCGCCCGGGTCGAAGCGCTGGTGCGCGAAGAGCTGCCGCCCGAGGTCAAGATCGTTGCCGCCACCGAAGGCAGGCTGCCGCTCGCGCTGCTGCTGGGCCAGGGGCGTGCGGCCGAAGCCACGATCCATCTGTGCGAAAGCCACCACGACCACGAGGAAGACCACGACCACGACGAGTTCGACTCGCTCGTGATCGAGCTGCCGCCCGTGGACCGCGACGGGCTTCTCGCAGCGCTCGCCGCGCTGGTCGAGCAACACTCCATCTACCGCGTGAAGGGCTTCGTCGCCATTCCGGGCAAGCCGATGCGCCTCCTGGTGCAGGGCGTGGGCCGCCGCTTCGACCACCACTTCGACCGCCGCTGGCGCGACGGCGAAGCGCAGCGCACGCGCCTCGTCTTCATCGGCGAAGACCTCGACGAAGCCGTGCTGCGCAAGGCCTTGGAGGGTGTCGCCGCCGTACCGGCCTGAACGCATGCACCTGCTGAGCACCCAGCCCGGACGCTTCGTCGAAGACGACAGCGTCGTCACCCGGCTCGACCAGACGCCTGGCGACATCGTGGTGCTCAGCTCGGCCGACACCACGCTCGCGCTGCTCGCCGCGGCGCGCACCGCGCTGGCAGCCACCGACCTCGGCTATCCGTCGCTGCGGCTGGCCAACCTGATGCACCTGCGGCAGTCGGCTTCGCTCGACCTGTATGTCGACGAGGTGCTGCAGCATGCGCGCGTGGTGGTCGTCGATCACCTCGGTGCCGAATCGGCCTGGGCTTATGGGTTGCAACAGCTCGAGAAGCTCGCCAAGCGCAAGAGCCAGCAGCTCGCGATGTTCTCGGGCGACCTGCAGGAAGACGAAGACCTGCTTGCCCGCAGCACAGCGCCGCGCGCAGTGAGCCGCCAGCTCTGGCAGTACATGCGATCGGGCGGCGCGGGCAATGCGATGCAGTTCCTGCGCGCGGTGGCTTTCCATAGCCTCGGCCATGGCGAGGCCCCGCTGCCGCCGCGCAGCCTGCCGCAGGTGGCGCTGCATGTGCCGCGTGGCATGGACGCCGCGCACACCGTCGCCGGCATCGACGATCTGCGTGCCGGCTGGCATGCGGGCGTACCGGTGGTGGCGCTGGTGTTCTATCGCTCGCACCTGCTGTCGGGCAACACGGCCGCTTTCGATGCGCTCGCCGCCGCCTTGCACGCCGAGGGATTGAACCCGCTGCCGGTCGTGCTCGATTCGCTGAAAGATCCGCTGTGCCTGTCCGCGCTGCGCGAACTGTGCAGTGCGCACGATGTGCAGCTCGTGCTCAACACCACTGCCTTCGCAGCGCTGGGTCAGGGCGCGCAGAACGACGACGGCGAAGCCATCGCGCTGGCTGGCGATGCGCCGGTGCTGCAGGTCATCGTGAGCGGCGGCAACCGCAAAGACTGGCTGGCCGACAGCCAGGGCCTGCGCCCGCGCGACATCGCCATGCAGATCGCCTTGCCCGAGATGGACGGCCGCATCATCACGCGTGCCGTGAGCTTCAAGGGCCTGTCGCACCGCTGCGAGCTGACGCAGACCGAAGTGGTGAGCTACCAGCCGGAGCCTGACCGCATCGCTTTTGTGGCCGAGCGGGCGCGCCGCTGGTGCCGCTTGCGCAGCCTGAAGGCGACCGACAGGCGCGTCGCGCTGATCCTGGCGAACTACCCAGGCAGCGAAGGGCGCATTGGCAGCGGCGTGGGGCTGGACACACCGGCTTCGGTGATTGCAATCCTGCATGCGATGCAGGCCGAGGGCTATGCACTCGGCGAACCTGATTCCATGCCCACCGACGGCGATGCGCTGATGCAGAAGCTGCAGGAAGGCATCGCGAACGATCCGGCCCAATGGTCCGCGCGGCCCGCCTGGCAGAGCTACGGGCTTGCCGACTACAGGGCGCGACTCGCGGCCTTGCCCGAAGGCATGGCCGCCGCCATCGACGCACGCTGGGGCACGCCCGAGCAAGACCCGATGCTGCGCCAGGGCCGCTTCATGATCGCGGGGTTGCGGCTGGGCCACGTGTTCGTCGGCATCCAGCCCGCGCGCGCACTGGGCACGCTGGGCGCCGCCGACTATGCGAGTTACCACGACGCCGAGCTGGTGCCGCCGCACAGCTACCTCGCGTTCTATTTCTGGCTGCGCGATGCCTTCGCCATCGACGCGGTCGTGCACGTCGGAAAGCCCGGCAACCTCGAATGGCTGCCGGGCAAGAGCATCGCGCTGTCGCGGGCCTGCTGGCCCGATGCGATCCTCGGGCCGCTGCCCAACGTCTATCCCTTCATCGTCAACGACCCGGGCGAGGGCGCGCAGGCCAAGCGGCGCACGCAGGCGGTGATCGTCGATCACCTGATGCCGCCGCTCACGCGCGCCGAGAACCATGGCCCGTTGCAGGATCTGGAGCGCCAGGTCGACGAGTACTACGACGCGCTGCTGGTCGATGCGCGGCGAGCGAAGGTGTTGCGCGCGCAGATCCTCGCTGCCGTGCGTGCGCAGCACCTGGTCGAGGAACTGGGGATGCCGGGGGCGGAGGACGATGCGGTGCTGGCGCGCGTCGATGCCTACCTGTGCGAACTCAAGGAAACGCAGATTCGCGACGGCCTGCATGTGTTCGGCGCCTCGCCGCAGGAGCGGTTGCGGCGCGACACGCTGCTCGCGCTCGCGCGCTACCCGTCCGCGGACGGCGTGGGTGCGAACGCCGGACTGCTGGGCGCGCTGACGCAGGACCTGCTGCCCAGCGAAGCCTTCGATCCGCTGGACATCGACGCGGCCAAGCCATGGCAAGGGGCGCGGCCGGCCTTGCTGCAATCGGTGAGCAGCGATCCGTGGCGGCATCACGGCGACACGCGGGAGCGGCTGGAGTTGCTGACGCAGCGTCTGTTGGAAGAGGACTCCTGTCCGCCCGACATGCCGCACACCGCAGCCGTGCTGAGCCGCATCGATCAACGCCTTGCGCCCGCGCTCGACGCCTGCGGCCCGCAGGAGCTGCTGCAACTTTCGCGCGCGCTGCAAGGCCGCTTCGTGCCACCCGGCCCGAGCGGCTCGCCTTCGCGCGGCCGGCCCGACGTGCTGCCGACCGGTCGCAACTTCTATGCGGTCGACACGCGCGCCATCCCCACGCCCACGGCCTGGATGCTCGGCCTCAAGTCCGCCGCACAACTGGTCGAGCGCCATCTGCAGGAGCACGGCGACTACCCGGTGGCGATGGGCCTGTCGGTCTGGGGCACGGCCACGATGCGCACCGGCGGCGACGACCTGGCGCAGGCCTTCGCACTCATCGGCGTGCGGCCCAAGTGGGCGCCGGGCAGCCAGCGCGTGGTCGACTTCGAGGTGCTGCCCACGGTGGGCCTCGGCCGCCCGCGCATCGATGTGACGCTGCGCATCTCGGGCTTCTTCCGCGATGCCTTCCCCAATGCCGTGCAGATGTTCGACGCCGCGGTGCAGGCTGTCGCATCGCAGGAGGATGAAGACGCGGAGCGCAATCCGATCCGCGCGCGCATCCTGCGGGAGAGCGCCGCGCTCGAAGAACAAGGCCTGACACCCGAGGCCGCCCGTACACAGGCAGGCTGGCGCGTATTCGGCTCCGCGCCGGGCAGCTACGGCTCCGGCCTGCAGTCGCTGTTCGATCACGGCAACTGGCAGACCGACGACGACCTCTCCAACGCGTATGTAGGCGGCAGCGCCCACGCCTACGGCCAGGGCAGCGACGGCGTGCCGGCGGCCGATGCGCTGGTGCGGCGCCTCCGCGCCATGAACGTCGTCATGCAGAACCAGGACAGCCGCGAGCACGACCTGCTCGACTCCAACGACTACTACCAGTTCCAGGGCGGCATGGCCGCCGCCGTGCGTCACCTGAGCGGCCGGCAGCCCGCGATGTACCACGGCGACCACGGCAACCCGCAGGCACCGCGCGTGCGCACGCTGAAGGAAGAAATCAGCCGCGTGATCCGTTCGCGCGTGGTCAATCCCAAGTGGATCGATGGCGTGAAGCGCCACGGCTACAAGGGCGCCTTCGAGATGGCCGCGACCGTGGACTATCTCTTCGGCTTCGATGCCACCGCGCGCGTGGTGGGCGACCACCAGTACGTGATGGTGGCCGATGCCTATGTGCTCGACGCCGCCACCCGCGATTTCGTCAACGCGCACAATCCGCGCGCACTGCACGACATGCTGAGCCGCCTGCTCGAAGCCATGCAGCGCGGCCTGTGGCAGTCGCCCGGCGACTACCGCACCCAACTCGAAAACCTGCTGCTCGACCACGAGCAACAGATGGAAGGATCCCTCCGATGACCACTGCCGCTCCCATGCCGGTGCCTTTTCCCTTTGCCGCGATCACGGGCCAGCCGCAGTTGCGCCAGGCGCTGCTGCTGGCTGCGGTCGATCCCGGCCTCGGTGGCGTGTTGATCGAAGGTCCGCGCGGCACCGCCAAGACCACGGCGGCGCGCGCGCTGGCCGAGCTGCTGCCTGGCGCGCCCTTCGTCACGCTGCCGCTGGGCGCGAGCCTCGAAAGCCTCGTCGGTACGCTGGACCTGGGCCATGCTCTCGCGGGCCATGAGCTCAAATTTGCACCCGGGTTGCTCGCGCGTGCGCATGGCGGCGTGCTCTATGTGGACGAGATCAACCTGCTGCCCGATGCGCTGATCGATTCGCTGCTCGACGCGGCGGCCAGCGGTGTCAACGTGGTCGAGCGCGACGGCATCTCGCACCGGCATGCGGCGCGCTTCGTGCTGGTCGGCACGATGAATCCGGAGGAGGACACGCTGCGCCCGCAACTGCTCGATCGCTTCGGGCTGTGCGTGCAGCTGCGCAACATCGAGGATACGGCCGAGCGGCAGGCCATCGTGCGTGCGCGTCTGGCCTTCGATGCCGATCCGCAGGGTTTCCGTTCGAGGCATGCAGGGGCTGAAACCGAGCTGGCGGCTGCACTGGCCCGAGCCCGCGCCGTCGTGGCCGATGTGTCGGCGCTGCCCTACGGCGATGAGGTGCACGAAGCGGTCGGCACGCTGTGCATCGCGTCGCAGGTCGACGGGCTGCGCGCCGACCTCGTGATGCTGCGCTCGGCGCGCGCGCTCGCGGCCTTGGATGGCGCGGCGGCGATCACCGCCGATCATGTGCAGCGCGTGGCCGATGCGGTGTTGCTGCATCGGCGCAAACCGGAAGCCGAAGGAACGCCGCCGGCTGCGGCACCCGCACCGACAGCCCAGCACACGAAAGGCGGCGCGGACACGAACGGCGCCGGTCGAAGCAACGCCGGTGACCAGGACTGGGGCGCACTGCCCCCCGAGCCCGTCGGCATCGAACGCGTCAAGCCGCTGCGACCGCTGATCCCCTCGCAAACCACGCAGCAGGCCCTCCCAAAAAAAGCCTGAGCCTCCGGGACGCCGCACCCGCTGGCGCACGCCAGGGCGACTGGAGGGAGGGCAGGCAACGGGACGCTTGGCACGGCGCCGCATCGCCAGGCGCTGCGCTCGACTGGCCGCGCACCTTCGCGGCCCGTGGTGCCGACGCGCTGCGCGCGGAGCACCTGCGCCGCCGCCCGCTGCAGGCACGCAGCGGCGCGTTGCATTGCTTCCTGTTCGACTGCTCGGCCTCGATGCGCAACGACGGCAACCTCGCGCGCGCGAAGGGCCTGCTGCTGTCGCTGATGGAAGAGGCCTACCAACGGCGTGACCACGTGGCGCTGCTGTGCTTCGCCGGCCAGGTGGTCGAGCTGCGCTTGCCGCCGCGCCGCGCGTGCGCCTGGAACGACGACTGGGTCGCGCCCATTGGCGCCGGCGGCGGTACACTGCTTGCGCTCGGCGTCCAGCGCGCCGACCAGTTGCTGGCCCACAGCGCGGCGCGCCAGCGCTGGTTGTGGCTGCTGACCGATGGGCGCAGCAACGAAAGCCCCGCGCGGCCCGAAGCTGCCGACATCGCCTGTGTGGTCGATTTCGAGGTGACACGCGTGCCGTTGCGCCGGGCGCAGCAACTCGCTGCGCGTTGGCAGGCGCGCTACTTTCCCGCGGAACGGGCCGTGTGAATCACAAGAGCGAGGACGACCGCGGCCTGACCGACTTCTCGCGGGGAAGTTCGGGTACCGTAGCGGCATGTGCGTGAAACCCTG
>CAMATD010000143.1 GCA_945860785.1 Variovorax sp. YR752 | reverse complement strand
GTTTGGCGGCCGCCAGGACAACGCGGCGTCCCGGTCGGTCGAGATCGCGTCGGTCGGCCAGATCCGCACGACCTCGCTGCGCATCTTCGACCGCAGCTTCGCAGTGACCTACTGGCTACAGGCCGTGGCCATCGCCATCGGCCTGTTCGGCATCGCGGCGAGCTTCAGCGCACAGGTGCTGGCGCGGCGCAAGGAGTTCGGGCTGCTCGCGCACCTGGGGTTCACGCGGCGTCAGGTGCTGGCGGTGGTGGCGGGCGAAGGCGCGGCATGGACCGCGATCGGCGCCGTGGCGGGGCTGGTGCTCGGGCTGGCCGTGTCGGTGGTGCTCGTGAAGGTGGTCAACCCGCAGAGCTTTCACTGGAGCATGGACCTGCTGGTGCCCTGGCTGAGGCTGCTGGCGCTGTGCGGCGCGGTGGTGGTGGCTGGGACCGTCACCGCCTGGCTGGCGGGACGCGCCGCCGCGGGCAAGGACGTGGTGCTCGCCGTGAAAGAGGACTGGTAGGCCCCTCTCTCGCTGCAGCTCCGAGGTCCGGCTTTCCGTTCCAGTCGATCAGGCCGGTGCCGCTCCAGTGGCCGAAGGAAGTGAGGTCCATCTTGGGCCGGCTGACCCGGCGCCAGATGTCGATCATGTGGATGACGCGGATGTCGTCGAACACGACCAGGACATCGGGCAAGAGATTCAGCGTGGCCAGGTTGGCGAGGATTCCCTTCTCCGTCTGGCCGTCCTTGGGTCCGTCGACAAAGATCAGCTCGGCCGATTCGAACAGTGCCCGGTGCGGCTCGATGCCGCCCGGCGCGGAAATGTCATGCAGCACCTGCTGCACGCGGCCCGCGGCGAAGTCGGAAGGCACAAGCCAGGTGTCGGGGAAGGCGTCCCACGCCAGCAGGTCGAAGGTGGTCAGGCGGCCGGCAGGCTGCAGGTCCTGCGCCAGTGCCAGCGTTCCCATGCCGGTGAAGGTGCCGATCTCGATCACCGTTTTCGGATTCAGCGTGCGCACCAGCGCTGCCAGCAGCCGGTAGTGCTCGCCCGGCCAGGTGTCGAACCAGTGCGGCTCCTTCGAAGGGCGCCCGGCGTAGATGGGCAGCGCCACGTCCATCGCTGCCAAGCACGCCTTCAGCGCCGTCTCCATCAGGCGACGGCTGGGCCGGGCCGGCTCGTCATCCATGCTCGCGATGATCGAGACCTCCTTGTGGCGCGCGGGGACTTCGGCAAATTTGCGGTTGAGTTCGTCGAGGGTCATGGCGCCTATTTTGCCGACGTCAACTGGATCCGCTCCACCGTCTCCTTTTCCACGGCCCCACGGCTGTAGAGCAGCGGCACGTATTTGCCTTCGAGCCACAGCGGCGCGAGGTCGCGGTAGTTCGGACTGTCCGGGTTCCCCGATTGACCCGGCGTGTTGATGACGCGCGAGGCATCCCAGTTGCCCACGTCGAGCACCATCCGGAACGAAGCGCCCGCCGTCAGCTTGTAGTCGCTCGCCCGATAGGTCGCAGCCATGGGCGTGAAGCTGGAGCCGGACATCGGCCAGTCGCCCACGTCGAGCTTCTTGCGCGTGGCCGCATCGACCACGGCGTCCAGCGGATGCCGGAACTCGGCGCGGTGCAGGCTGCCCCACTTCCAGGCCTTCATGTTGGGGCCGAGCTTGGTGGTGAGCTCCTGCATCGCGGGCGGCAAGGTCTGCAGCAGCAAGGCATCGCGCTGCGCATCGCTGACCCATCCGAACGGCTTCTCGAGCAGCAACACCATGCGCGTGTTGTCGCCGGGTGCAGCCAGCGATGCGGCCGCATCGCCGGCACCCGCCTTGAGCACGGTCGCGCGCGCAGTGCCTTGCTGCTCCACACCTCGTACAACGCGGCAGCGGCGCTGTCGCGGTCCATGGTCCCGTCCCAGCTCTGCAGCAGGCGCAGGCCGGCGCCGTCTGCGCATCGTCGCTGCGCAGGCCCGCCAGCAGCTTCAGCAGCCGCTGCGCAGGCGTCGCGACGATGTCGTTCTGCATGCGCTCCGAGTCCTCGATGGTGAAGCGCGAACCCGCCGCCACCTTCGCCGCGAACAACTCCTTGAGCCGGCGCGCACGGGCCGCATCGCTCCATTCGTAGCCGATGCCCTTCTTCGCGGTCGGATGGTCGGGCGGAATGTTGTTCTCGTTCGCGGTCACCACATAGCCGCGCGCGGGGTTGAACTCCGAAGGCAGCTCGTCGCCGTTGCGGTAGCCCGACCACTCGTAGCGCCCGTCGCCTGGCACGGGCATGAGCCCGTCCCAGTTGGGGCGGATGGGCGTGAGCCCGCCCGGAATCCAGCCGACGTTGCCGCTGGTGTCAGCATAGACTTGGTTCTCGCCCGGTGCGCCCCAGCGGTTCATCGCGGCGCGGAACTGGTCCCAGTTGCGCGCACGCATGTAGTCCATCGAGCCGAAGTACGGCGCCATGCCGGGCTCCAGCCAGGCGGCGCGCAGCGCATAGGCGCGCTGCTTGCCCCGCTCGGCGAGCAGCACCGGGCCGTGGCGCGTGAAGGTGTTGACCACCTCGCGCGGCGCACTTTCGCCCCGCACCGCGATGCGCTCGGTGACGCGCGTCATCGGCTCCCAGCGGCCCTGGTAGCGGTACTCGTTGGGGTTGCGCGGGTTGAGCTGGTAGACGTACAGGTCTTCCTGGTCCATGTAGAAGCGCGTGAGGCCGAAGGCGATGGTGCCGTTGTGGCCGATCGACAGGCCCGGCAGGAAGGGCTCGCCGGCGCCGATGGCGTCCATGCCGGGCGCGCTCAGGTGCGTCATGTAGCGCAGGCTCGGCGCGCCGTGGGAGCGGTGCGGGTCGTTGGCCAGGATGGGACGGCCCGTGGACGTGAGCTTCGGCGAGATCACCCAGTTGTTGCTGCCATAGGCGCCCGTCGGGTCGCCTTGCGAGGCCTGTTGTTGCGCCTGCTCCTGCTCTCCCTTCGCCGCGGCCGATTCGGCGCTGCCGGGCAGCAAGGCGACCGGCGTGGAGGCCGCACCGGCATTCATGCCCACCCGTGTGTTGGCCTTGGTGAACTGCGGCGACTCGGTGGCGCGCAGGTAGGCCGCGCGCAGTTCGGCCGCCGGAATGTTGCAGGGGTCGAGCCCCATCGGCACCCTGGGGTTGACCGGCGGATCGAGCTCGCGGCGCAGCCAGTCGGCCTTGATGCCCGGGCCGCCCGCGCAGAAGGCGCGTGCGCGATCGATCTCGGAGGTGAAATTGAGCGTGAGGCCGTGGTGCCGGATGCGCACGACGTCTTCAGGTGACCAGGTGGCCGGCTGGTAGCCCAGCAGCGCGAACTCGGTCGGCAGCAGCGCGGGCTGTGCGCGAACCTGAGCGACGTAGGCATTGACGCCGGCGGTGAAGGCTTCGGCCACGCGCTTGGCGTCGGAACCGTAGGCCAGCCATTCGCGGTACATGTCGCCGCGGTAGAGCACGGCGCGGTCGCTCTCGACCCAGGCGGGGCCGCAGTCCTTGGCCATTTCGCCCAGGCCGCGCTTGCGCCACAGGTCCATCTGCCAGAGCCGGTCGCGCGCGGCGATGAAGCCCTGCGCGACGAAGGCGTCGTAGAGCGTGCCGGCGTACAGGTGCGGCACGCCCCAGCGGTCGACCAGCACCTCGGCGGGCTTCTCGAGGCCTGGCACGGCGAAGGATGAAGAGGGCCGCGTCGCCGGGTCTCCGCCCGGGGGACCGGACGCGCAACCGGCGAGTGCGATGACCGCGAGCGCCACGGCGCCGAAGGAAAGCCGATGGCTCGGCATGCGCCGCGATGCGGGGCGCAGGCTCTTTCTTTTCATGTGTCTCGTCTCCTGCCTTGTTTGGATGGCAGCGCACAGTATCCCGATTTATGCGCCCGCCGGGTTACAAAGCATGACTTGTAGACTGGCGGCATGCAGCAAACACCCTCTTCCTCCCCCTGCAGCGGCTGGCTCGGCGGTGCAATCCGCCGCATCGAGGCCGACTACCAGCGCAGCGCCGACACGCACCTGATCCCGCTGCCCCTGCCCGCGCCGGCTGCGCAAGGCATCGACCTGTACCTGAAGGACGAATCGACCCACCCGACCGGCAGCCTCAAGCACCGGCTCGCGCGTTCGCTCTTTCTCTATGCGCTGTGCAACGGCTGGGTGCGCGAGGGCACGACCATCGTCGAGGCCTCGAGCGGCTCGACGGCGGTGAGCGAGGCCTACTTCGCGCGGCTGCTGGGCCTGCCCTTCATCGCAGTGATGCCGCGCAGCACCTCGCCCGAGAAGATCGCGCAGATCGCCTTCTACGGCGCGAGCTGCCACTTCGTCGACCGTGCGGCAGAGGTGTACGAGGAAGCCCGCGCGCTGGCCGAGCGCACCGGCGGCCATTACATGGACCAGTTCACGTACGCCGAGCGCGCGACCGACTGGCGCGGCAACAACAACATCGCCGAGAGCATGTTCCAGCAGATGGCGCGCGAGCGGCATCCCATACCGGCGTGGATCGTGGTGGGCGCGGGCACCGGCGGTACCAGCGCCACCATCGGCCGCTACCTGCGCTATCGCTGTCACGACACGCAGGTGTGCGTGCCCGACCCCGAGGGCTCGGTATTCTCGGCCTACCACCGCACGGGCGATGCCACGCTGACGGCCGTCGGCTCGCGCATCGAAGGCATCGGCCGGCCGCGCGTGGAGCCGAGCTTCATCCGCACATTGGTCGATCGCATGATCGAAGTGCCCAACCTCGATTCAGTGGCTGCCATGCATGCGCTGTCGGCGCTGCTGGGGCGCAAGGTCGGGCCTTCGACCGGCACCAACTTCATCGGCATGCTGGCCATCGCGCAGGAGATGCGCGCGGCCGGCCGGCAAGGCTCCATCCTTTCGCTGCTGTGCGATGCGGGCGAGCGCTACCTGCCGAGCTATCACGATGCGGCGTGGGTGCAGAACGCGTTCGGCGACATCGGCCCGGCGCAGCAGCGCATCGATGCGCTGGTTGCGGGGTGATGCCCTTCGGTCCCTTCGGCCTCTCGCGGCGCAGCCTGCTGCTCGCCGCGCTGGCCGCGGCGCCCGCGACCTGGGCGCTGCCCGCGCGCACGCTGCAGTTCCCGCGCGACTTCGGCAGCCATCCTGATCTGCACACCGAGTGGTGGTACATCACCGGCCATGCGAAGACGGAGGGTGGGCGCGAATTCGGCTTCCAGGTGACCTTCTTCCGCTCACGCCTCGATGCGACGCAGAACATGCGCTCAGCCTTCGCGGCGAAGAACCTTCTGTTTGCGCACGCCGCAGTCACCGACCTCGAAGGCCGCGTGCTGCTGCACGACCAGCGCATCGCACGCGCCGGCTTCGGCATCGCATCCGCCAGCGAGACCGACACCGACGTGCGCCTGCGCGACTGGTCGCTGGTGCGCAAGGATGGCAGCTATGCGGCGCGCATTCCGGCCAGCGAGTTCACGCTCGACCTGCGCTTCACGCCGACGCAGCCGGTTCTGCTGCAAGGCAATGCCGGCCTCTCGCGCAAGGGCCCCGACGAGTCGCAGGCGAGCTACTACTACAGCGAGCCCCAGCTCAAGACACAGGGGAAGTTGACGCTCAAGGGCCAGGCCCTCGAAGTCAACGGCACCGCCTGGCTCGACCACGAATGGAGCGAGGCGCTGTTGCACCCCGATGCCGTGGGCTGGGACTGGCTCGGCATGAACCTCGACGATGGCAGCGCGCTCACCGCCTTTCACCTGCGCCGCAAGGACGGCAGCGCCCTGTGGGGCGGCGGCTCGTTCCGCACGCGCGAGGGCGTGCTGCGTGTCTTCAGGAACGACGAGGTGCGCTTCGACAGCGTCAACGCATGGACCAGCCCTCGCACGCAGGCAAAGTACCCGACGCAATGGCGCGTGCAGACGCCGTCCGGCAACTTCGAGGTGCGCGCCCTGCTCGACGACCAAGAGCTGGACAGCCGGGGTTCGACCGGTGGCGTTTACTGGGAAGGCCTGAGTGAACTGCTCGATACGCAAGGCCGCCGCGTCGGCCGTGGCTACCTGGAGATGACCGGCTACGCCGCGCCGCTGCGGCTCTGAGCGTGCGAGCGCCTTGGTGTCATCACGATGTCATGCCGAGCCCCTGAACTCGGCTTTCGACATCGCACGTTGACGTGTGCCAAGGCTTGAATGAACAGACCCCGGGTCATCGCACTGCTGATGATTTTCCTGGCCGCCGCTGCCGGCGCCGCATGGGCGTTCGCGGTCTCGCGGCCCGACACACCAGCCACGACCGCGGCGCTCGAAATCCGCTGGCACGGCAACGGCATCATTCTCCAGGGCGCGGTGAGAGATGCGGCCACGCAGCACGCGCTGGTCGATGGGGCCACGGCACGGCTCGGCGGCGAGGTTGATCAGGTGGTGGACTGACTGGACATCGCGCCTGCGGCATTGCCCGTCGCGGATGCCGCGGCGCTCGCCAGTCTCATCCGCCTGGGACAGGAAGGCTGGCATCTGCAGCGGCGAACCACCGACGGATGGCTGGCCGTGCAGTCGCTCACCGACGAGCGCAGCGTCCAGGCCAGGCAACTGCTGCAAAGCGCCTTCGGCCCCGACGTGGCCATTCGCCTGGTCGCCCTGCCCTGAGCGATTCCCCGCGGCGGGCGGGAACGTTCACGGAGACGTCACGTGCCGTGCCCAGCATGCGCTGCATTCCATCAAAGAGGAGAGGCTCATGCACGCATCGTTGAAACATCTCGCCATGGCAGGCGTTGTCCTGGCCGCCTTGTCCGCCTGCGGCGGCAGCAGTTCGAGCGGGTTCCTCCCGTTCCTCCCGTTCCTCCCGCCCGCACCGGCCCCAGCGCCCCCGGCGCCGCCCCCACCCGCCACGCCCGGCAGCGTGGACGTGAAGCTCATCGCCTTCAACGACCTGCACGGCAACCTCGAGCCGCCCAAGCTTTCCATCAGCGCGCCCGCCACGGGTGGCGGCACGGTCCCGGTGCCCGCCGGCGGCGCCGCCTACCTCGCTTCGGCCATCGCATCGCTCAAGGCCAAGAACGAGAACAATGCCGTGGTGTCGGCCGGCGACATGATCGGCGCCTCGCCGCTGGTCTCGGCGCTGTTCCTCGACGAATCGACCATCGAAGCCGTGAACGCGATGAAGATCGACTTCAACGCGGTCGGCAACCACGAGTTCGACAAGGGCCAGAGCGAGTTGCTGCGCATGAAGAACGGCGGCTGCACCAAGAACACGCCGCTGGAGCCCTGTCGGGTCAACAAGGCGTTCCCGGGCGCCAACTTCGGCTTCCTGGCAGCCAACACGGTGAAGACGGACGGCACCACCCTGTTCCCCGCCACGGGCATCAAGACCTTCACGAAGGACGGCGCCACGGTGAAGGTCGCGTTCATCGGCATGACCCTCAAGGGCACGCCCAGCATCGTGACGCCGGCCGGTGTCGCGGGCCTGAGCTTCAAGGACGAAGCGGACACCGCCAACGCGCTGATCCCGCAGTTGAAGGCCCAGGGTGCCGACGCCATCGTGGTCGTGGTCCACGAAGGCGGCACCACCACGGTCGGCTACAACGACAAGAGCTGCGCCGGCCTGAGCGGCGACATCCTGCCCATCCTCAACAAGCTCGACACCGCCGTCGACATCGTGATCTCGGGCCACACGCACCGCTCCTACGTCTGCGACTACGGCAAGACCAACCCGGCCAAGCCGTTCCTGCTGACGAGCGCCGGCCAGTACGGCACGCTCCTGACCGACATCAACCTGACGATCGACACGCGCACCCGCAAGGTCACCGCCAAGTCGGCCGACAACGTGATCGTCCAGGGCGAGGCCTACACCAGCGGCGCCTCCACGGTCGCGCTGACCGACCAGTACCCCACGTTCGGCAAGAACCAGGAAGTGGCCGCGCTCATCAGCCAGTACGTCGCCATCGCCGCGCCGCTGGTCCAGCGGGTGGTGGGCACGCTCTCCGGCCCGGCCACGCGCACGCAGACGGGATCGAAAGAAAGCGTGCTGGGCAACCTGATCGCGGATGCGCAGCTCGCCGCGACCAGCCCGGCCGGCAAGGGCGCAGCGCAGATCGCCTTCATGAATCCGGGCGGCGTGCGGGCCGACCTCGTGCCGGCCAACGACGGCAGCGTGACCTATGGCCAGATCTTCACCGTCCAGCCCTTCGGCAACAGCCTGGTGGTGAAGACGCTGACCGGGGCGCAGATCAAGGCCGTGCTCGAACAGCAGTTCAACAGCGGCGCCAACACGGTGGCCGCGCCGAAGGTGCTGCTGCCTTCGCGCAGCCTGAGCTACAGCTACAGCCTCTCGGCGCCGGCCGGTTCGCGCATCACCAATCTCGCGCTCAACGGGACGGCAATGACCGACGGCGCAAGCTACCGCGTGACGATGAACAGCTTCCTGGCCACCGGCGGCGACAACTTCACGGTGTTCAACCAGGGTACGGACACCCTCGGCGGCGACCAGGACGTGGACGCCCTCGAGGCCTACATCAATGCGAACAGTCCGTTGACGCCACCGGCGACCGACCGCATCACCGTCCTGCCTTGAGCGGGTCTGCACCTGCGCCCTTTGCAAAGGCGGACATCGCGTCCGCCTTTTTCTTTTTAAATGGCAATGCATGCATCCATTTCCGGCTCGCTGTCGTAAATCACGGAATGAACATCCATCACCACCTGAGAACGCTGGTCACTGCCAGCGCCACGATGCTGTCGATCGGCACTTCCATGGCCTTCGCCGCACCACCCGCCGCGCTGGAAGCCACGGACTCCGTGATCAGCGACATCAGCGCGAGCGATCGCACGCGCCCATTTCTGCCCGGAGAAAAGCTGCTGTACTTCACGAACATCAAGAACGGGGACCAGGTGAAGTCACCGTTTCGCGTCGCGTTCGTGGCCTCGGGCATGGGCGTCTCGCCCGTGGTCGCAGGTGACATCAAGAACACCGGCCACCACCACATCCTGATCGACATGCCGCTGCCGGTCGACATCAAGGCGCCGATCCCATTCGACAAGCCCGGCGAGTTCCAGCACCAGCACTACAAGCACTACGGCAACGGCGAGACCGAAGCCGTGCTCGATCTGCCGCCCGGCAAGCACAAACTCCGCCTGCTCTTCGCCAATCACGAACACGTGCCGTACTACGTCGCCAGCCGGGAGATCGAGATCACCGTGCTTCCGAAGGCCAACTAGCGGCCCTCCTGCTCAGTGCGAGCCGCGCCCCTTGCGCCGGTCGATGAACGCAATGATCTCGCCCATGATCCCCTTGCGGAACGCCAGCACGCAGATCACGAAGATGAGACCCGTGACCATGGTCACCGACTCGCCCAGCGTGTTGAACCAGTCGACCGTCGTGATGCGCGCGAGGAAGTTGCCGAGCTCGCCGAGCTTGTTCTCCAGCAGCACCACCACCACCGCAGAGCCCACCAGCGGCCCCGACAGCGTACCGAGCCCGCCCACCAGCGTCATCAGGATGACCTGGCCCGAAGCGGTCCAGTGCACGTCCGACAGCGTGGCAAAGCCCAGCACCAGCGTCTTGAGCGAACCGGCCAGGCCCGACAGCGCGGCCGAGATCACGAAGGCCAGCAGCTTGAAGCGGCTCACGTCGTAGCCGAGCGAGAGCGCGCGCGGCTCGTTTTCCTTGATGCCCTTAAGCACCTGCCCGAACGGTGAATGGATGGTGCGCACGATCAAGAGGAACGCGGCCACGACGACGACCAGCGCGACGTAGTACATCGTGAGGTCGTTCGACAGGTCGATGACGCCGAACAGCTTGCCGCGCGGCACGCCCTGCAGGCCGTCTTCGCCACCGGTGAACTTGGCCTGCAGCGCGACGAAGAACATCATCTGCGCGAGGGCCAGCGTGATCATCGCAAAGTAGATGCCCTGGCGGCGGATCGCCAGCACACCGAAGAGCCAGCCGAGGAAGGCGCCGGGGAGCGTGCCCGCGATCAGGCCCAGCTCGGGCGTGAGCCCCCAGACCTTCATCGCATGCCCTGCGACGTACGCGGACCCGCCGAGAAAGGCGGCGTGCCCGAAGGACAGCAGGCCGGTGAAGCCCAGCAGCAGGTTGAAGGCCGCGGCGAACAGTGCGAAGCACATGAGCTTCATCACGAACACCGGGTAGGCGCCGAGGAACGGCGCCGCGATCAGCGCGACCAGCAGCAAGGCGTAGACGACGGTAGAGATCTTTTTCATGTTCATGCCGCTCGCCTTACTTCTCTTTGCCGAACAGGCCGGCGGGGCGAATCAACAGCACGATGACCATGATCACGAAGACGACAGTCGACGATGCCTCCGGATAGAAAACCTTGGTCAGCCCCTCGATCACACCGAGGCCCAGGCCCGTGAGGATGGCGCCCATGATGGAGCCCATGCCGCCGATCACGACCACCGCGAACACCACGATGATCAGGTTCTGCCCCATCAGCGGCGACACCTGCATCACGGGTGTGGCCAGCACGCCGGCGAAGGCCGCGAGCGCGCAGCCGAAGGCGTAGGTCAGCGTGATCATCAGCGGCACGTTGACGCCGAAGGCTTCCACCAGCCGCGGGTTCTCGGTGCCGGCGCGCAGATAAGCGCCCAGGCGGGTTTTCTCGATCACGTACCAGGTGGCGAAGCAGATCACCAGCGATGCAACGACCACCCAGGCCCGGTAGTTGGGCAGCACCCTGAGCCCAGGTCGGTGGCGCTCGACAGCGCCTCGGGCGCATCGTAGGGCAGCCCCGAGACGCCGTAGACCGAACGGAACACACCCTCGATCAGGAGCGTGAGGCCGAGCGTGAGCAGGAGGCCGTAGAGGTGGTCGAGCTTGTAGATCCAGCGCAGCAGGAGCCGTTCGATCACTACGCCGAAGAGGCCGATCACGATCGGCGCCGCAACCAGCATCACCCAGTAGTTGATGCCGAAATATTCCATCGCCATCCAGGTCAGGACAGCGCCCAGCATGAACAGCGCGCCATGCGCGAAGTTGATGACGTTGAGCAGGCCGAAGATCACCGCCAGCCCGAGGCTCAGGATGGCGTAGAACGAGCCGTTGACCAGCCCCAGAAGGAGCTGGCTCAACAGAGCGGGAAGGGAAATGGTCATAAGCGTTTCAACGAACCCGGGCGCCTGCGCGCCCGCGGGAGATCACTTCCAGAGGGCGCACTTGCTCTCGGCTTTCGTGGTGAAGACGTCTGCGCCCTTGAGCTTCTGGATCACCTTGTAGTAGTCCCACGGCTGCTTCGACTCGGCCGGCGACTTGACCTGCACCAGGTACATGTCGTGCACGAAGCGGCCGTCGGCACGGATGGAGCCCTTGGCATAGAAGTCGTCGATCGGCGTCTTCTTGAGCGTCTCCATCACCTTGTCGGCATCGACCGTCTTGGCGGCCTGCACGGCCTTCAGGTAGGTCATGGTGACCGAGTAGTCGGCCGCCTGGATGTCGGTGGGCATGCGCTTGGTCTTCTCGAAGAAGCGCTTGCCGAAGGCGCGCGTCTTGTCGTCGAGGTTCCAGTCCCAGCTGGTGGTGAGCAACAGGCCTTCGGTGTTCTTCAGGCCCAGGCTGTGCACGTCGGTCACGAACACCAGGAGGCCCACCATCTTCATGGTCTTGGTGATGCCGAATTCCTTGGCGGCCTTGATGGCGTTGATGGTGTCGCCGCCGGCATTGGCCAGCGCCAGCACCTGGGCCTTGGAGTTCTGTGCCTGCAGCAGGAACGAAGAGAAGTCCGAGGTGTTGAGCGGATGCTTGACGCTGCCGAGCACCGTGCCGCCCTTCTCCTTCACGACCTTGGTGGCATCGGCTTCGAGCGCCTGGCCGAAGGCGTAGTCGGCCGTGAGGAAATACCAGCTCTTGTCGCCGCGCTCGATCACCGCGCTGCCGGTGCCCTTGGCCAGCGCCACGGTGTCGTAGGCGTAGTGCACGGTGTACGGGGTGCACTGGTCGTTGGTGAGCGCCGAGCTGCCGGCGCCGTTGACGATGAAGACGCGCTTCTTCTCCTGCGCCACCTTGGCCATGGCCAGTGCGGTGCCCGAGTTGGTGCCGCCGAACAGCATCGTCAGGCCCTGCGTGTCGATCCACTCGCGCGCCTTGGAGGCGGCGATGTCGGCCTTGTTCTGGTGGTCGGCCTGCAGCAGCTCGATGGGCATGCCGTTGACCTTGCCACCGAAGTCGTCGATGGCCATCTGGATCGCGAGGGCGCCGTTCTTGCCCTCCACGTCCGCATAGAGGCTCGACATGTCGGTGATGAAACCGATCTTGACCTTGACCTTGTCCTGGGCCTGGGCGGCGCCGGCGGCCAGTGCTGCGGCGGTAAAAACGGCGGTGAAGGCGAATGCTTTTTTCATGGGAGGTCCTCAGAGGGGTATCGGTGGGTTATTTCCAGAGCGCGCACTTGGACTCGGCCTTGGTGGTGAACACCGTGTCGCCGGGCAGCTTCTTCACGAGCTTGTAGTAGTCCCAAGGGGTCTTCGATTCGGCGGGCGACTTGACCTGCATCAGGTACATGTCGTGCACATAGCGGCCGTCTGCGCGGATCTGGCCGGAGCCGAAGAAGTCGTTGAGCTTCATCTGCTTGAGTTCGGCCATGACCTTGTCGGCGTCGTCCGACTTGGCTGCATCCACCGCCTTCAGGTAGGTCATGGTGGCGGAGTAGTCGGCCGCCTGGATCTCGGTCGGCATGCGCTTGGTCTTGTCGAAGAAGCGCTTGGCGAACTTGCGGGTGTCGTCGTTCAGGTCCCAGTACCAGCTGGTGGTGAACTGCAGGCCCTCGGTGTTCTTCAGGCCCAGGCTGTGCACGTCGCTCAGGAAGATCAGCAGGCCGGCCAGCTTCATGGTCTTGCCGATGCCGAATTCCTTGGCGGCCTTGATGCTGTTGACGGTGTCGCCGCCCGCATTGGCCAGGCCGAGGATCTGGGCCTTGGAGTTCTGCGCCTGCAGCAGGAACGACGAGAAGTCGGACGCGTTGAGCGGGTGGCGCACCGCGCCGACGATCGTACCGCCCTTGGCCTTCACGACGGTGGAGGTGTCGGCTTCGAGCGCGTGGCCGAAGGCGTAGTCGGCCGTCAGGAAGAACCAGGTCTTGCCGCCGCCGTCGACCACGGCCGCGCCGGTGCCCTTGGCCAGCGCCACGGTGTCGTAGGCATAGTGCACGGTGTAGGGCGAGCACTGGTCGTTGGTCAGCGCCGACGATGCGGCGCCGTTGTTGAAATACACCCGCTTCTTCTCGGCCGCCACCTTGGCCAGCGCCAGGCCGACGCCGGAGTTGGTGCCGCCGAACAGCATCGTCAGGCCCTGCGTGTCGATCCACTCGCGTGCCTTGGAGGCGGCGATGTCGGCCTTGTTCTGGTGGTCCACCGTCACAGCTCCACGGACTTGCCGGCCGCCTTGCCGCCGAAGTCGTCGATCGCCATCTGGATCGCCAGCGCGCCGTTCTTGCCTTCGAGGTCGGCATACAGGCTCGACATGTCGGTGACGAAGCCGATCCTGATCTTGTCTGGAGCCTGCGCCTGGGCGGCCGTAGCCCGCGCCAGCGCGCCGAAAGCCAGGGCGAATGCGGTGAGCTTGTTTTTCATGTATGTCTCCAGCAGAAGCAACGAACGGTGAATGAACCTAGACGCCGAGCAACTCGGTGAGCACAGGCATCTTGGCTTCGAGCTCGGCAGCCCCGAACTTCTCCACGATGCGGCCGTGCTCCATGACGTAGAAGCGGTCGGCCAGCGGCGCGGCGAAGCGGAAGTTCTGCTCGACCATCACGATGGTGTAGCCCTTGGCGCGCAGCATGGTGATCATGCGAGCCAGCGCCTGCACGATGACCGGCGCAAGCCCTTCGGAAATCTCGTCGAGCAGGAGCAGCTTGGCGCCCGTGCGCAGGATGCGCGCCACGGCCAGCATCTGCTGCTCGCCGCCCGACAGGCGCGTGCCCTGGCTGTGGCGGCGCTCGGCCAGGTTGGGGAGCATGGCGTAGATCTCTTCGACCGACATGCCCGACCTGGCGCCCTTGAGCTCGGGCGGCAGCAACAGGTTTTCTTCGCACGAGAGGCTGGCGAAGATGCCGCGCTCTTCCGGGCAATAGCCGATGCCCAGGTGGGCAATGCGGTGCGTCAGCATGCCGATGGTCTCTTTGCCGTTGACCTCGATGCTGCCCTTGCGCGCACCCGTCAGGCCCATGATCGCGCGCAGCGTGGTGGTGCGACCCGCGCCGTTGCGGCCCAGCAGCGTGACGACTTCGCCGGGCTGCACGACCATGTCGACGCCGTGCAGCACGTGCGATTCGCCGTACCAGGCCTGCAGGCCCTT
>CAMATD010000142.1 GCA_945860785.1 Variovorax sp. YR752 | reverse complement strand
GCGCATTGACCAGCATCGTGAAGCCCACGGCCAGCGCCACCAGCGCGATCTTCGATGCGGCGCCGAGCCCGAACCAGATCAGGAACAGCGGCGCATAAGCCACCGTCGGCACCACATTCACCGCCACGGCGAGCGGCATCACGATGCGTTCGAGCGGCGGCGCCAGCAGCAGCACGACGGCCACCAGCAAGCCGAGCACGCTGCCCAGCGCATAGCCGCCGAGCGCCTCGCGTGGCCATCAACGCGGCCGCGAGACGGCCGGTGTCGGTAAAGGCATGCTGCACGATCGCACCCAGGCTCGGCAGCACGAACGGCGGAATCCTGAACAGCAGGATCGCACCCTCCCACACCACGAGCAGCACGATGACGCTCAGGATCACCGGCATCACCGGCGATGCCATCAGCTTTCGCTTCGCCACCATACGAGCCTCCTTTCCACGAAGGTGAGCAGCCCGTAGAGCAGCGCACCCATCAGCCCGCAGGCAAACATCACGACCCACAGGCGCACCACGAGGTCGCCGTTCATCGCCTCCATCAGCATCACGCCGAGGCCCACGGTCTCGCCGAACCACTCGCCCACCACCGAGCCGATCAGGCTCAGCCCGATGGCCACGCGCAGGCCCACCATGACCTGCGGCAGCGCCGAGGGCACGGCCAGCTTGAAGAACATGACGAGGCTGCCGGCCCCGAAGCTCTTCATCAGCGCGATGCGCTGCGGGTCGCACGACTTCAAGCCGCGCAGGGTGTTCACCGTCACGGGGAAGAAGGTCAGGAAGAAGGCCGTCATCACCTTGGCGAGCAGCGAGTTGCCGAACCAGATAACGATGAGCGCACCGAAGGCCACCACCGGCACCGTCTGCGACACGACGAACAGCGGGAACACCGAGCGCTCCATCCAGCGCGAGTAGGTGAACACGGTGCCGCAGAGGCAGCCGAACGCCGCGCCCATCGCAAAGCCGAGCACGGTCTCCAGCAGCGTGCGGCCGAAACCGCGCATGAGCTGGGGCCACACCGACCACGCATCCTGCGCTATGGCGCTCAACGCAGGCAGGTAGCGCGGCGACGGCGCAAAGGCATGCACCGCGATCTCCCAGACGATCGCCAGTCCGACGAAGGCCAGCGCGGGCGAGCGCAGCACGCGTTGCATGAAGACGGTCACGAGGCGCGCTCCTCCTGGGCGAAGGTCTTGCGGCTTTCTTCTTCGATCTCGGCCAGCAGGCGCTGCTTGAGACCGATGAACTCGGGCGACAGCACGATCGACGGATCGCGCGGGCGCGGCAGGTCGATCACCGTCTCGCTCTTGATCGTGCCGGGGCGCGCCGTCATCACGAGCACCTTGTCGCCGAGCACGATGGCTTCGTCGATGTCGTGCGTGATGAAGAGCACCGTGCGGCGGTGGCGTGCCCAGATGTCGAGCAGCCAGTGCTGCATGCGGCTGCGCGTGAGCGCGTCGAGCGCGCCGAAGGGTTCGTCGAGCAGCAGCAGATCGCGCTCGAACAGGAAGGTGCGCATCAGCGCCACGCGCTGGCGCATGCCGCCCAAGAGCTGATGCGGGTAGTGGTCTGCAAAGCCGGTGAGGCCGAACTCCGGCAGCATGGCTGCGCGCACGGTCGCGCGCTTCCTTGCGCGGCACGCCTTCCACCTCGAGCGCGAGGATGGCGTTGTCCAGCACGGTGCGCCACGGAAACAGCAGGTCGCGCTGCGGCATGAACGACACCTTGCCGAGCAACTGGCCGTCACGCTGCGGCGTGCCGCCGAACAGCAGCGAGCCATCGTCGTCGGGCGGCAGCAGGCCGGCGATCATGTTGAAGAGCGTCGACTTGCCGCAACCCGAGGGGCCCACGAGCGTGACGAACTCGCTCTTCGCGATCCGCAGATTGACGCCGGACACCGCCACGGTCTGCGCCTGCGCGTCGCCGAAGCGCTTCCAGACGTTGACCAGCTCCAGCATCGGCGGTGCGGTGTCGGGCACCGCGGGCGGCATCACTTCGTGAGGCATGAATTTCATGGTCGTCGCGGTGCGGCTCAGAACTTCTTGTCGGCGGCGGGCACCTGGGTCCAGAAGCTGGCGTCGTAGGCCTTCGACAAGTCGACCGGCGCCTTCAGCGCCTTGTAGCCGACGAGCTGGGTCTGCATCTTCTCGACGGTCGGCAGGTCGATGGCCAGGATGCCGTCGGTGCTGCCCTTGCCGGCCTTCACGAGCTTCTCGAACTCGTCGAGCATCGCTTCCTGGTGCGGGCGGTTGAGGCTCGGGGCAGCGGCCATGATGATGTCGATGGCCTCCTTCTTGTTCTGCAGCGCGTACTTCCAGCCCTTGATGGTGGCGTTCATGAAAGCCTGCACCTGCTGCGGCTTCTCGTTGCGGTACTTCTCGGACACGAGCACCGTGTCCTGCTGCACGACCACGCCGTAGTCGTCGGGCTTGATGAGCGTGAGCTTGTCGCCCAGGCCCTGCTCCTTGAGCGTGTTGAGCTCGTTGTAATAGGTGGCGGCAGCCACGTCGAACTGCTTCTCGACGAAGGGCGCCATCGAGCCCGACTGCGGCACGATGGTCAGGTCGCCCTGCTTCACGCCGGCCGAAGCCAGCATCGAATAGAGCGTGTACTGCGTGCCGGTGAACCAGGTCGCGACCTTCTTGCCCGCGAAGTCCTTCACCTTGGTGATGCCCGAATCCTTGTAGGTGACGTAGGTGAAGGGCGTGTTCTGCACCGTTACGCCGATGCACACCAGCGGCAGGCCCTTCTCGCGGGCCAAGAGCACGGTCTCGGTGCCGCCGGCAAGGCCGAAGGGGTCGTTGCCCGAAGCCACCAGCGTCTCGACATTGAGGTTGGGGCCGCCCGGGTTGATCGTCAGGTCGAGGCCACCCTGTTCATAGAAGCCCTTGGCCTTGGCCACGTAGAAGCCCGCGAACTGCGCCTGCGCCAGCCACTTGAGGCGCACCGACACCTTCTCCGCGGCGGACGCGGGCATGCCCGCCAGAAGAGCCATCGACGCGGCGACGGCGGCCAGGATACGCAAGGACTTGAAAGACATGGGGAGGCCTCATGAATACAAAAAACTCTTTAAGCAGTATCCATGCCAGGCACTTTTATGCGCTTTACGAGGCCATGGAGCAGAAATTGGCCCAAAACCTGCACCGGCCTGCAGCTTCCGCCCCAACTTCGAACCCGTCATGAACCGAATCCATGCGCTGACCGATCTTTCCGCCCGCGAGGCCGCCGGGCAGATGGCGCGCGGCGAATTGCGTGTCGCGGACTATGCAGAGGCGCTGCTGACACGCGCCGGGGCCACCGCGCCCTTCGGCGCCCTGCTCCACCTCGACCCCGACGCCCTGCGCGCCGCGGCGGTCGCGCTCGACGCCAGCCCGCGGCCGACGCCAGGCACGCAGCCTCTTTATGGCGTGCCCTTGGCCCTCAAGGACAACATCGACGTCGCCGGCATGCCCACCACCGCCGGCAGCCCGTGGATGGCGGACCACCGGCCGAGCCGGTCCGCAGGCGTGACGCAGCGGCTGCTCGATGCAGGCGCGCTGGTGCTCGGCAAGACGAACCTGCACGAGTGGTTGCAAGGCGTCACCGGCCACAACCACGGCTTCGGGACGTCACGCAATCCGTTCGACCGCACACGCATCACGGGCGGCTCCAGCGGCGGCAACGCGGCGCTGCTGGGCCTGCGTGCCGCGCCGGTGGCCATCGGCACCGACACGGGTGGCTCGGTGCGGGTGCCGGCGACCCTGTGCGGGCTGGTGGGTTTTCGGCCGACGATCCATCGCTGGTCGGAGGAAGGCCTGGTGCCGATCTCGCCGACCTTCGACACGGCCGGCGTGATGGCGCGCAGCGTGGACGATTGCGTGCTGGTCGATCACGCGGTCACCGGTGGGCCCGCACGGCTGGCCGCCACGCCGCTCGCAGGCGTGCGGCTGGGTGTGCCCGAGGCCTGTTTCTGGGAAGACGTCGATCCGCCCGTGGCCGGGCTGGCCCGCGAGAGCCTCGAACGACTGCGCGCGGCAGGCGCCGTGCTGGTGCCCTGCGACCTGGCCGAAGCCGGCGCGCTCTTCCGGGAGGGGTCGATGTCGATCTCGCTCTACGAGATCCTGCCCGCGCTGGCCGCGTATTTCGCGCGCCACGGCCGCCCCTTCGACGCGCGGGCGCTCGCCGATGCCGTCGTGAGCCCCGACGTGCGTCCGCTCTTCGAGCGCCTGTTCGGACCGACCGCGATCACCGTCGAGGCCTACACGCATGCGCTGCGCACGCTACGCCCTCGCATGCAGGCGGCCTATCGCCACTGCTTCGCCCAACACAAGCTCGCTGCCCTCGTGTTCCCGACCAGCCCGCTGACCGCCGCACGCATCGGCGAAGACGTGGAAGTGACGCTGTGCGGCCGCCCCGCCTCCGCCTTCCCGACCTACATCCGCAACACCGGCCCGGCCGGCATGGCGGGGCTGCCGGCCGTGAGCCTGCCGATGGGCCTGACCCGCGACGGACTGCCCGCCGGGCTGGAGCTGACCGGCGCCGTGGGGACGGACTCCGCGCTGCTGGCGCTCGCCCTCGGTGTCGAATCGGCACTGCCGCCTGTACCCATCCCTCATACCGTGCAAGAGTTGGCAAACCGCTAGGCGCACCGTCGCCAAAACACTACGTTCCTTCGCGTATCCCGCCTTCACGGGCCGCCCGGGATCGGCGATGCTCGGGTCATGTCCACCGCGCGCTCACGGCTGTCCTCTCGCCCTGGTTGGCGCATTGCCGCGTCGATCTACACGGTCGTCGGCGCGGTCTGCGTGCTGGCCAGTGCGGTCGTCCCGGAGAGCGACATGGGCATGCTCGTCGCCATCGCGGGCGGGCTGCCGTGGTCGTTGAGCCTCATGACGCTTAACCTGTCGCCCGGCGTGGCGACCACCGCGCTCCTGCTGCTCGCGGGCAGCTGGGCCGTCAATGCCGCGCTGCTGTGGTGGTTGGCACTGAGACACAGCGACCCGGCGCCTCAGCGTGGCGCAAGCATGCCGACCAGCGCCGCGAAGCGGTCCAGGTAGTCAGGCTGGAAAGCGCGCCCGGTCGCTCAGTCGCGCGGCTCGCGCCGTTGCAGTGCCCACACGATCACGGCCACGGGCGCGCCCAACGTGCACCACGAGAGCACGTCCCACATGCCGTCGCCGAGCAGCGCCGAGGCCAGGCCCACGGCGGTCAGCGCGTACAGCAGCACGGGCATGCGAAACACCTGGCGCATCGACTGCGCCGTCTTCGGCGCGGGCCCGCTCATGGCGGTGCGGCGCGCTTGCGCCAGAGGTAGACGCCCGAGCCCAGCACGAAGATCGTGACCAGGTCCAGCGCGATCCAGATGATCTGCAGCGGCAGGCCGCCGTAGTCCCCGAAATGCAGCGGTTGCGACAGCAGCAGCGCGCTCAGGTACCAGGGGAGGCTTCGCGTGGCGGTGAGCCCGCCGGTTTCCGCATCGACCATCACGGCCCGCAGCAGCCGCTCGGTGAGCGGCGTGTTGCCGCGCATGAAGACCATGTAGTGGTGCGGCGACGAGAAGCGGCTGCCGGGAAAGCCGATGAACGAAATGTCCATGCCCGGCGCGGCCGCCAGCGCGGTGTCGGCCGCACGCTGGACCATGTCAGCCTTGCGCACGGGCGGCTCACCACGCCACGCCGCCGTCATCGAGAGTACCTCGGTGCGCTGCCAGTACAGCAGCATCGGCGTGGCCAGCGTGTTGACCACGCCGGTGACGCCGACCACCAGCATCCACAGCGCCGCGACGATGCCCGTGAGGTTGTGCACGTCGAGCCAGTAGAGCCGGCGCGTGCGCTGCCGGCGCACACTGCCGAAGCGCAGCTTGCGCATGTAGGGCCCATAGATCACCACGCCCGAGACGATGGAGAGCACGAAGGCCAGCCCCATCGCACCCAGGAACAAGGTGCCCCGCAGACCCGACAGAAGCTCCACGTGCAGCGCGCGCACCACGTACATGAAGCCGCTGCGCTGTTCGATGTCGCGCAGCAGCGCGCCGGTGCGCGCGTCGTACTTGTAGACCGCCGTGGCATTGGCCGAATCGGGCGTGGCGCCCAGCGTGACGAACCAGGCGGGCGAATCGTCGCTCTGCGAGATGTAGCGGATCGCATCCTGCGGCCGCTTCGCCTGCGCGTCGGCCACGATGCGGTCGAGCCCGATGCGCAGCGTGCCGGCCGGCATCGGCGGCGGCTCGACGGTGCTGCCGCTCCAGACGCCGATCTCTTCCTTGAGGATCAGCGGCAGGCCCGTGAGGCACAGGATCAGCAGGAACAGCGTGCAGATCAGGCTGGTCCAGCGATGGACCGCATACCCCCGCCTGAACGCAGGCGGTCCCACGGCCTGCCACCTGTTGCCGCTTCGGTGGACATCCGCGTCACCAGCTGTAGCGCACGCTGGCCGACACCGCGCGACTCGCGCCCAGTTGGCAGCTCGCGGTGCTGGCGCAGGTGGCGACGTAGTACTTGTCGAACAGGTTGCTGACGTTGAGCGTGAACTGCGCGCCGCGCAGGCTCGGGCCGAGACGGCCGAGGTCATAGCGCAGCACGGCATCGACCAGCGTGTAGCGCTGGAATGCGCAGCGTGTTGGCGGAGTCGCCCCAGGTCGCGCCGAAATAGCGCACGCCGCCGCCCACGGTCCAGCCGGCCATCACACCGTCGGCAAAGGATGTAGTCCATCCACAGCCCCGCCTGGTGGCGCGGCACAGTGATGACCTGCTTGCCGAGGTCGGGACCGTTGCTGGCGGTGACGCTCGCGTCGGTGTACGAGTAGGTCGCGATCAGGTTCAGCCCCCTTGCGAGCTCAGCCGTGGCATCGAACTCGAAGCCGCGCGAGCGCACGCCGCCGGTCTGGATGCTGAAGGTGGGGTGCTGCGGATCGGCAGTGGTCGCATTGCGCTGCTTGAGGTCGAACACCGCCGCGTTGATCGAGAGCTTCGAGCCCGCGGGCTGGTACTTGATGCCGGCCTCCACCTGCTCGCCGCGCGTGGGCTTGAAGGCCTCGCCGTCGAAGCCGACGCCGAGCGTGGGCTGGAACGACTTCGACCAGGCCACATAAGGCGCGAGGCCCGAGTCGAACAGGTAGTTGAGGCCGATGCGGCCCGAATCGGCCGCGTCGTCCTGCTCGCGCACGCTGTTCGTGATGCGGTTGGTCAGGCGCGAGTCGACCTTGTCGTGCCGGCCGCTGAGCGTGAGGCGCCAGGGGCCCAGGGCCATCTGGTCCTGCAGGTAGAAGCCGGTCTGCGTCTGGCTCTGCATGGTGCTGGCGCTGACGCGCGCCGGCGCGAAGACGTCGATCGGCGATGCGCTGCCGAAGGCGCTCGTGTTGTCGGTCGACGCGCGGCGCGCATCGAGCCCGGCGAGCAGCGTGTGCGTCAGCGCGCCGGTGGCGAAGCGCGCCTCCAGCTGGTTGTCTATGGTGGCCGACTCCGCGTTCTCGGCGATGCTGAAGGACTGCCGGTTCAGCGTGCGCATGTCGTTGCGCAGGCCCGCGCCGATGGCCGAGAGCAGGTCGGTGTCGAGCTTGGTGTAGCGCAGTTTCTGGCGGAAGGTCCAGGTGTCGTCGAAGCGGTGTTCGAAGGCATAGCCCCACCACTGCTGCCGGCGCCTGTAGCTGTCCTGCCCGGGCTCGCCGACGAAAGTGCCGTAGGGAATGCGGCCGTAGGGGTTGGGCCGCAGCGTGCCGCTGGCCGGCAGGAACTGGATCTTGGTGCCGCTGGCGTCCTGCTGGTAGAGGCCTTGCAGCGTGAGCGTGGTCTTGGCGTCGGGCCGGAAGGTGAACGAGGGGGCAATGAGATTGCGGCGCTCGTCGACGCGATCGATCTGCATGCCGCCTTCGTAGCCCTGCGCGGTCAGCCGGTACGAGAGGCGGCCTTCGTCGTCGATCGGGCCGCCGAGGTCCACGCCGAGCTGCCGCCGGCCGTGCCCGTCGACGCCGACCTGCACCGTGCGGGTCGGGTCTTCCGGCGGCATCAGGCTCACGAAATTGACCATGCCACCGGGTGGCACCTGGCCGTACAGCGACGACGACGGACCGCGCAGCACCTCGATGCGCTCGACGATCGCGGTGTCGACCATCGGTCGCCCAAACTGGCTCGCGCCCGAGGGCCGCTCCATGCCGTCGACATACAGCGTGGGCGCGAAGCCGCAGATGCGCAGCGAGGCGAAACGGTTTTCGACCGGGTCGTTGCCGGCTGCAACGCCGGGCGCATAGCGCACCGCATCGATCAGCGAACGCGCACCCTGCACGTCGAGCTGCTCGCGGCCGATCACGGTCACGGCCTGCGGCGTTTCGAGCAGCGGCGTGTCGGTCTTGCCCGCCGTGGCGCTGCGCCGGGCCACGTAGCCGGACACCGGGCCGGTGGCGGTTTCCGCGGCGGCGCGGACGGTGATCGTTCCCAGCGTGGAGGTCTCCACCACCGCGGGCGTGCGCTCGATGATCAACGTGGACCCATCCACGCGCCCGCGCAGGCCGCTGCCGCGCAGCAGCTCTTCGAGCGCGGCCGGCACGGGCTGCCTGCCCCGGACATCCCTGCCCTGCCGGCCCTGGACTAGGTCGGGCGCAGCCATCAGCTGCAGGCCGGCCTGGCGGGCGAATTCAGCCAGTGCCTTGTCGAGCGGCTGGGCCGGCAGGCTGAAATCCGCGGCCGCGCGGTCCGGCGCGGGCACCTGCCGCCATGGAAAGTTGCGTCACCAGCGCGAGCGCGGATGCAGTGGCCAGGAGTCGGTGAAGGGGCATGACGGTGTGTGCGTTTCAGTCGAAAAAGCGATCTCGAGAAATGAGGCTTCCTGTACTGATACGAACCAGCGCGGCGATTCCCTCACGCCGCCCACCGAAAAAATTCAGCGCCGCGAAACGACGAGCGCCCTGTCTGCGCGCTCGGTCACCCGCACCGGCAGGATGCCGGGCAGCAGGCGGATCCAGGCTCCGCTGTCCGCGATGCGCACGCGCCCCAGCACGGGCAGGCTGGCGGCATCGGGTGCGACGCGCAACGGGTACGTGCTGTAGCGGGCCAGGCGCTCGACCGCTTCACCGAGGGGAATGTTGTCGAAGTCGAGCCAACCGTCGCGCCACGACGCCACCGCGCCCAGTGCCACGCGCTGCAGCTTCGCCGAGGTGCCGGGCGATATCTGCAGCGCATCGCCCGCCAGGAGTTCATGTTCGAGGCCGTCCTGCTGCCGCACGCGCACCCGGCCCGACGCGACCGCCACGCGCACGTCGCCCTGCTGCTGCAGCGACACCTCGAAGCGCGTGCCCAGCACCGTCACCTGCACGCCGCCGGCATCGACCTGGAAGGGCCGCCCGGCGTCGCGCACCACGCTGAAGAATGCGGTGCCGGCCAGCAGGTCGACGTGCCTGCGGCCGGCGAAATAGGCCACGTTGGCGCGGCTCATCGCATCGAGCGTCATGACGCTGCCGTCGGGCAGCGACTGCGTCGACAGCCGGCCCGCCGCCGTCGCCAGGGTGGCGTCGAACTCGGGCACCCAGCGGCGCCAGGCTTGCCAGATCGCAGTGCTGCCCGCGGCCATGCTGGCACACCCCAGCAACGCGGACAAGGCGCGGCGGCGCCCGTTGCGCGCGGGAATCGCGTCGCCGCGCCAACGGTGCATGGCCTCTTCGACGCTGTCCATGGCGCGCATCACCTCGCGCTCCACCGTCTTCACCGAGATGCCGTGGCGCTCGGCGAGCTCGGTATGGCCGATGCCTTCGAGCCGGTGCGCCCAGAAGATGTCGCGGCAGCGCTCGGGCAGTTACGTCAGCGAATCGTCGATGGCCGCGATGGCTTGCCGGTAGGCATAGGCGTCGGCGGCGTCGTGGGTGCCGCTCTCGCCTTCGAAGGGCACGGCGCTCTCGGGTGCAAAGCGCGCCGCGGTGCGTTGGCCCCGACGCAGGTGATCGATGGCGAGGTTTTCGGCGACCGTGTAGACGTAGGCACGCAGCATGGACGGATCGGGCTCGGCCGGCGCCGCGGCGACCGCCGGAGAAGCGGCGACCGGCCGGCGCTCGGCAAGCCGCAGCCAGGTCTCGTGCACCAGCTCGAGCGCGTCCTGCCGACTGCCGATCCGGTGCGTCAGGAAGCGCACGAGGTCTTGGTAGACATCGCGAAAGGTCGCGAGCAGCAGCACTTGAGAGCGTGCGGGCATGGGAAGGTGGGACGGCGAGAACCGGGGTAGAACTTTTTATTATAGAGAATAATTCTCATTGCCGCGAATGATTGCGGCGGCGCATCACAGCTATACCGGGCGCCCTCTTCTTGCTGCATGCACGCGCGCGCAAGCTCCCCGTGACCATTCACACAAGGAGCACAACGATGTTTGCGATGCAGTATTCGCACCGGCTTCCGGCCGACTACGACATGACGGCGATCCGCCAGCGTGCGGCCCGGCGCGGCCCGATCTGGGACGACACCGAGGGCCTCGTCTCCAACGGATCGTGCGAACATTTCGATGCGATCATTTCACAACGCATGCGTCCCTGCATCGCACATTCAAAGAACGAAAGAAGACAAACAATGCCCAGACCCCTGCAAGTCAATGCGCCGCTGATCGGCGTTCCCGGCGGCCGCCATCTGCTGGACACGCCCGCACTGCTGATCGACCTGCCCGCAATGACCCGCAACATCGAACGCATGGCCGCCTTTGCCAAGGCACGCGGCATCGGGCTTCGGCCGCACGTCAAGACCCACAAGTCGGTCGAGATCGCGCGGCGCCAGATGGCCGCGGGCGCCGTCGGCGTGAGCTGCGTCACGATGGGCGAAGCGGAGGTCATGGTCGACGGCGGCATCCGCAGCGTGCTGATCACCTCGCCCGCCGTCACGCCGAGCAAGATCGCGCGCCTGATCAGGCTGGCGGAGCACGCGGTGCCCGGCGGCGTCATGGTGATGGTCGACAACCTGGCCAACGCGGCCGACCTGGCCCGGGCCGCGACCGGGCTGCTGCATCCGCTCGACGTGCTGGTCGACTACGGCGCCGGCTACAACCACACCGGCGCCGCGAACGAGGCGCAGGTGCTCGCGCTCGCCGCCGCCATTGCCGGCGAGCCGCGCCTGCGGCTGCGTGGCCTGCAGGCCTATGCGGGCAACCTCCAGCACATCGTGGCGCGCGAGCAGCGCAGCGCCGCGGCCGCCGGCTTGCGCGAAACCGTGGCGGGCATCGTCGCGGCGGCCAGGCGCCGGGGTTTGAATTTCGAAATCGTCACGGGCGCCGGCACCGGCACCCACGACCTCGACTCGGAGCAGAACGCGTTCACCGAACTGCAGGCTGGCTCCTATGTCTTCATGGACGCGGAATACACGCAAGTGCTGGCCGCCGGCACCGAGCCTTCGCCCTTCGAGGTGGCACTGCTCGTGCAGACGGCCGTGGTCAGCACCAATGCGGCGGAGTGGGTCACGGTCGACGGCGGCACCAAGTGCTTCGCCACCGACAGCGGCGTGCTGCTCGTCGCGCGCGGCGCCGATCCCGCGAGCCGCTATGCCTTCTTCGGCGACGAGCACGGCAAGCTGATGCCGGCGGGGCCGCGCCCCGCGCTGGGCACGCGCATCGAGTTCGTGACGCCGCATTGCGATCCGACGGTGAACCTGCACGATGTCTATCACGTGGTCGAAGGCGGCGCGCTGGTGGCGATCTGGCCGGTCGATGCGCGCGGAAAGCGATAGGCGCGCCCCTCCATTGCGTGCGGCATAAGGAAACTCGGAAAGCGTATTTCCCAAGACAGGTGCCATCGGGGCACAGTCCGGCTCCAATGGCCATCATCCAAGACACGCCGCGCTTGACGCGCGCCGACGCTGCGCCGGCAGCGCCCTCCCCGCAACAGCTCCTCGAGCGTTTTCGCCCCATCTTTCATCGCATCGCCGAGCATGCGGCGCAGCGCGAGAACGAGCGCGAGCTGGCTTATGAAGCCGTGGCCTGGCTCAACGCCGCGCGCTTCGGCGCCTTGCGCGTGCCCGTCGAGCATGGCGGTCTGGGCGCCTCGGTCGAGCAGTTGTACGACCTGCTCATCGAGCTCGGCGAAGCCGACTCCAACCTGCCGCAGATCCTGCGTGCGCATTTCGGCTTCATCGAGCGGCTCTTCGCGGAGATCGATCCGGCGCTGCATGGGCCGTGGATGCGCCTCGCGGCGGAGGGCGTGGTCTTCGGCAACGCCACCACCGAGCTTGGCGAAGGCGCGCTCGGCGCCTTGCAGACCACGCTGTCGCACGACGGCACGGCCTGGCGGCTCGATGGCGACAAGTACTACAGCACGGGCACCCTCTACGCCGACTGGATTTCGGTGGCAGCCCAGCGCCTGAACGCCGACGGCAGCAGCGACCGCGTGATCGCGCTCGTGCCTGCAGAGGCAGAAGGCGTGGAGCGCGTCGACGACTGGCGCGGCTTCGGCCAGCGCCTGAGCGCATCGGGCACCACGCGCTTCCGGAATGTGCGGGTGAAGCCCGAGAACGTGCTGCTCTACGTCCGTGACCAGCCGACACCGCTCACCGCGCACTTCCAGCTGACGCACCTCGCCACGCTCGCCGGCATTGCACGCGCCATCGTGCGCGACGCGGTCGCCTTCGTGCAGCCGCGCAAGCGCGTCTACAGCCACGGCAGCGGCAACACGCCGCGCGAAGATCCGCTGGTGCAGCAGGTGATCGGCCAGCTCGCGAGCACCGCCTTCATCGCAGCCTCGACCGTGCAGGCCGTGGCGCGTGGCCTGGGAGAGGTCGATCGCTTCCGCCAGCGTGGCGAAGCCGTTCCCGACAGCCTGCTGTTCGAGGTGGAGCTCAACACCGCCAAGGCCCAGGCCGGCATCGTCGACGCGGTGCTCCAGGCCGGCACCCGGCTCTTCGACATCGGAGGCGCCTCGGCCCTGCAGGAAGACCGCCGCCTCGACCGCCACTGGCGCAACGCGCGCACGCTGGCGTCGCACAACCCCACGATCTACAAGGGGCGCGTGGTCGGGGATCACCTGCTCAACGGAGCAAGGCCGACGTTCTATTGGGCGGTGGGAGCGATTGCGTCCTGACAACGAGCAGCGGCATGCCCTGTTCAGGTGCGGGAGGGGGTCAAACGCGGGGCAGTGCCGCGAGGTAGGTCGACACGACGATCGCGGCCGCGCGATCCAGTTGCAGGATATCGGCCACGTCAAAAGCGTGCGGCGCTGTGCGTCCACTCGTGCCGAGCGGCTTGCGGATCTCGACAAGAACTTCGGCCGCGAGTTCGCGATCGCTGCGCGGGCCGCCGTCGGGGTGCATCACCCACTCATCGACCTGATCGAATGGAATGCTGCGAAAAACCCCAACGATGGGGATGTACTTGTAGCGATCCTCGCCCACCAGAATGGGCACACTGAGGTTGCAAAAAAACGTGGTCGTCGACATGCAGGATCGCCGTCGCTAGGCAAAGCGTTCGATTGTTGATGACTGTGCCCTCAGGAGCCATCCTCCCAAGGGCCTACGCCATGGCAAGGCGTGACCTTCTGCACACAAAGTGACTCCATTTCCCTTGATCTTCCCCGCAAAACAACTACTTAATTCTTACACACAGATACCCCGCGCGCCATTCGGGTTGTGTCCGAGGGTCTGGAAGCGCAGAAGGATTTCGCAAACAAAGGGCTGACAAACCGACCGGGCACGCGCATGCCGCGCGTCGAACCCGACGCGCCCGGTCACGCCGCGTGCCATCGCATCAACTGGAGGAAGGGGCCCTGAATTGCGGCACGCGCCGCTCGATGTTGGCCTTCACGGCTTCGGTCTGGTTCGCGCTGCCGATCAATGCCTTCTGTTCGACCGATTCGGCCATCAGCAGCTCTGCGGCACTCTGCGCCAGGGAGGCGTTGAGCAAGCGCTTGCCGGCGCGGATGGCGTCGGGGCTCTTGCCGGCGATCTCGTGGGCCATCCGCAGGGCCTCGGCCAGCGGGTCGGCCGAGAGGCGCGTGGCAAAGCCGATCTGCAGCGCTTCTTCGCCCGAAAAGATGCGCCCCGTGAAGGTGAGCTCGCGCACCACGTCGCTGCGCGCCAGTTCGCGCATCAGCACCATGCCGGCCATGTCGGGCACCAGGCCCCACTTGATTTCCATCACCGACAGCCTGGTGTCGGGCGCCACGATGCGGATGTCGGCGCCCAGCGCCACCTGAAGGCCGCCACCTGAAGGCCGCCACCTGAAGGCCGCCACCTGAAGGCCGCCACCTGAAGGCCGCCACCTGAAGGCCGCCACCTGAAGGCCGCCACCTGAAGGCCGCCACCTGAAG
>CAMATD010000141.1 GCA_945860785.1 Variovorax sp. YR752 | reverse complement strand
ACACCGCCGGCGTGATCGCTCAGAGCACTTGTTGATCGGCCGCACACCAGCCGCCTGCCCTCGTGCACAGGGCACCGGGTGCTCCCCGCAGCGAAATAAAGGAGGAGCGAAGCGGGGGACATTCGCGGAGGGGAGCACCCGGTGTCCTGCGCACGCACCCCGAATGCATCTCCGCCCTCCAGCGGCAACACCAGCGGCCCGTCACAGCCAGCTCCGCAGTGTGGTGACAATCAGACCCCGACGCCCAGCAGGCCTTCAAGCAATTCCTGGTCCGTCGCCAACTCGCTGCTCGAACCGGCATGCACCACGGTGCCGCGCTCCAGCACGATCGCGCGGTGCGTCATCTCCAGCGCCAGCACCGGGTGCTGTTCCACCACGATCGACGCCAGGCCTTCCGATTCGCACAGCCGGCGGATCGCGGCGGACAACTCTTCCACGATGATCGGCGCGAGGCCTTCCATCGGCTCGTCGAGCAGCAGAAGCTTCGGGTTGGTCATCAGCGCGCGGCCGATGGCCAGCATTTGCTGCTCGCCGCCCGAGAGCTGGTTGCCGTAGTTGCCGCGCCGCTCGCGCAGGCGCGGGAAGAACTCGTAGACGCGCTTCAGGTTCCAGCCGCCCAGCCGTGCGATCACCGTGAGGTTCTCTTCGACAGTGAGCGAGGGGAACACCTCGCGCTCCTGCGGCACCCAGCCCAGGCCCGCGCGCACGCGCTGGTGCGAGGGCCAGCGCGTGATGTCCGCGCCCTGCCAGCGGATCGCGCCCTGCATCACGCGCGTGATGCCCATCAGCGTTTCGAGCAGCGTGGTCTTGCCCACGCCATTGCGGCCGAGGATGGCGAGGCTTTCGCCCTGCTGCAAGGAAAAGCCGAGACGGTCGAGCACCACGGCGTTGCCGTAGCCGGCCGTGACGTGGTCGAAAGCGAGCACTTCAGACATGGCGATGTGAGCTTCCCAGATAGACCTCGCGCACGCGCAGGTCGGCGCCGATCTCGGCGGGTGTGCCTTCGGTGAGGATGCGTCCACCCACCAGCACCGAGATGCGGCGCGAGAAGCGGAAGACGAGCTTCATGTCGTGTTCGATGAAGAGCACGCTGATGTCGTCCGGCAGTGCGGCGATGGCTTCGAAGAGCTCGCCGCTTTCGTCTTCGGGGACACCGGCCGCGGGCTCGTCGAGCAGCAGGATGCGGGGCTTGGCCGCGAGCGCGAGCGCGATCTCGAGCAGGCGCTGCTTGCCGTAGGCCAGCTCGGAGACGGGTACGTCCGCGAGGCTGTCGAGCTTCAGCGTGCCGAGCAGCGCATGCGCTTCGTCGAACACCGCCGTGCAGCCCTTGAGTGGCCGCCACCAGGTGGCGCCCAGCCCTTCTCGCTCGCTGATGGCGAGCACCGCCGACAGCAGCGGCGTGAGGCTCGGGAACAGCGTGTTGATCTGGAAGGTGCGCGCCAGGCCCATGCGGGCGCGCTTGTCGCCGGAGAGGCGGGTGATGTCGCGGTCGCCCATGTGGATCGATCCGCTCGTGGGCTTGAACACACCGGTGAGCAGGTTGATGAGCGTGGTCTTGCCGGCGCCGTTGGGTCCGATCAGCGCCTGCCGCGCGCCGGGTTCGAGCGAGAGGTTCACCTCGCTCACCGCCTGGAAGGCACCGAAGCGGATGCCGAGATCGTGCGTGCGCAGGGTGTGCGTGGTCGTGGAACTCATCGCGCCTTCCCCATCCGCACGAAGCGCGAGAGCGCCCCCATGATCCCGCCGCGCTCCAGCATGACAGCCGCGATCAGGAAGATGCCGAGCCAGAACATCCAGTACTGCGGGTTCACGTCCGCGAACCAGTCGTGCACCAGCAGGTAGACGATGGCGCCGATCATCCCGCCGTACAGGCGCCCCGTGCCGCCGAGCACCAGGATGATCAGCACTTCGGCCGAGCGGTTGAAGCCGATCGATTCGATGCCGACGAACTGCGTGGTCTGTGCGAGCAGCGCACCCGCCACGCCGGCCACCGCGGCCGAGAACGCGTACGCCATGCGCAGCCGCGCCTCGACTGGCGAGCCGATGGCCGTCATGCGCTTGCGGCTGTCGTGGATGCCGCGCAGCGTCAAGCCGAAGGGCGAACGCAGCACCAGTCGCACCAGCAGGAACATCGCGAGCACCACGCCGAAGGCGTAGCAGAACGCGGTCTTGCCGTAGAGGTCGAACTCGAAGAAGCCGAGCACCGGTGCGATCACCACGCCCTGCAGGCCATCGGTGCCACCGGTGATGCCCGAGAGCCGGTTGGCCAGTTCGTACAGCAGCACGCACACGCCGATAGTGATCATCAGCCGCGTGAGGTCGGCGCCGCGCACCACGAGGTAGCTCAGCGCGTAGCCCAGCAGGCCGCTGACGACCAGCGCAAACACAAGGCCGGTGAAGGGTTCGCTCCAGCCGTACTTGGCGAGCAGGCCGGCGGCATAGGCGCCCGCGCCGAAGAAGGCCGCATGGCCGACGGTGAGGATGCCTGCGTAGCCGAGCGCCATGTCGAGCGACACGGCGAACAGCCCGAAGATCATGATCTGGCTCATCAGCGTGAGCTTGTCGGGCAGCAGGAAGAAGCTCGATGCGAGCGCGAGCCAGAACGCGACTTCGGCGATTCGCAACTGCACGGGGGAGATGGTCAGGGTCAGGCCTTTCATGCGAGCCCCTTCTTCGCGACGATGCCGTTGGGCCGCACTAGCAGCATGACGATCATGAAGACGTAGATGAGAAAGGCGCCCGCTTCAGGCCAGTAGTACTTGCCCGCCACGTCGACGATGCCGACCAGCAGCGCCGCGATGAACGGTCCGGTGACGGTGCCCGCGCCGCCCACGCAGACCACCATCAAAAAGTAGACGAGGTACTTGAGCGGAAACGAAGGCTCCAGCCCCAGCATGCCCAGGCTGAGTGCGCCGCCCAGTCCGGCGAGGCCGCAGCCCAGAGAGAAGGTCAGAAAGAACAAGCGCTGCACGTGGATGCCGGTGCCGCCCGCCACGCGCTGGTTGTCGACCGCCGCGCGCACCATCGCGCCGTAGCGGGTCTTGCCCAGCACCAGCAGCAGCGCAGCGAGTACAGCCACGCCGCAGACGATCAGGAAGAGGCGATAGCGACCCACTTCGAGTCCGCCGATGGAAACCTGCCCGTCGAGCGCCGGCGGCAGCGTGAACGGCTGCATCGTCGGCCCGAAGAAATACGTGAAGACTGCGATCGACACGAACACCACGCCGATCGACAGCAGCACCTGGTCGAGCGGATGCGCCCGGTACAGCCGACGGTAGAACACGAACTCCAGCACCGCGCCCACCAGCGCTGCAGCCACGAAGGCGGCAGCGAGCGACAGGCCGAAGCCAACGCCCCACTGGTTCATCAGCACGCTCGCCGCATAGCCGCCCACCATCGCGAAACTGCCGTGCGCGAGGTTGACGAAATTCATGAGCCCCATCGTGATGGACAAGCCAACGCCGATGAGGAACAGGAGCATGCCGTAGGCCACCCCGTCGAAGATCACGATGCCCATGGGCCTCCTGTTGCTGCTGCCTGCCGACGCGCCAGCCTGTTAGTTCGAGCTTTCCTTGGCCGGGTCCTTCACGCGGTCGAACTTGTCGAACTCCACGTTCACCAGCTGGCCGTTCACGCGCTCCGTCTTGCGGATATAGACGGTCTGCACGATGTCGCGCGTGAGCGGGTCGACCTCGATCGGGCCGCGCGGGCTTTCGAAACGCAGGCCGCGCAGGGCGTCCATGAACTTGTCGCCGCTGGCGTCGCCCTTGGTCTTAGCAAGCGTCAGGTCGATCGCGGCCATGGCGTCGTAGGCGGTCACGGCGAAGTAGCTCGGGCGCAGCTTGGTGCCGTTGTCGGCGGCGAAGTCCTTCACGAACTTCTGGTTCTTCGGCGAGGGGTGCGCGAACGAATAGTGGTGGCTGGTGACGAGGCCGAGCGCCACGTCGCCGGTGGCGTCGAGGTAGCTGTCGTCGGTGGCTTCACCGGTGGCGTAGAGTTTGATGCCGGCCTGCTCCATGCCGCGCTCCTTCCATACCTTCAGGAAAGCCGGCGGCATCACGCCCGAGGGAAAAAAGAAGAACACGGCCTGGGGCTTGGCGTCCTTGATGCGCTGCACATACGCCGAGAAGTCGGGGTTGTTCATCGGCGTGCGCACTTCGCCCGAGACCTTGCCGCCGCCGGCGGTGAAGGTCTTCTTGAAGGCGGTCTCGGCATCGACGCCCGAGGCGTAGTCGGCCACGACCGTGTAGGCGTCCTTGATGCCATCTTTCAGCATGAAGCGCGCCATCGGGTCGGTGACCTGCTGCACGGTGAACGACAGCCGCGCGATGTAGGGCGAGCTGTTGGTGATGGCCGACGATGCCGCGTTCATCACGATGGTCGGGATCTTGGCCTGCGTGGCGATGGCGCCCACGGCGTACGCGTTGGGGCTGAAGTCCAGGCCGGTGAGGATGCTCACCTTGTCGCGCACGACCAGCTCCTGCGCGATGCGCTTGGCGGCGTCGGGTGCGGGGCCGGCGGTGTCCTTCTTGATGACCTCGACGGTGCGCCCGCCCACTTTGCCGCCGTGCTCCTTGAGGTAGAGCGCGATGCCGGCGTCGAACTGGCGGCCGTAGTCGGCGTAGGGGCCGGAGTAGGTGGCAATGAGGCCGATGCGCAGCGGCTCGTCGGCAGCCTGCGCGGCCACGGTGCCCAGCATGCCGAAGCCGGCGAGCAAGAGGGTCGAGAGAACGGTTCTCTTCGTCATCGTCGTCATGGAAAAACTCCTTTCAGGTGGAATGGATGTGTGCGGAGCGAGCGAGTGTGCGTCAGACCTGTGTCTGTGGAACGCGCACGGTGAGGCCGTCGAAGGCCGCGGTCACGTTGAGCTGGCAGCTCAGCCGCGAATTGGGCAGGCGCTCGGACGCGACGGCGTCCAGCAATGCGCTTTCCATGTCGTCGGGTGGCGGCAGCAGTTCGGCGAAGGCGTCGTCCACGTAGACGTGGCAGGTGGCGCAGGAACAGCAGCCGCCGCATTCGGCATCGATGCCGCGCACGTTGCCGCGAATGGCGGTCTCCATCACACTGGCGCCGACCTTGGCGTCGACCGCGCGCGTGGTGCCGTCCTTGAGGATGTAGTGGATCGTGGGCATGTGGGAGTCAGAACATGTCGAAGTACTCGCGGTGTTCCCACTCGCTGACTTCGAGGTTGAAGCGGGCGATTTCCGCTTCCTTGATGTGGCACAGGTAGTCGATGAAGACCTTGCTCATCTGCGTGTTGAGCATCTCGTCCTTGCGCAGGCAGGCGAGGGCATCGCTCAAGGAGCGAGGCAGGTGCTCTGCCGGCGTTTCATACGGCGCATCAGCGGAAGGACCGGGGTCGATCTTGTTGCGGATGCCGTCGAGCCCCGAGAACAGTTGCGACGCGAGGTACAGGTACGGATTGGCCGTCGGCTCGCCCATGCGGTTCTCGATGCGCGAGGCGCTCTGGCCCACGCCGCCGAGCACGCGCAGCATCGCGCCGCGGTTGTCGCGCGCCCAGATGGCGCGGTCGGGCGCGAGCGAGAAGGGGCGATAACGGCGATAGCCGTTGATCGTGGGGCTCGCCAGCGCGGCAGCACCGCAGGCATGCGCCTTCAGGCCGCCGAGGTAGTGCATGCCGATCTCGCTCAGGTCCTGGCCCGCGGCCTCGGGCATGAACGCGTTCACGCCGTCGCTCTTGCGCCGCAGAGACTGATGCAGGTGCCAGCCGCTCGACATGACATTCGGGATCTTCGGCCGGCACATGAAGGTGGCGTGCAGCCCGGCGCGCTGGCAGATCTGCTTGATCGCGCTGCGCAGCAGCACCATGGTGTCTGCAGGCACGACGCCGGCCGTCGGCCCGAAGGGCAGCTCGAACTGGCTGGGGCCGAACTCGATTTCCAGCGAGCGCAGCGGCAGGCCGAGCGCGATCAGGTTCGAGCGCAGCAGCTCCATCAGTCCGTCGACGCGGTCGTAGCGCAGCTCGGTCAGGTACTGGTGGCCGTGCGAGAGCAGTGACACGCGCGGCGGTTCGCCAGGCTGGCCCGAATCGGCCAGGCCCATGCGCGCGTCCTCGAGCTTGAAGACGTGGAACTCCACTTCGAGGCCGGCGACGAAGTCGAGCCCCAGGTCGTCGAGCTGCTGCACCGCTCGCTGCAGGATCTGCCGCGTCGCGAACGGGCAGGGCTTGCCGTCCGCCATGTAGGCATCGCACAGATCCAGCCGGTGCGCGGCGCCCAGGGCAGCACCTTGAAGGTGGCGGGGTCGGCCACGATGGTGAATCCGCACCGCCCTGCAGGCCCTCGATGGCGAAGCCGCCGTTCGCGCTGAACACCGGGAACACGGTCTTGTGCGAGGTGTCCTTGGCGAGCAGCGTGGAGGTGAGGTTCACGCCTTCCCACAGGGCCGAGCGCGCCTCGCTGGCGACCAGGGTCTTGCCGCGCAGCAGGCCGTGCTGGTCGGGCCAGGCGAAGCGGACCACGTCGACCTCGCTGCTGTCGATGCGGCGCACCAGTTCGCGGGCCTGCGCATGCTGGTCGTCGGACCAGAGGCCGAAGCGGTCGACGAATGTGTTGGTGTTGCTGCTGCTCATGGCGCGTGCTCAGGCGGCGAGCCGTGCGGAGGCCCAATCGGACTTCAGGCGACGGGCGCGGTCGGCCTCCTGCCAGTAGGTCTCGGTGGCCGCTTCGTCGACGACGTTGCCGATGCCGTCGATGGACGGTGGCCCGGTCATCGTGCTGGCCTGCGCGGCGTCGATCAGCATCGGCGCGCTCTCTCCGGCCAGCGTGGCCTCGATGGCTTTCACGAGCACGCGGCGGTAGGCAATGATCCCCTTGTCGGTGCTGCCCAGGTGCTCGCGCGTGCGGTCCTGGATGGCGCCCTGCGACTCCACCGCCCACTGGTCGTGCACGTTGATGTCGTCGCCCATGCCCGTGTAGGTTTCGGTCAGCTGCTCGTCGACGCTGTAGCCGTAGTTGTTGCGCTTGTTCTTGCGCGAGGTGTAGTCGGGCAGTTCGTAGAGCTTCAGGCGCTGGTCGCGCATCTGCTCTTTGTCGACCGGGCCGGTGAAGCTCGTGAAGATGGCGTACCAGTAGCAGTGCGTGTCGTCGACCGGCACGTGCCATTGCGAGATGGTCATCTCGGCGCTCATCGGGATCACGAAGGCCTGCGGGAACACCACGTTGGTCACGCGCACGTGCGTGGTGTCTTCGGACAGCTTGCGCAGTGCCTTCAGGCGGAAGCCGTAGTCGGTCGGCTCCACGCTGATCTCGGGCCGGTCGTACTCGCGCAGCACCTTGGTGATCGGCATGTCGGAGTCGGCCGAGGCGCCGCGGAACTGCTTGCCGTAGCTCTCGGAGGTGTCCGCGTCCTCGAAGAAGCGGTGCAGGTACGAGGCGTGCGCAGGGTCGATGCCCACTTCGAGCGCCTGCAGCCAATTGCATTCGAAGAGGCCCTTGAACGCGAAGGTGTGGCTGTCGGGTGCGACGAAGCAGTCGAACTCGGGGAAGGCGGGGGGCTCGCCCTCGCCGATGTAGGCGAACACCACGCCGCTCTTCTCGACCACCGGATAGGCCGACTGCTTGATGCGGCTGCACAGCTTGCTGGTGGCGGGTTCGGCGGGGGTTTCGAGGCAGTTGCCCTTGGCGTCGAACAGCCAGCCGTGGAAAGCGCAGCGCAAGCCGCCGTTTTCGAGCCGGCCGAAGGCGAGGTCGGCGCCGCGGTGCGGGCAGTCACGGTCGAGCCAGCCGAGCTGGCCACTTTCGTCGCGGAACAGGACGAAGTCCTGGCCCATGAGCTTGACGGGCTTGACCGGGCGCGGGCCTGCCAGCTCGTCGGCCAGGGCCACCGGCTGCCAGTAGCGGCGCAGCAGCTTGCCGGCAGGGCGCCGGGTCCGACGCGGGTGATGAAATCGTTTTGCTCGGCGCTGATCATCGTGGGTGCTTCAGGAAGAGGGCTGCAGATATTGCATGCAGTTGTATGCATTGTCTTGGTGATCCTCGGCCTCGGTCAAACTTTCATCTGCGGTTTTGCCCCTATTTGGGGTTCATGGCGCTAAAAATCAGGGTTAACGCTGAGTATGGCGTGTGTTTTTGACACATGTTGTGCAGAAGTGCATGCAACAACCGAGCCAAGATAAATATGCTGCGTGCAATGGCGGCCCTGTCTCCTAGAATCCGCTCATTCCTGCTCCCGGCGCCTCCTGATGGACTCTCAACAATCCCGCGTGCTCGTGCAGCTGCGCGACATGATTCTCAAGGGTGAATTCGTGCCCGGAGAGCGGCTGGCCGAGATTCCGATCGCCGAGAAGCTCGAAGCCTCGCGCACCCCCGTGCGCCTCGCGCTGGCCAGCCTCGAGCACGAAGGCCTGATCGAACAGTCGCCCAGCGGCGGCTACCAGATGCGCCGCTTCACCTCGCAGGAGGTGGCCGATGCGATCCGCGTGCGCGGCGTGATCGAAGGCTTTGCCGCACGCCTGCTGGCCGAAGACGGTGCACCGCGCCAGCTGCTGCGCGACCTGAAAGAGTGCCTGGAAGACGGCGACCGCGCCGTGAACAAGCCCAGCATGGAGATCGAGGACTACGCGGCCTACGTCGAGATGAACGACCGCTTCCACAAACTGATCGTCGAAGGCTGCGGCAACCTCGCGCTCAAGCGGGTGATGGACATGCTCGGCGGCCAGCCCTTCGCCGCGCCCAGCGCGATGCTGCCGATGCAATCGTCGATGGAAGAGGGGCAGCAGTGGATGCGCCAGGCGCACCGCACGCACCATGCGATCGTACAGACGATCGAGCGCGGGCAGGGCTCGCGCGCGCAGGCGCTGGGCGAAGAGCACGTCGAGATCGCTCGCATGAACCTCGACTACGCGCTGGAGCGGCCCGAACTCGCGGCCGAGCTGATGCCGGGCATCCGCCTCGTCTCCAAAGGGCGCAACACCTGAGTCGAACCGTTCAGTCTGCAAAAGACTGAACGGTATTTCGGCATCTGCTTCGTCTGGCCAATGACGGTCAAGACTAGACTTTCCGCATGAACACCGCCGCCGCAGCAGCCCCCGCCAAACCCTCGTTCAAGGAACAGATGCTGCAGGCCCGCAAAGAAGCCATCGTGCAGACCGCGAACCGCCTGCTGGCAGAAAAGGGCTTCGAGTCGATGACGGTCGATGAGGTCGCGGCCTCCGTCGGCATCGCCAAGGCCAGCCTCTACAAGCACTTTCCCAGCAAGGAAGATCTCGCGGCCGCCGCGATGGTGCGGCTCATGCAGCGCACGCAGGACTTCCTGGCCTCGGTGGCGGCCGACCAGAAGCCGATCGACAAGCTGCGCGCGGTGGTGCGCTGGGCGATGGAAGTGCAACTGGCCGGCGAGATGCCCTCGCTGCCGCACCAGAACTCGACCCTGCGCGCCGCGCTGATGAACAACCGCGGCTATCTCGACCGACTGGTCAAGATCAGCGACGTGCTCGGGGGCTGGATCCAGGCTGCCCAGGCCGATGGCACGCTGAACCCGAAGCTGCCGGCCATCGCCGTGCTCTACACGCTGTTCGCGCGCGCCTGCGATCCGGTGCTGGGTTTCCTCAAGGCCGGCGGCCTGCAGAGCGACGAGCAGATCGTCGAGCTGGTGCTGGCTACCTGCTTCGACGGGATCGCTGCGCGCTGAGCGCCCGTCAGCTGTTGATACCGCGCCGCGGCGTCACCACGGCTTCCACCGCCGCGCCCACCGCCGCGCCCACCGCCAGCAGCCGGTGATCGGTGTTGCCGATGCCGGTCACCATCAGGCCGACCGGCGCGGCACCGGTCTCGTGGCAGGGCACCGACAGCGCACAACCATCGAACAGGTTCACGACAGACGGGTTGCGCAGCATGCGGCCGTTGATGCGGTAGTAGGTGTCGTCGTCCTTCAGCACCTCGGCGATCGGCGGGGCGATGTCGGGCGTGGTGGGCATCAGCATCGCGTCGTAGCCGGCGGCTGCGGTGTTGATCGAGCGGATGAACTGGCGGCGCAGCGACTGCAGCTGCAGGTAGTCGGGCGCCGTGATCGTTTCGCCGGTCTTGATGCGCGCCAGCACGCGCGGGTCGTACTTGGCGGCGCCTGTCTTGATGAACTCGCGATGCCAAGCGTAGGCCTCCGAGGCGGTGATCATGCCGCGCGGGTTGATGGTCGGCGCTTTCGCGAACTCGGTCATCGGCAGCTCGGTCACCGTGGCGCCGGCGGCCGAGAGCTTGGCCAGCGCGGCCGCGAAAGCCGTGGCCACGGGCGGCGAGAGGTCGTCCTGGAAATAGGTCCTGGGCACCGCAAAGCGCAGGCCGCGTAGCGAAAGCGCCTTGAGTGGGCGCGACAGTTCGCCGGCCAGCACGGCGTCGAGCAGCGCGCAGTCTTCGACCGTCCATGCCATCGGCCCGGCCGAATCGAAGGAGGTCGACAGCGGCATCACGCCTTCGAGCGGAATGCGGCGCTGCGTGGGCTTGAAGCCCACCAGCCCGTTGAGCGCCGCGGGAATGCGCAGCGATCCGCCGGTGTCGGTGCCGATGGCGCCGGCCGCCATGCCGTCGGTCACCGAGATGGCGCCGCCCGAGGTCGAGCCGCCCGGGATGCGGCCGGTCGCGCGGTCGTAGACGTTCTTCGGCGTGCCGTAGTGCGGGTTGATGCCGAGGCCGGTGTAGGCGAACTCGACCGTGTTGGTACGCCCGATCACGATGGCGCCCGCACGCCGCAGCCGCTCGACCACGATCGCATCGCGCGGCGCCGGCGGCTGGCCGACCAGCACCGTGGAGCCGCCGAGCGTGGTGACGCCGGCTTCGTCGAACAGGTCCTTGAGCGAGATCGGGATGCCGGCAATCGGCGAGGCGGCCGCGCGGCCGCTCTTGCGCTCGGCATCGAGCCGTGCCGCGGTGCTGCGGGCCGATGCGGCGTACACTTGGATGAAGGTGCGCGCGCCTTCGCCTGCGGGGTTCTGGATGGCGGCCAACGCTTCTTCCACCAGCTGGCTGCTGCTGAGCGATCCGGCGGCGAGGCGGCGCGACATCTCAGCCATCGACAGCTGGCCCATCGCTTGGCCGGTCGCATCGGGTGCTTGGACCAGCGCCTTCGACAGCACGGACAGCATGCCGACCGCCGCCGCTGCGCCGGCCGTGTGTTGAAGGAACGTGCGGCGTTGTTGCTGTTGTTGTTGGGTCATGACGCTCTCCGGGATGGGCTCGATTCAGTCTACACAGCGTGTGTGGCGCGACAGTAGCCGGCCGTTACAGCGGTGCAGGGGGTCAGCGCACCTCGATCAGCAGGTCCGGGCGGTAGCCTTCCTGCTCGCCGTTGCGCTTGTAGCCCAGCGGGTTGGCGACCACGCGGCAGCCGTTCTTCACGTAGTCGAAAGGACAGTGCAGATGGCCGTGCAGCCACAGCTTTGCAGAGGGCAGCAGCTCGTCGAGCGCGTTGCAGAAGCCGGCCGTGCCGGGTGTCAGGCCGTACGCGGATCGGCGCTGGCGAGGGTCGGTGCGAAGTGTGTGATGGCCACCGTGGTGCCGTCGAAAGGCTCGGCCAGCGCCTGCTGGAGCCAGGTCTGGCACAGCAGCGCCTGCTCCCGCAGCGGGCCGGCCAAGAAGATTTCGCCGTTACGCATGGTGGCTGCTTTTTCCAGATAGAAGTCCGCGGCCCGCATCGCCTTGCCGCGCTTCTTGAGCGCCTCGGTGAGACCGTCGGTGGGTTCGGCCAGCGCGTCGAAATCGGCCCAGAGCGTGGTGCCTACAAAGCGGATGCCGTCGATGACCAGGGTTTCGCGCTCGAGCCACTGGATGTCGAGCTCCTGGCAGAGCGCGCGCAGCCGGTCGTGCGTTTCGTCGAAGTCGGCGTTGTCGTATTCGTGGTTGCCCGGCACGTAGACCACCGGCACCGGCCAGCCGTTGCGGGGCGAAAAACGGCCCAGGCCGAAATCGGTGTCGGTCAGGCGGGAGCCTTCCTGGTAGGAGCCGATGTCGCCCGCCAGAATCAGCATGTCGGCGCCCGGGACGGGTTCGGCATGGAAGCGGGGGTGGGACTCCAGGTGCAGATCGGAGAGCAGTTGCAGCTTCATCGTCGGGGCAGTCTAGGTGAATTGCCTCATGCATGAAGCGCATAAGGTTTGGGTTATTTTATTGGGGTTAACCCTTAATCTTGGAGCATCAACCACTCAGAGCACGGCCACAAGCCGTGCAACACCATGTTCAGCCTCATCGCCCAAGTGGCCCGTTTCTTCCGTTCCTCCAGCGACAACGCCCCCGCCAGCCACGCGGCTGCGCTGATGGAAAGCGCCGACATGCGTGCCGGTCGCGGAGCTCACCACGCGCAGGAACTGCGCGCTGCCGCCAGCGCTTGGCTCAGCGTCATCCGCTAAACAGTGCCGGTCAGTCGGGCACTTTCTGCCCGAGGATCGAACCCAGCGAAGGCTGCTCCGGCCGACCGCAACAGCGCGGTCCGCAGCCACTCATGCGCATGCCCATGCTGGGCGCGCCGGTGCCAGATGGCATCCACATGCACCGGCGGCTGGTCGAAAGGCAGGTCCCGCAGCACCAGTTGCTCACCGATGCCTGTCACGGTCACGAAGTGGCGCGGCAGCACGGTCAGCAGGTCTGAATTCGCGACCACCCGGCCGGCCGTGAAGAACTGGTTCACCGTCACCACGATGCGCCGCTCGCGCCCCATGGCGCCCAGCGTCTGATCGATGAAGCCATACGATCGTCCCGAAAAACTCACCAGCAGATGCCGCGCCGCGCAATAGTCGTCGAGCGTGAGCGGCGCGTTCGCGAGCGGATGGTCGCGGCGCATCACGCACACATACTGGCCCAGGTAGAGCCGCTGGGTCTCGAACGGCACCCCCACCCCCGACTGCCCGCGCGCTGCGAGGCTGGCGATCACGGCCGGAAAGTAGCCGATTGCCATGTCGACTTCCTCGTTCTCCAGCATACGGCGCGGATCGCACGTGGTCAGCGGCAGCACGCGCAGCGAAATGGCGGGCGCCTCCTGCTCCGCGATCTGCACCAGGCCCGGAATCAGCTCGGCCGCGGTGGCATCGGCCATGGCCAGCAGGAAGGTGGTGTCGGCGGTTGCCGCGTCGAACTCACCCGGCGCCAGCGTGTGCTGAAGCTGTCGCAGCGCATCGCGCACGGTCGGCCAGAGCGCCAGCGCCCGTGGCGTGGGTTCGACCCCGGCACCGGCGCGGCGCACCAGCTCGTCACCCAGCACCTCGCGCAGGCGCCGCAGCGCATTGCTCACCGCCGGCTGCGTGATCGAGAGGTTGCGGGCGGCGCGCGTGAGGTTGCGCTCCGCCATCACCTCGTCGAAGACGCGAAGCAGGTTGAGGTCGAGTGTGCGAAAGTTGACGTCCATCAGCGCTATGAATGATAAACATCAGAAAGATAAAGTAGCAAAGCATTAGGGTAACCCCTAATGTCGCGGCATCGGCACTCGTTGCCATTTATCCCCGGAGGGATGCACCATGACCAGCTTTGTCTACGTTGACCAACCCACTGTCCACCCCGGCGTCCGTCGAGCCGAAGTCCTTTTCGACCAGATCCAGGCCGCACGCGCCAGCACCGAAAGCGCCCGTCCGTTGATCGCCCTGTTCGTGGTTGCCATTGCGGCAGCCGTGCTGGTGGTCGCCGACACGCTCGTCTCCAACTGGAACGAAGGCACGCTGCTCGCCGCCTGGGCTGTCTTCTGCCTCGCGGCGATTACCTTGTTCGCGCTGTTCGCAAACTCGGTGCGCAAGAGCAGCATCGCCGGCCTCTGGCGCGCTGCCTCCGAGCGCCGCGCCGACGCCCGCTTCCTCGAAACCGCGAAGAACGACCCGCGCGTCATGCAAGAGCTGCAAGCTGCCGTGTGGCGCCAGCAGTCGGAAGGTACCGCGTCTGTCGACGCCGTTGCCAAGATCGACGCATTGGCCCGCATGAGCAACCGCTCGCAGGAAGTGCGCATGCCGACGCTGTACGAAGCAATGCGCCGCATGAACAGCTCGCGCTACTACTGAGACTGAGACCAAGGCGAGCAGCAGTTCGCTTGAATATGCAGCCGCCTTCGGGCGGCTTTTTTTGCCTGTATCGACCTCTTGGGAGAGGAGCGCGGCGCCTCTCTATTAATAAGGGGTCGCCGGACTCAGGCCTGGTTCCGCAAGGAACGTTGACGCTCAGGACACCGAATCTCATGCGGGCTTGGGTGTGCCAAGCTACACGCTGACTGCATAAGAGCGAACGCCTTGTTGAAAGTGGCGTTGGCATGAAAAAGCGATGTATACTCGCAGGCTCAGCTAACAGCGCTGCAAGGCGTCCCGGATGGTTGCTCTTCGGAGTGGATTGCCAGGAGATGGGAGCTGAAAAAACTTCCTTCGAAGTTGACTGGTTTGCAAAAAACAGTGCATAAGCGAAGGCTACGCTGAAAC
>CAMATD010000140.1 GCA_945860785.1 Variovorax sp. YR752 | reverse complement strand
TAGAGCGCCAGCGACATCTGCGGCAGCGCCGGCAGGCCGACCGCCGTGCGGTCGATGGCACGCACATGCGAAGGCAACCCGAAAGGCGTGCGCACCGAGAGGCCCAGCCCGGCCGAGCTCGCCGCCCACAAGGCCGCGAGGCTGGCGCTCGTGAACGCATGGCGCCACGGCACGCCGGCGCGGTCGAGCGCCCTGGTGACGATGTCGCGCAGCGGGCATGGCGCGTCGAGCAGCACCAGCGGCAGCGGCTCCCGGGTCTTGCCGCGCGTGCCGTTGCGGCGCTCGCGCTCGGTCCACCAAGCCGCATTGAGCGCGTCGGGCGACGTGGGGCCGATCCACTGCAGGGGCAAGCGCGCCACACGCTCGGCATGAGGCGACAGAGGGTGATCGCCCGCATCCCACGCCAGCGCAAGGTCGAGCTTTCCGAGTTCGAGGCGCTCGCGCAGCTCGGCGCCGCGCGCCACGCAGGCCTCGATGCGCACCTTGGGATGCGCGCGCGCGAAGCGCCCGAGCACGGCGGGCAGCAGTGTCTCGCCGAAGTCTTCCTGCAGGCCGAGCCGCACCCAGCCCTGCAGGTCGACACCGCGCATGGCGGCACCCGCCTCTTCGTTGAGTTCGAGCATGCGGTGGGCATAGGCCAGCAGCGTTTCGCCGGCATCGGTGAGTTCCAGCCCGCGGCCGGCCTGCGCCTCCAGCTTCTTGAGCTGGGCGCTCACCGCCGAGGTCGAGCGCCCCAGCCGGTCGGCCGCGCGGGCATAGCTGCCGAGCGCGATGCCGGTGGAAAAACTGCGCAGCACGTCGAGATCGAACATCACCTGGGACAGGGATTCATCCTTTTCTGATCGTCCTGTTTTTTGGAACGATTCCATCATTATTTTCTGATTTTCAAAACCTTTGCAACGGCGGACACTGCGCCGCAACATGACGCACTCGCCCCATTCCCCTTCGTTTTTGCCCCGCCACCGCTGGAAGGTGCTGGCCGCGGGCGTTGCCGCCAACGCGGCGTTTTCCGTGGCCTTCAGCGGCATCCCGATGACCGCGGTGCTGATGCGCACCGGCTACCGGCTCGACAACGCCACGCTCGGCCTGGTGCTCGGCCTCATGGGCCTATCGCGGTGAGCGAACTGCCGTGGGGCCTGCTGACCGACCGCTGGGGGGACAGGCCGGTGCTGCTCACCGGCCACTGCGATGGCGCTCGCGGCGATGGCGCTGTGGGCTTCGCCGAACGCGCAGCACATTCCCGGCCTCGGCCTGCTGGGCGCCGGCCTGTTGCTGGTCGGCCTGCTGGGCGGCAGCGTCAACGGCGCGAGCGGCCGGGCGGTGATGACCTGGTTCGACGCCAGCGAGCGCGGGCTCGCGATGAGCATCCGGCAGACCGCCGTGCCGCTGGGCGGCGGCATCGGCGCGCTGGTGCTGCCCTTCGTCACGCTGCATTTCGGTTTTGCCGCGCTCTACGGCCTGCTGGCGCTGCTGTGCGCGCTGAGTGCGTTGATGAGCTGGGCCTGGGTGCACGAGCCGCCCATCGCGCCGCGCGCCAAGACCACGGTCGCCGACCCGGCAGCCACGCCCAAGAGCGGCCCGCTGCGCGACGTTCGTGTCTGGCGCATCGTGGCGGGCATCGGCATTCTCTGCGCGCCGCAGTTCGCGGTGCTGTCCTTCGGCACCGTGTTCCTGCACGACTTCGGCCACGCGGGCCTGGCGACGATCACGGCCACCATGGTCTTCACGCAGGTCGGCGCGATGGTGATGCGCGTGTGGAGCAGCCGCTGGACCGACCGCCGCCGCAACCGCCCCGCCTACCTGCGCGCCTGCATCGCACTCAGCGTGCTGCTGTTCGCAGGGCTGGCGGTGCTGGTGATGGCCGCGGGCACGCACGTCGCCGACTCATGGGCGCTGCGCATCGCGCTGGTCGTGCTGCTGGGTGCGAGCGGTGTCTGCGTGTCGGCCTGGCACGGCGTGGCCTACACCGAACTCGCCACGCTGGCCGGTGCAGCCCGTGCCGGCACGGCGCTGGGCATGGCGAACACCAGCGTGTTCCTGGTGTGCTTCATCACGCCCTTCTCGATTCCCCACCTGATGGCGCTGCAGGGCTGGCCGCTGGTGTGGCTGGCGGCCAGTGCCTGTGCGCTGGTGGCGATGCCGCTGCTGGTGCCGCGGCCCGCCGTTGCAGATCAGAAGGTCGCGAAGACGGCGTTGAGCCGGTCGACGTAGGCGCGCTTGGCGGCCGCGTCGATGAAGCTGCCTTCGAAGCTGTTGGCCGCAAGCTGCCAGGCCTGCCGTGCATCGAGGCCGGTGGCCGCAAAGGTCTGCGTGAAGTTCTGATTCATGTAGCCGCCGAAGTAGGCCGGGTCGTCCGAGTTGACGGTGGCGACCAGCCCGGCATCGAGCAGCGCGCCGAGGTTGTGTTTGGCCAGGTCCGGGAACACGCAGAGCTTGAGGTTCGACAGCGGGCACACGGTGAGCGGAATGCGGTCCTGCGCGAGCCGCTTCATCAATGCCGGGTCTTTCGCGCTCTGCACGCCGTGGTCGACGCGCTCGACCTTGAGCACGTCGAGTGCGCTCCACACGTAGGCCGGCGGCCCCTCCTCGCCCGCATGCGCGACGAGGTGAAAGCCCAGCTCGCGGCAGCGTGCGAACACGCGCGCGAACTTCTCGGACGGATGGCCGAGCTCGCTCGAATCGAGGCCCACGCCGATGAATTTGTCGCGAAACGGCAGTGCCTGCTCCAGCGTTTCGAAAGCTTCTTCCTCGCTCAGGTGGCGCAGGAAGCACAGGATCAGCGCCGCGCTCACGCCGAGCCTGGGCTGCGCATCGACACACGCGCGGTGCAGGCCGTTGACGACGACCTCCATCGGCACGCCGCGCGCGGTGTGCGTCTGCGGGTCAAAGAACATCTCAGTGTGCACCACGTTGTCGGCCGCGGCGCGCTCCAGGTAGGCCCAGGCCATGTCGTAGAAGTCCTGCTCCTTGAGCAGCACGCTGGCGCCGGCGTAGTAGATGTCCAGAAAGCTCTGCAGGTTGGTGAAGGCGTAGGCGCGGCGCAGGTCTTCGACGCTGGCATAGGGAATGGTCACGCCGTTGCGCTGCGCGAGCGCGAAGATCAGCTCGGGTTCGAGCGAGCCTTCGATGTGCATGTGCAGCTCGGCCTTGGGCATGGCGCGCAGCAGCTCGGGCAGGCGGTCGGCGGAGATCTTGTCGAAGGCAGGGCGGTGGTCGGTCATGGCGGGGAAATCTGCGTTGTGATCCCTCGCAGCATAAGCGCAGTCATCCGCGCGCGATGCACCGGGTGGTTCTCGGGTTTGGCCGGCTCCGGCAGCAGAGGCCAGTGTCCTACGCCGGCGTGGGCGCGTTGCTGATGCGGACGACCATTCGCCCAGACCAATGTCACCTACCTGGATCACAATGCAAGGAGCTTGCGATGACCGTGCTGAAATCTGCAACCGAGCTGGCCGCGGCGGCGAGCAAGCCCTATCCGAACGACAGTGCCGGATACCGCGAAGCGCGCACCGCCCTGTTGGCTGAGGAAGTTGAACTCAGACGTCACATCGAGCGCGTCGCCGCCCAGCGCCGCGCGCTGCCGCCAGGCGGTGAGGCGCGTGACTACCGGTTCAACGACGACGCCGGCAAGACGGTGGGACTGGCGGATCTGTTCGGCGTCCACGACACGCTGGTCACCTACTTCTGGATGTACGGCCCCGAAAGAGAGCGGCCGTGCCCGATGTGCACCTCGTTCCTGGGCTCCATCGACATCCCTTCCCGCGATATCTCGCAGCGCGTCGCCATTGCGGCGATCGGCCGGTCTCCGGTGGCGCGGCAACTGGCCTTCGCGCGCGAGCGCGGCTGGCAAAACCTGAAGTTCTACGCGACGGTTGGCGACGACTTCGCGCGCGACTACCGCGGCCTGGCGCCCGACGGCAGCGAATGGCCCGCTCTGGACGTGTGGGTCCGACGCGATGGCCAGGTGCGGCACTTCTGGGGTTCCGAACTCGGCAGCACGGCCGATCCGGGCCAGGACCCGCGGGGCGCACCCGACCCGACGCCCCTGTGGAACATTCTCGATCTGACCCCCGCAGGACGCGGTTCCGATTGGTACCCGAAGCTCGATTACGCAAAAGCGTCCTGAAGGCACAAGGAGACCCCCCATGGCGATCACCGGCAGTTGCCACTGCGGCAAGACAGCGTTTCGCATCGACGCCGACATTCCGGCGCAACTCACCCGCTGCACCTGCTCGCTCTGCGCCAAACGGGGCGCATTGCTGGCGTACTGCGAACCGGCCCAGTTCCACCTGACCACCCCCGCGGCCGACGCGGTCTATCGCTGGCAAACGAGACAGGTGGCACATCATTTCTGCCCTGTCTGCGGGTGCGCCACCTACAGCGACAGCCCAGCCTTTGAGCCCGATGGCAAATGGGACGGCGTCACCCGGCGCATCGGCGTCAATGCCCGGCTGTTCGACGATTTCGATGCGGCACTTGCCCCGACCGTCGTGATCGACGGAAAGCACCTCTGGTAGCGCAGTCGGCGGGGGAGGACGAAGCAAGCGAGGTCACGCAAGGACGCCGAAGAAGTGTTGGCGATAGCGTGAGGCCACGTCGTCGATGCGCAGCATCAGCGGCAGGTCGGCGGTGTTGAACGCCACGTCGAGCGCCGGCGGTCCGAGCAGGCGCGCCCCGCAGCGCAGGTAGCCCTTGATGAGAGGCGGTGCGATGGCCGGCGAGGTGTCGTCGGCGTCTGCGTCGGCGTCCTGCAGCAACGCGATGCGCGGCTCGACGCGCCATTACCGCTCGACCAGATGGGTGTGGCACAGCCGGCGCCAAAGCCGGCCGGCCGCCAGACCCTGGTCGTCCAGCCCGATGCTGGCGCAGCCGATCATGGTGTCCAGGCGATGACCGACCATGTACTGCCCGAGCGCACTCCAGAGCACCATGATGACGCCACCCGAGCGCCAGTCCGGGTGCACGCACGACCGGCCGAGTTCCACCGTGCGCTCTCGCAGCGCCGCCAGCGGCGCCAGGTCGAACTCGGTGTCGGTGTAGAAGCCTCCGGCGCGTTGCGCCGCGTCGGGCGTCAACACGCGATAGGTGCCGATGAGCGGACCGGTGCCCTGCGCCGGGTCCACGGCGCGCACCAGCAGGTGGTCGCAGAACGCATCGAAGCGGTCGGCATCGAGTCCCGGCGCCGTGCCTTCGGGCGGCGTGGGGCGCGCGCCCATTTCCTGCACGAACACGCGATAGCGAAGGCGCTGGGCATCGCGCACATCGTCTTCGCAGCCGGCCCAACGGGCTTCCAGCCGAACCGGGGCGTGCCGGGCGATGGGTTGCGTTTGCATGCGGTGGCTCAGTTGGAGGGAGGGTATTGCGCGATCAACCGTTGCTGCCGCCGGTTGAGCCGTGCGAGCGCGAGCAGACCGATCGGGCGAACGCCGGCCCTGCGCTGCGCCGCGCCGATGGCAAACAGCAATCGCTGCTTGGCGAAGATCATGCGAAAGCCCTCCATCACGCCGGTGTCCGGGTCCCAGGCTTCGATGGCCTCCGAGCCTGCGCCGTTGATTTCCATGATGGTGAAGCCACGGCCCGCAGCGAGTTCGCGCAAGGATTCGAAGCGCACGTCGAAGCGACCGAAGTGGAACTCGGGCATGTCGCGCGCGACGGCATCGACGGCATCGACGGCATCGACGGCGTGCGTCAGCTCGGGCGTGATGAGCGCCGCGCCGTCGCGGTACAACCGCCGACGCGGGTCGAACCGATGGTGGCCAGCCGCACCTGCTGCCCGGCCGCCGGCACGCTGGACGATGGCACGCGGCACTCGTGCCGCGGCGAGCGTGCGATGCGGCGCGCACGCGGATCGGCGGCCACGAGTTCGGCCACGGTGCTGCGGCCGTCGCCCGTCACGCGCGGAAAATACCGCAGCGCCAGGCCGGCCGATGATCCGGCCCTCGCCGGTTGCGGGGTCGCGGGCGTAGAAGATGCCGGCTTCGCCCTCCTGCGGAAGGTAGCTTTGCAGCACCACGGTTTCGCCGGTCGGGAAGGCGGCCAGGTATGCGTTCAGCGCCGCCATGTCGGGCAACAGGCGCACGCCGTAGCCGCACAGGCCCAGGTCGGGCTTGGCGACCACGGAGAACGCGAGGCCGCCCTGCCGCATCGCCTGCAGAAGGGCCGCCTGCGTCGCCGTGCCATCGTTGAACACCGGGCAATGCGCGGCGGTGAGCGACCGTGCCAACGGCCCCATGCCGCGGAAGTACTCGAGCTTGCCTTCGCCCACCAGTCCGCCGGAGGTGATGCGCGGGTTGGCCGCAGACGGCACGGTGGCGCTTGCGTAGCGCAGCGAGAGCCACAGCCACTGCACGACCAGGGGCACGCAGATGAGCCACTTGGGCATGCGCTCCAGCACGCTGCATTCACGCACCGTGGCCAGGCGGCTGGCGTCGATGCCGATGTCGAGTTCTGCAGCCACTACGCGACCTCCGGCGTGCGAACGGCGATCAGCCCGACGGCGGCGACCCGGTCGATGTGCGCATACACGGGCCGCTCCAGTTCCTCGCCGAACACGTCGGGGTCGATTTCGGCGTACGACCATTCGCAGCCCGAAGCGGCCAGCAGCGGACGCATGTCGGCGATGAAAGAATCTTCACCGTCGACGATCGCAACGCCGGTGTAGAGCAGCAGCTGTCCACCCGGTGCCAGCCGGCGCAGCGACTCGGCCGCAATGCGCACGCTGAGTGCCCGGCCGAGCTTGGCGCCACCATGGCGGTAGGCGCGCTGCGCGGCATCGTCGAGGTAGGGCGGGTTGGAAACGATGAGGTCGAACTCGCCTTCGACCGCCGAAAGGGCGTCGCCCTGCGCGAGCATCACCGGGATGCCCGCCACTTCCGCGTTGACGGCCGTGAACTGCAGCGCGAGCGGATTGATGTCGTTCATGACCACCGCCACTGCCATGCCCGCGGCGGCCAGCGCGCGTGCCGCGGCGATGCCGCCGGCGCCGCTGCCGCAGCCGACGTCCAGCACACGCATCGTCCCGCGAGCGAGCCCCTGCGTGCTGCGTTGCTGCAAGGCATGGCGGATGAAGCGCACGAAGCGATAGGTATCGGGCCCGAAGAAAACGGCGTTCGCTTCGACGGTCGGATAGGCCGAATGAAAGAACAGGTCGTCGTCGATGGTGGCGATGCGCACGGTGCTGCGCCACAGCGGCCCTGAACGCCCAAGGATGCCGGCGTGCTCCATCTCGGCAAGCAATGCGGCCGGAACCGCATCGGCTTCGAACGGCAGGTTCCAGCCGAAGATGTCTCGCAGCGTGATGCCGGCCTCGCGGCCGCGCCGTGCGAGCACGCGGTGGTGGGTCAGCGGCGTGGTCGTCGTGAAGCGGTAGCCGGTGGCGGCCACCTGCTGCAGCACGCCCGCTGCGCTCAGCATGCCGCGGTCTCCCTGGCGTGCAGTTCCTCGCTGTAGCGCTCGAAGCAGCGCTCCCCGCAGACAAGCCGCATGAGGGCACCCTCGGCGATGAACTGTCCGCAGCCCGGATCGGCCTCGACCAGCGGCCGGATGACCTCGCCAATCCACGCCCGTGCATGCGACACATCCAGCGCCGCATGCAGGTCGAAGTAGGCCCGCGCACGGCCGCTCAGACCGAGGCGACGCATGCCGGTCGATACCTGCCTGACGCGGCCGGGCGCAGTGAGTTCGATGACGCCAAGCGCCCCGATGGCGTGGTACGCATAACGCCGCGTGGTCGCCAGGCCCACCATGGTGTTGGCCAGCGCGAGCGACTCCCAGACCGTGCTGTCGATGGTGGGATGGAGGTCGAGCTCGCGCACCATGTGCTCCAGCATCTGGCCGTGCATGGCGCTTTCCTTGCCGTGGCCCATCTCGTCCCAGAAATTGCGTGCGCCCTCGAGCTTGGGTCGCGGTGGCAGCTTGACCTGGGTGTAGGCGAGCAGGTCTTCGAAGCCCGCCTCGCCCGCGGCTTCCTGCGTTAGGAACCAACGCATCTGCGCCAGCGTCGCCTCTTGAGCCAGCCAGTCGAAAAGCGGATGCTGCTGGCCGGGGCCCGTGTGCGCAAGGGTCTCGAACCATCGGACGAAATGCGCCGGGTCGCCCGCCGAGACCGATGCTGCCGGCTGGACCGCGGCCCGCAGGGCTTCCAGATAGCCGCCCTCCAGCACCCGGAGGTCGTACTCGTGGGCGAGATCGTCCTCCCATTGAAACGATGGGGCGTCCAGTTTCAACCGCGCGGCGTTGAACCTTGCCAGGCGCCGATGGAGTGGCTGGTCAGGATCCGAGTCGGAGTACGGAGCCATGATCGATTTTTGTCGTTCGAAAAGCGCAGACCTTGCACCTTTTCGGCGATGCGGCCCGTCAGGCAGCAAGCTGTGTGCGTGTCTGACCACCGGCCGTGCGGCTTCGCCACGGTCGAGCGGTGAATAGCGGCGCTTACTTCCGCCGCGGTGACGACTTTTCGTTGGCGATGGCCAAGGCGCCTTCGCCGGTGATCGCGTGCACGTGCACGGCTTCCGGCGCGAATGGCTTCGCCTTGCCGCCCTGCGTCTCGAGCGTCACTTCGATCATGCCGCTTGCAGCCAGCCGCTTCGCCGCGGCAATATCCGCCGACAACGTGAGCCACCGGGGGGGCGTCATGCGTCCGATCCACATCAGCAGTTGAATGTCCATGGGAAGTCCTTTGGGATCGGAGAAAACTGGAATGCCCGTCATTGGAGCGTATGGCGGGGCAGGCAAATGGCAAAGACGCAACCGGTGCCCGGCACGTCCCGGACCGTCAGGGTGCCGAAGTCCGCCTCGACGCTCTGGCGCGCGATGGAAAGGCCCAGGCCCAGACCCGACTTATCATGGCTGTGCTGATTGAAAGGCGCGAACATCTTCTCGGCGCTCCCGGGTGGCAGCCCTCCGCAGTGATCTTCGACTTCGATCAGTATGTGCTCGCCGAGCTCATAGGCCTTCAAGGCGATATCGGTATGGGGGTGCGTGAACTTGAACGCGTTTTGCAGGAGGTTGGCCAATGCGGCAAGCAGCAGTTCGCGATTTCCACGGATGGCCAGGAGGGAATCGACAGGTGGCACCTGGAAGGCGCAACCCGCAGCGCTCGCAATGAGCTGGGCCGCCGTTTCGGCCTCCTGGATGAACATGGCGACCGAAAATGTCTGCCGCTGCTCCGGCACGCCACTGCGCACCTCGGCGAGCGCCCGGCTGATCAATGTGCCCATCGCTGCCAGGCTGCGCTTCAGGACGGCCCCGGTGGCACCGCCCAGTGTCATGTTGCCGAGTTCGAGGGCATGGATCGCCAGGGTCGCCGTACCCAGGGAGTTGCGCAGCTCGTGAACCAGGAATCCGAAACGTTCGCTCGCGTCGAGGCTCTGCTGAAGGGCGATTTGCGTGTCCCGCTGGAAGCTGAACTCGGTGACCGCGTCCGCAATGGCGTTGTCCAGGCACCGGTTCAAGGTGCGGAATTCTCCGACTGCCAACGGCGCGTCGCGTTCGAAGGCCAGGTCCGTGATCGCTTGGCAAAGGTCGCCATAGTCGTGAACGACCTGGTCGACCGTGTACCCCAGCTTCAGCAACTCCTTGCCATGGGCGGTGGCGCTCACCCCCATTTCCGACAAGGCCAGCGAATCCCCGCCTGACGGCCCCGAGATCCTGATGCTGTCCGCGGGACTGTCGGCGTCTTCCGCTGCGAAAGTTCTTATCAGCTGGTCAAGGAACATCGGGATGCCGTTGGCCAACTGCAGTTCGGTTGCGGCGCGCCAGGGTCTCTGCGCAACCTTCGACGTGCACCGTGAAACCAGTTCCTCCCGGTTGTTGGTGAGAAAGTTGCGCATGTTTCGGTACCTTGTCGGTTTTCGCCGTTCACTCGATGAATGTCGCCCGCTTTTGCGGCAAAGGCGTACTGCCTCATCGTTGCGCGCCGGAGGAAATATTGTCTGTGCGGTGCCGAACACAGATTCCGCGCCAGTCAAGACAACAGGCCCGGTGGCGTTGCAGATGGCGCCGACACGATGCTTTTTGCTTCGAGAAACGCCTCCAGGCCAAACACGCCGTATTCCCTGCCCAGGCCGGACTGCTTGAATCCGCCGAACGGCGCCGTGAGCGCGGGCCTGATTGCGTTGATCAAGACGCCGCCCGCTTCCAGCCTCCCCGCGACGCGACGGGCCCGCGCCGGGTCGGAGGAAAAGACATACGCCTGCAGCCCGTAGGCCGAGTCGTTGGCGATCCGCACCGCTTCTTCTTCGTCGTCGTACGTCAGCAGGCACAGCACCGGCCCGAAGATTTCTTCGCGGGCGATCTGCATGTCGTTCCGCACGTTGGCGAACACGGTCGGCTTGACAAAATACCCGCGTGCCAATTTCTCAGGCCGGCCCTCGCCACCGGCGATGAGCGTGGCGCCCGCCTCCAGCCCTGCGCGAATGAAATGCTGGATGCGGTCGTACTGGGCCCGATTGACCAGCGGCCCGATGACCGTCTCCGGATCGCGAGGGTCGCCAACGCGCAGGCCCGCCACCGTGGTCTTGACGCGTTCGATCGCCTCGGCGAGCCGGGCGCGCGGCACGAGAATCCGAGTGCCGGCGATGCAGGCTTGACCGCTGTTGAGAAAGCCCGCGCTCAATGCGAGCGATATGGCCTGCGCAAGGTCCGCGTCTTCCAGAATGACGGTGGCGGATTTCCCCGTGAGCGCGAGGCTCACGCGCTTCATCGTTTCGGCGCCCGCCCGCAGGATCGCCTTGCCCGTGGGCGTCGATCCGGTGAAGGAAATCTTGGCGATGCCGGGATGCGTGCCGATCTCGCTGCCGCTCACGATGTTGACCACGCCCGGCGGCAGGCCCGCGTCGTGAATGGCTTCTGCAATCACCTGCGTCTGGATCGGACTCAGCTCGCTGGGCTTGATGACGCACGCGCAGCCGGCGGCGATGGCGCTCGCGAGCTTGCTGCAGATCGAGCCTGCCGTGCTGTTCCACGGCGTCATCAGCGCGGCAACGCCCACCGGCTCCATGACCACCGTGGCCTCGCCGATCTGGCGGGTGAACGCATAGGCTTCGAGCGTCTTCACCGCATTGGCAAAACACTGCGAGGCGTATTCGCTGACCCATCGGGAACGGGACACGGGGCCGCCGTATTCCTCGATGGTCGCTTCGCGGATCTCGTCGGTGCGCGCCAGCACGGCCGCCTGCAGGCGCAAGAGCATGTCGATGCGCTCCTGCTTCGTGGTGCGGCCGAAGGCGGGTTGGGCGCGCTGGGCGGCGGCGATGGCAAGCCGCACGTCGTCCCGGTTGCCCAGCGTGACGGTGCCGATGAGGCCTTCGGTGGCGGGATTGATGATGTCGACGACTTCGCTGCCCTGCACGGGTACGAAGGCGCCGTCGATGTAGGCGTGAGAGAGGTGACGCATAAGGACTGCTCTGTTCTTCACCCGGAAATTCCCGGGTCCTGAGCAATCTATGGCTGCGCGATCATCTTGATAAGGTGGAAAATCAAGAATGAGTCATCCCGTAATTCAGGACAATGTTCAAAACTGGACTGATCGAATTCGAGGCGGTACTGGCCGTCGCACGGCGCCACAGCTTCAGGGCCTCGGCCGTGGAACTGGGCATGTCCACCTCCGCGCTCAGCAGCGCGGTGGCCGGGCTGGAAGCGCGGCTGGGCGTCCGCCTGTTTCACCGCACGACGCGCAGCGTATCGCTGACCGAGGCCGGACATGAGTTCCTGGCCCAGGTCGAACCGGCGATCGCGCAGATCCAGGGCGCCATGAGCGCCATCAACGACCACCGCGCCACGCCCACCGGCACCCTTCGCATCAACAGCTCGCTGGGCGCGGCACGCATGATCTTCCAGCCGGTCGTGTGCGAGTTCCTGCGCCGCCATCCGGCGATGACGGTGGACATCGTCACCGAAGGCCGCATGGTCGACATCGTGGGCGAAGGGTTCGACGTGGGTATACGCCCCCAGCGAACTCGTGCCGCGCGACATGGTCCGCGTGCCGATCGGATCGAAGCTGCGCATGGCGGTGGTCGGGTCGCCCGACTATTTCGAGAAGCATCCGCCACCGCGCACCGTCGCCGAGTTGGCTGAGCACCGATGCATTCGCGCCCGCCTTCCCAGTGGCGTGCCTTCGCCGTGGGAGTTCATGGCGCAGGGCCAAGTCCAGCCCGTCGAGGTGCCGGGCAACCTGATCCTCGATGCGCCGGCCCTGATGCTGGACGCGGCACGGCAAGGCATGGGCCTCGCGCAGGTCGCCGAGTGGTACATCGGGGAGGATGTCGCGAGCGGACGCCTCGTGCGCGTGCTGGACGACTGGATGGCGCCCGTCGCGGGACTGTCTCTCTACTACTCCGGGCGCCGCCACATCTCCGCCGGCTTGCGCGCCTTCATCGACCTCATCCACGAGGTGAATGCAACGCGGGCGATGGAAAAGTAGTTCAATCGACCCGGATATTGCGCGCCCGCACCAGCGTACTCACCCTGCCCGTCTCGTCCTGCACGAACTTCGAGAACGCCTCGGGCGTGGTGCCGGCAGGTTCCAGGCCCAGCTGCAGCAGCTTCTGCTTCACCTTGGGTTCGTTGACCGCCGCCTGCACCGCCTTGCCGAGCTGCTGCACGACGTCGGCCGGGTGCCCTTGGGAAGAAACACGCCGTTCCACTCGACGACGTTGTAGCCCGGCAGGCCCGATTCGGCGAGCGTCGGCGTACCGGGCAAGCCGGGCACGCGTCGGGCGGAACTCACGGCGAGTGCGCGGAGCTTGCCCGACTGAACGTAGCCGAGGGTCGACGCCACGTTGCCGAAGTAGGCCGACACCTGCTCGCCCATCACGTCGGTCAGCGCCGGTGCGCCGCCCTTGTACGGCACATGCATCAGGCTGACCTTGGCCTGCTCGTTCAGCGCCTCGCCGGCGAGGTGCGAGCCGGTGCCGCCGCCCGCCGATGCGAAGCTCAGCTTGCCGGGGTTCTTGCGCGCGAAGTCCAGGAACTCCGCCACCGTCTTGTACGGCGCGGTGGCGGGCACGACGAGGATCTGCGGCGCGGTGGCCACCAGCGACACGGGAATGAAATCCTTCGTCGCATCGAAGGGGAGCTTGCGCAGCGACGGATTGACCGAGAACGCCGAGGCGTCGAAGAGCACGGTGTAGCCGTCGGCGGTCGCCTTGGCCACGTTGTCTTCGCCGATCACGCCGCCCGCACCCGGCTTGTTGTCGATGATGATCTGCTGGCCGAGCGCGATGCTCATCTGCTGCGCGACGACGCGCGCGGTGTTGTCGGCGCCGCCGCCCGCGGCGTACGGCACCACCATGCGGATCGGCTTGTCGGGCCATGCGGCCCAGCCCAGCAGGGGAACGCAGGCGGCCAGGGCTGCGAGCGATTTCAGGAGACGTCTCCTTCTTCATTCGGATGTCTCGGGCTTTGTAGTTTCAGGAAGGAAAGTCGTAGAGCCGCGCCGGGTTGTCGACGAGCACGCGGCGGCGCGTGGCTTCGTCGGGAACCCACTGGCTCAGCAGGTCGAACAGCACCGCGTCGTCGGGCTTCCTTTCCTGGCCACGGGCTCAGTCGGATGGGGCCAGTCGCTGCCCCACACCACGCGCTCGGGGGCCTGCCGGACCCAGGCCTGTGCGATGCCGATGGTGTCGGCATAGCCACCTTCGGCGCCCGTCCTTGAGTCGAGGTAGGCGCCGGACAGCTTGACCCACGTGCGGCCTTTGTCGCGCAGCCGGTTGACGACGCCGAACGCGGGATGCGACAGCGCGTCGGGCAGCGGCAGCCGCGCGAGATGGTCGAAGACGATCGTGCACGGCAGGCGCGCGAGCAAGTCCGCGTGCGCTGCGATCTGGTCGGCATTCCAATGCAGCTGCACATGCCAGCCCAGCGCGTGCACACGCTGCGCCAGGGGCTCGACCATCGAGAAATCGGTCGCCGCATTGGTGGGCGTGTAGAGCGTGAAGCGGATGCCGCGAATGCCGCCCGCATGCAGGCGTTCGAGCTCGGCGTCGGTTACGTCCGGACGAAGCACCGCAACGCCTCGCGCGTGCGCGGGGCCGAGCGCACGAATGGCGTCCAGCGTCACGCCGTTGTCGGTGCCGTGAACGCGCGGCTGCACGACGACCGTGCGCTGCGTGCCGATGCGCTGCTGCTGCAGGCGGTAGTCGTCGACGGTGGCCTTGTCGACCATGGCAGCCGGCGATCCGAACAACGCGAAGCGGCGGTCGCAGACATGCATGTGCGCGTCGCAGGCGCCCTCCGGCGCCGTGCCGATCGGCTTGCGGGTGCCGCTGCTGTTGGGGTAGACGATGTCCATGCGCGTCGCTCAGCCGTTCGAGTCCGCGGCGGCCTTGCGCGCCGCCAGCACCACCTCCGTGTGCTGCCCCAGCGTCGGCGCGGCGAAGGGCTCGGGGCCGGGCGTGCGGCCGAACTGCACCGGGCGAGTGCAGCCGCGATAGGACCCCAGCGTGGGATGCGCGAAGTTCGCCACCATGTCTTCGGCCAGCACCTGCTCGTTGTCGAACATGTCC
>CAMATD010000139.1 GCA_945860785.1 Variovorax sp. YR752 | reverse complement strand
TCGCGAACGTGCAGGACCTGGTCGCGAAGGTCAAGGCCAAGCCGGGCGGCTTCAACTACGGTTCGGCGGGCAACGGCTCGGCCACGCACATGAACGCCGAAGTGTTCCGCCTCGCGGCCGGGCTCGATGCGCAGCACGTGCCGTTCCGCGGCACGCCCGAAGCGATGATCGAGGTGATGGCCAGCCGCGTCGACTGGTTCTTCGCGCCGATGGTATCGGCGCTGCCGCTCATCAAGAGCGGCAAGCTGCAGGCGCTGGCCGTCGGCACGGCCAAGCGTTCGCCGGCCCTGCCCGAGGCGCCCACCACGGTGGAAGCCGGCGTGCCGGGTTCCGAGTACCTGTTCTGGGTCGGGCTCTTCGCGCCCGCGAAGACACCGCAGCCGGTGGTGGACCGGCTGCAGGCCGAGATCGCGAAGATCATGGTCTCGCCCGAACTCAAGGAACGCCTCGACAAGCTCGGCGCCGAGCCCTTCACCATGCCGTCGGCGCAGTTCAACAAGTTCATCGTCGATGAGACCGCCAAGGCGCAGCAGGTCGTCAAGGCCGCGAGCATCAAGGTCGACTGAACATGCTGCGCGCATTCCTCACGGCGGCTGCGGCCGCCGCATTATTGCTGCCGCTCGCCGCACAGGCGCAGCCGGCCGACTTGATCGTCACCAACGCGAAGATCGCCACGCTCGACGCCGCCGCCACCACTGCGCAGGCCCTCGCGGTGCGTGACGGCCGCATCGTGGCGGTCGGCAACACCGCCCAGGTTCAGGCTCACCAGCTTGCGAACGGTATTGAGCCGCGCAGCCGCCACCGGCCAAGCACTCTCCTCCACCGCACGCCGGAGCGCCTTGAACACCGAAGCGCGGATGTACACGTAGATGCCCGCCATCACGATGGCAATGCTCATCATCGCCTCGACCCGCCAGTGCAACGAGCGAAAGCTGCCCGTCAGCAGGATCATCGTCACGCCGCCGACCCAGAAGGTGGCGCAGAGCAGGTGAATGAAAAGCAGGATGGCGTAGGGCATGGGTGCCGATCAGAACACCGAAAGGCCACCGCGCGCAATGCGATGCGCCCCCTCGGTCAGAATGCGGAGCTGCTCGCAACTCGAGGGGATCGAAATGCCCGATGCCGGTTTGCCGACCAAGACCTTGCGGAGCGCAATGCGCGCTGCCGTTTCCGTTGCGCTGTTCTGCGTGGCGCATGCCGTGCAGGCAGCGGGCGCTTTTCCTTCGGCGCAGTGGGTCACGCCGAGCGCCGCCGAACCGAGCCGCTGGTCGGAGGCCAGGCTCAAGGCGGCCGACGAGTTCGCCGCGTCGATCAAGTCCGATGCCTACCTCGTCATCGACCAAGGCGTGCTCGTGCATTCCTACGGCGAGATCGACAAGCCGATGAACCTGGCCTCGGTGCGAAAGAGCTGCTGAGCGTCCTTTACGGCATTCACGTGGACCGCGGCGAGATCGACCTGAACCAGACGCTCACCCAGCTCGACATCAGCGACAAGGAGGGCCTGACCGATATCGAGCGCTCGGCCACGGTGCGACAGCTGCTGCAGTCGCGCTCCGGCGTCTACCATCCTGCCGCCTACGAAACGCCCGACGCCAAGGCCCAGCGGCCGGCGCGGGGCAGTCATGCGCCCGGCGAGTTCTGGTACTACAACAACTGGGACTTCAACGCGCTGGGAACGATTTTCGAGCGGCGCACCGGCAAGAGCGTCTTCGATGCGCTGAAAACCGAACTTGCCGACCCGCTGCAGTTCCAGGACTTTCGCTACCCGAAAGACACGGAGTCCGTGTTCGAACGAAGTACGGAGCACCCCGCCTACGTGATGCATCTGTCGGCGCGCGACCTCGCCCGCGTGGGCCTGCTGATGGCGCGCGACGGCATGTGGCAGGACCGCCGCATCGTCTCGGCCGCCTGGGTGACCGAGAGCACCACGTCGTACTCGGCCCCGCCGAACGGCCGCAGCGGCTACGGCTACCTCTGGTGGGTGCCGCTGAGCGGCTTTCCGTTCTGGAAGCGCGCACCGAACCAGCTGTTCCTCGCCATCGGCGACGGTGGCCAGTTCATGATGGTCGACCGCAAGCGCGACCTCGTCGTCGTGCACCGCGTCGACAACAGCAAGGCCTGGTTCAGGCGCAACCGGGTCAGCACCGAACAGTTCGCCGAACTCGCGGCCCGCATCCTCGCCGCCGCAACGGATACCGCAGCACCTTCCTCCCCCTGAAAAAGAAAGATGAGGCTCCCATAACCCGCACCGTCGCCGAAAAACGCGCCGCCTTCCGCACCCTTCACGAACAGGGCTGCTTCGTCATCCCGAAACCCTGGGACACGGGCAGCGCACGCTACCTCGAAGGCCTGGGCTTCAAGGCATTGGCCACCACGAGTTCGGGCTTCGCATGGTCGCGCGGCCACGCCGACGGTGCGCTCTCGCGTGCGCAGATCCTCGACCATCTGCGTGAGCTGGTGGCGGCCACGGACCTGCCGGTGAACGCGGACTTCGAGAACGGCTTCGCGGCCGATGCACAAGGCGTCGCGGAAAGCGTGCGGCTCGCGGTCGAGACCGGCGTGGCGGGCCTGTCCATCGAGGACTCGACGGGCAATGCGGCCGATCCGCTCTTTCCCATCGACGTCGCGGTCGAGCGGCTGCGGGCCGCGCGCAAGGCCATCGACGCGGCGGGTGGCGACACCTACCTCGTGGGCCGTGCCGAAAACTTCTTCGCCGGCCGGCCGGACCTCGACGACACCATCGCGCGGCTCAAGGCCTATGCGGAGGCCGGCGCCGATTGCCTCTATGCGCCCGGCATCAAGACGCGCGAGCAGATCGCGGCGGTGGTCGCGGCCGTGGCGCCGAAGCCTGTCAACCTGCTCGTCGGAGGGGCCAGCGAACTCACCATGAAGGACATCGCCGCGCTCGGTGTGCGGCGCGTCAGCGTGGGCGGCGGGCTCGCGCGTGCGGCCTGAGGCGGCTTCATCCGCGCCGCGCGCACGCTCGCGGAGCAGGGCCGCTTCGACGACTTCGCGGATGCGGCACCGGGCAACGAACTCAACGCGTTCTTCCGCCCGTTTGCCGGGTAGCTTCGCCCGACCGCGCTGCTTGCTGATCCATGGACGCGCTTCTCGCGGAAATCCGCAGCTGCCGCGCCTGCGCCGCGCACCTGCCGCTGGGCCCGCGGCTCATCGTGCAGGCGAGCACCAGCGCCCGGCTGTTGATCGTCGGCCAGGCACCGAGCATGACCGTGCACACCACCGGCGTGCCATGGAACGACAAGAGCGGCGATCGGCTGCGCCGCTGGCTCAGCATCGATCGCGAAGTGTTCTACGACGCGACGCGGATCGCGACCATGCCAATGGGCTACTGCTATCCGGGCCGCAGCCGCAGCGGCGACCTGCCGCCGCGCAGGGAATGCGCCCTGCTCTGGCATGAACGCCTGCTCGCGCAGATGACGCACATCGAGCTGACCCTGCTGATCGGCCAGTACGCGCAGCGCCACTTCCTGGGCCAGGCGGGCAAGGGCGGCGTCACCGAGACCGTCGAGGCCTTTGCGGAGTACGCGCCGCGCTTCATTCCATTGCCGCATCCGTCGCCGCGCAACACGGGCTGGTTCAAGCACCACCCATGGTTCGAGCGCGATGTGCTGCCCGTGCTGCGCGAACGCGTCCGCGGCGCGCTGATGCCGGCAGCTACTTCTCGCTAGCGCGCGGCAACCGCCGTGGCTGCGGCGCCGAAAGGCCGCGCCGCGTAGACGACCCGCCCGCCCACCACCGTCATCAGCGACACCGTCTTGCCGATGCGCCCGACGGGCACCGAGAAGAAGTCCTGGTCGAGGATCGCGAAGTCCGCGAGCTTGCCGACCTCCAGCGTGCCGCGCCTGCCCTCGTCGAAGCTGAACCAGGCGCTCCCCACTGTGTAGAGCCGCAGCGCCTGTTCGCGCGTCGGCGTTTCCTCGGGGCCGCGCATGGCCTTGCCGCTGACGGTCTTGCCATCGAGCATCCATTGCAGTGCGACGAAGGGGTTGTACGAGGCCACGCGGTGCGCGTCGGTGCCTGCGCCCACGTTCACGCCCGCGCGCAGGGCCGTGCCGATGGGCGGCATGCGGCGCGCCGCCTCGCCGCGCGCGGCGAGCGCGCGGTCGCCTTGAAAGTACATCGCGTCCTGCATCGTCCAGCCGATGCCCAGCGCCTTCATGCGCGCGAGCGTTGCGGGCGAGGCGTCGTCGAGATGCGCGATCGACCAGCGCAAGTCCCGGATCGGCACCTCGGCGTTCAGGCGCTCGTACAGCCCGAGCAGGTGATCGACCGAACCGTTCTCCTGCCAGTGGATGGTGACAGCGAGCTTCCGGGTGGCTGCCCATTTGATCAGCTCGTAGAACTTCTCCTTCGCGGCCGCGTCGGGGAAATTGTTGTTGTACATCGCGAGCGTCACGCGTTCGCCAAGGCCGTTGAACTTCAGCATGTCGTCGCCGAAGCCCATCGGCAGCATCTGCGTCAGGTCACGAAACTCCTGCAGCTCCGCGCCGGGCTTCTGCGCGAACACGCTGTAGGCCACGCGCAGCGTAAGCGCCTTCTCGCGCCACAGCTCGAACAGCGCCGCGTACTGCGAGGGCGCGATGCTGAAGCCGCCCGGGTCCACGAGGCCCGTGATGCCGAGGCGGTTGAGCTCCGTGAAGAAGGCGCGCGTGCCCGCCACGTTGTCGTCGTAGGTCGGCTTGGGCAGCTTGTCGAACAGGGCCGAGATGCCGACGATGTCGCCGGTCATCCAGCCCGGTGCGCCGTCCGGCGCGGGCTTCATGCCGGCTGGTAGCGTGTCCGCCGGAACGCCGAGCGCTTCGAGCGCCTTCGGCGTCATCACTACAGCTTCATAGAACAGCTGCACGTACACGGGGTTGCCGGGTGGCTTCCTGCAACTCGGCCACCGTCGGCCGGCGGCGTTCGGCGAATTGCTGTTCGGTCCAGCCTCCCGCCACGATCAGCCAACCGCCGGGGCGTGCATGGGCGGCCGCGGTGCGGATGCGGGCCATGGCTTCGGCGATGGTGCCGGCGCCGATCCAGTTGACCTCGGTCGAATAGCTCAGCGCCGCGCGCATGTGCGAGTCGATGAGCCCGGGAATGAGCGTGCGTCCACCGGCATCCACCGTGCGCGTGGTCGGGCCGGAGAGCGCGCGCATCTGGCGCTTGGCGTGGTGGTGTTTGGCGTGGCGATCGTCGTGCGGGCCGGCTAAGAGCCTGTTGGGGTGGACTGCGCGGCGTGGTGCGCGGGCTATTCGGGGTGCGTGCACAGGGCACCGGGTGCTCCCCGCAGCGAAATAAAGGAGGAGCGAAGCGGGGGACATTCGCGGAGGGGAGCACACCGTCGGCGTGAGCGTGCCCTGAACAGCATCTAAGCAGTGAACCGATAGTCAAGATGCGTGACCAGCTTCGAGCTGATCGCGCTCACCGTTTCGAGCTTCAGTTCTTCCGGCACCAGCTGGTCCAGCAGCCGCAAGCCCGCGCCCAGCAATGCGGGCGTGACATGCACCGTGCATTCGTCGATCAGCCCCGCCTGGATGTACTGGCGGATCGTGTCGGCCCCGCCCGAGATGCGCACGTCCTTGTCGCCGGCCGCGGCCTTGGCCTGTGCGAGCGCGCTCTCGATGCCGTCCGTCACGAAATGAAAAGTGGTGCCGCCCTGCCGTACCCACGGCTCGCGTGGCGAGTGGGTCAGCACGTACACGGGCGCACGAAACGGCGGGTTCTCGGGCCAGCCGACTTCACCTTCGTCGAACATGCGGCGGCCCATCACGTAGGCGCCCGTGCGTGAGAACAAACGCCTGATCAGCGCGTCGTCGGCCGAGCTGCTGTCGCCGCCCGGTATGCCGAAGAGTTCGCGAAAACTCGCGGTCTCGAACACCCAGCCGTGCATCGCCGGGCCGCCGTCGCCGAGCGGATTGCCCGGCCGCGCGTTCGGTCCGGCCATGTAGCCGTCCAGCGAGAGCCCCACGTCGAAGAAGACTTTGCTACTCATGTCTGGTTCCGGCGCGGAGTCGGCCTGGAGTTTCGAGGAGGCTCAGTCTAGAGGCTGTTGCCCCTCAATGCTCACCCAGCGCGGCGCCGTCGACCGGCTTCTGCAGCCACTTCGCGATGTCTTCGCCGAGCGCATAGGTCACCACGCCTACCATGCTGCAGGTGCTGCGCGGCATGCCGAAGTAGATGAACATCTGGCGCTGCGCGGTGAAGCGTGCGGGCGACTCGCCCTTACGCTCCAAGGTACCTCGCAGCTGCACGATCTTTGGACCGCCATACAGGCCGCCTGCATTCGCCAACAGGTCGGTAATTTCGATCTTCAGGACGGGTGCGCCCTCGGCGTTGGTCGCCGGTGGCGACAGCAGGTATTCATAGGGCGCGAGCAGCTGGTCCTGCACCGCCTGCTGCAGCGATGCCGGCACATCGCAGGCATCGTCCGCCTTCAACAACTTGACGCCCTTGGCCGTGGTGCCGTAGGTGACGGCCGGCATGACCACGCTGTTGCGGGCAGTGGCTTCCGGCGGCGGCGGCTCGGGCGCCGCGGGTTGGCGCGTGCCGCATGCGGCCAGCAGCGCCGCGGTGCCCACGGCCATGGAAAGCCGCGCGGTCATGCGCGCGGCGAACGGATGTTCGGTCATGACGATCTCCCTCGATGAATCTGTACGCGCTCGTTGTGGCGCGCGCCGATTCTGCACGGTCAGGTGCGAGGCGCCGGCCCCTTGAGCTCGACGCTGTTGCCGTCGGGGTCGGTGATGTAGATCGACGGGCCGTTGCCTTCGGCGCCGAAGTTGTTCTGCACCTCGCCATGCACCGTGACGCCATGCTGCGCCAGCAGCGCGCGGATCGCCGCTTCATCGAAGGGCTCGATGCGCAGGCAGATGTGGTCCACGTTGCGGCCCTCGGTGCCCGCGAGCGCGCCACCCTGCTTGCCGAGCGGACCGTCGGGCGTGACGAGGTCGATCAGGCTCGAGCCGACACGCAGGTGCACGAGCCCCAGGTCATCGCGGCGCTTTTCGATCTCGCAGCCCAGCACGTCGCGGTAGAAGGCGATCGATCGCTCCATGTCCTTCACGCGCAGCACGACATGGTCGATGCGCAGCACCGAGAAGGGCGGGCGCATCGGGCTTATCATGTCGGCCTCAGACCACGCCGGCTGAACGCAGGGCGTCGAAGCGTGCGGCGTCGATACCCATTTCCGCCAGCACTTCCCGCGTGTGCTGGCCCAGTGCCGGCGGCGCGTGGCGCAGCACGGGCGGCGTGGCCGTGAGCCGCAGCGGGCTCGCCACGCCGGTGATGCTCTCGATGCCGTCGCCCGCATGGCGCGGCAGCGTGACCGCGAGGCCGCGCGACTTGACCTGCGCGTCGTCGAAGGCCTGCGCGATGTCGTTGATCGGACCGCAGGGCACGGCCTTGTCTTCGAGCAGCGTGACCCAGGCGGCCGTCGTGCGCGTGCGTGTGACTTCTTCCATCATCGGAATCAGCACTTCACGGTGTTTCACGCGCAGCGTGTTGGTCGCAAAGCGCGCATCGCCGGCCCATTCGGAATGGCCGGCCGCTTCGCAGAAACGCGCGAACTGGCCGTTGTTGCCGATGGCCAGCAGCATCGAGCCGTCCTGTGTGTGGAAGTCCTGGTACGGCGCCAGGCTCGGATGGCTGTTGCCCTGGCGCTGCGGCGCCTTGCCGGTGTTGAGGAATGCGCTCGCCTGGTTGGCGAGGATGGCCATGCCCACGTCGAGCAGCGCCATGTCGATGTGCTGGCCTTCGCCCGTGCGGTCGCGCACCTGCAGTGCCGCGAGGACCGCGGTGCTGGCATAGACGCCGGTGAACAGGTCGGTGAGCGCCACGCCCACGCGCAGCGGGCCGCCGCCGGGCACGTCGTCGGGACGGCCGGTGATGCTCATCATGCCGGTCATGGCCTGGATCATCAGGTCGTAGCCCGCGCGCTCGGCGTACGGGCCGTCGTGGCCGAAGCCGGTCACGCTGCAATAGATGAGGCGCGGGTTGGCCGCGCGCAGGCTTTCCTGGTCGAGGCCGTATTGCTTCAGGCCTCCGGTCTTGAAGTTCTCCACCACGATGTCGGCTTGCGCCGCCATCTGCTTCAACAGCGCCTGCCCGTCGGGCGTGGCCATGTCGATGGTGACCGAGCGCTTGTTGCGGTTGCAGGCGGTGAAGTAGCTGGCCTGGTCGGTGTCGTTGCCGTTCGCGTCCTTGATGAACGGCGGACCCCAGGTGCGCGTGTCGTCGCCGACGCCGGGGCGCTCGATCTTGACGACATCGGCGCCCAGGTCCGCGAGGATCTGCGTGCACCACGGGCCCGCGAGCACGCGGGACAGATCGAGGACCTTGATGCCGTCGAGTGCTGCGGGCTTGGCTGCTGTCATGCGTTCGCTCAGTTGGCGAAGGCGGCGATGCCGGTGATGGCACGCCCGAGGATGAGCGCGTGGATGTCGTGCGTGCCTTCGTAGGTGTTGACCACTTCCAGGTTCACCAGGTGGCGCGCCACGCCAAATTCGTCGCTGATGCCGTTGCCACCCATCATGTCGCGCGCCAGGCGGGCGATGTCCAGGGCCTTGCCGCAGTTGTTGCGCTTCATGATCGAGGTGATCTCGACCGATGCCGTGCCTTCGTCCTTCATGCGGCCCAGTCGCAGGCTGCCTTGCAGGCCCAACGTGATCTCGGTCTGCATGTCGGCCAGCTTCTTCTGGATGAGCTGGTTGGCGGCGAGCGGGCGGCCGAATTGCTTGCGGTCGAGCGTGTACTGGCGGGCGCGGTGCCAGCAGTCTTCGGCGGCGCCCAGTGCGCCCCACGAGATGCCGTAGCGGGCGCTGTTGAGGCAGGTGAAGGGGCCCTTGAGGCCCTGCACTTCAGGGAAGGCGTTTTCTTCGGGGCAGAACACGCCGTCCATCACGATTTCACCGGTGATGCTGGCGCGCAGGCCGACCTTGCCGTGGATCGCGGGGGCCGAGAGGCCCTTCATGCCCTTCTCGAGCACGAAGCCGCGGATCGGGCCGACCGTGCCGCTTTCGCTGACTTCCTTGGCCCAGACCACGAACACGTCGGCGATGGGCGAGTTGCTGATCCACATCTTGGCGCCGCTGAGCGAATAACCGCCCGGCACCTTCTTGGCACGCGTGACCATGCTGCCGGGGTCGGAGCCGTGGTCGGGTTCGGTCAGGCCGAAGCAGCCGATCCATTCGCCGGTGGCGAGCTTGGGCAGGAACTTCTGCTTTTGTGCTTCGGTGCCGAATTCGAAGATGGGCACCATCACGAGCGAGCTCTGCACGGAGGCCATCGAGCGGTAGCCCGAATCGACGCGCTCGACTTCGCGGGCGATCAGGCCGTAGGCCACGTAGTTGAGGCCGGGGCCGCCGTATTGCTCGGGGATCGTGGGGCCGAGTAGGCCGAGCGCGCCCATTTCGCGAAAGATCGCGGGGTCGGTTTCGCCGCTGCGAAAGCCCTCGATGACGCGGGGCGCGAGGCGCTCCTGGCAGTAGGCATTGGCCGCGTCGCGGATCATGCGTTCTTCGTCGGTCAGTTGCTGGTCGAGAAGAAGGGGATCGTCCCAGTGGAATTGCGCTTTGGCGGCCATGTGCTGTCTCCGGAATGAGGGGAAAAGAGGGGGAATGGGGTCGATCCTAGCCACGCGAGGGGTCGGGCGCAAACGATGAATCCTCACCCAGATATGCATATTGAGAATGTCTTGCAGGATCTTTGCGGAGTATCTTCATTGATAAGCAACTGTCTCCAGTCATACACTCCCGGCATACATGCGCCGCAAGATCCCACCCCTGCAAACCCTCGTGTGCTTCGACGCCGCCGCGCGCCACGAGAGCTACACCCGCGCCGCGCAGGAACTCGCGCTCACGCAGAGCGCGGTGTCACGGCAGATCGGCACGCTCGAGGCCTTCCTGGGCGTGGTGCTATTCCGCCGCACCCGGCATGGCGTGGCGCTCACGGCAAGCGGCGCAGCCTATGCGCGCCAGATCACCAAGCGGCTCGAAGCGATGGAGCGCGACACGCTCGACGCCATGGCGCACCAGGGCGAAGGCGGCTCGCTGTCGCTCGCGGCCGTGCCCACCTTTGCCACGCGCTGGCTGATGCCGCGCCTGAAGGGCTTCGCGACGCTGCAACCCGACGTGGTGGTGCACATCGAGACACGCACCCGCCCTTTTCTCTTCGCCGATGCGGAGTTCGATGCGGCCCTCTATGCCGGCACGCCCGCGCAGGTCGAAAACTGGGCCGGCACGCGCGCGCTGCTGCTGATGCACGAGGACGTGGTCCCGGTGTGCAGCCCCTCGCTATTGCCGCGCGGCAAGGCCGTGACGCCTGCCGTCGTCGCAGAGATGCCGCTGCTGCAGCAAAGCACGCGGCCCGACGGCTGGCGCCAGTGGTTCGACGCGCAACAGATCGACGCGCCCAACGCGCGTGGTGGGCCGCGCTACGAGCTGTTCTCGATCCTGGCCGCCGCCGCGTCGCATGGGCTGGGCGTGGCCTTGATGCCGACGATGCTGGTGGCCGACGAACTGGCGCGCGGCGAGCTGGTAGTGGCGTGCGCGCGGCCGCTGTCGGGCGAGCGCAATTACTACCTCGTGACGCCGGAGCGGGCCGACCAGCGGCCGCTGCTCAAGTTCTTCAGCGACTGGCTGCTGGAGCAGGCCCGCCAGGGGTGAATCAGGGCTGGCGTCCGTTGGCGTCTTGATCGGCGGGAGGCCAGGGAGTGCTCATGGGATGCTTCCTGGTGCGTGCCTAGGCCCGCGGCGTGGCCTTCTTCGACGGTGAGATTCGAGGCGCCTTGAAAGGACCGGTGACTTTCTCGAGCCATGGGTCGCAGACGGCCCGGAGTTCCGGGTCGACCCTGAACTGAGGATCTCGTGCGTCGAACAGGATCTTTTTTCTGGCCTGTGCCCGTACCAACGCGAATGCGTTTTTCTCGGAGCGGCTGTTGTCGAACATGAGCGTCATGTTCGACATCTGCGCTGCATGCCCGACCGCGGCCTGCGTGCGAGGGAAGCGTTCGATCAGCTTCTTGCGATCCACATCGTGGCCCCCCTGCTGCTTGCGCGTACTCACGCGAAAAACGGACATGTCCACCGAGACCAGGCCCACGAAAACCAGGACCACAAAATACCCCGCCTCCTGCATCGCACGGATGTCGTCGGCCTTCAACGCGTGCCCGCCGCCGGGCAACGGCTTCCAGTGCGAGAAGACCGTCTCGAATGCGAACGGCATGCGTTGATCCATCACCAGGCTCTTGAAGGCACGCACCCCCTCCTGGGACAGGATTTGCCACTTCTCGTCGTCATCGCGCAGCTGCTGGGCCCAGGCGGGATGTGCCCGGTCCTGGGATCCGCGTCCGGCAGGATGGACATCATCATCCGGTCCGCATTGATCAGGGGCATGCGCAGCGATCCCGCCAGACGCGAGTACCAGAGGGTGGATTTTCCGGCCCCGTTGTGGCCGGCCAGAACGAACGCCACCGGGCGCGGGCCTCGCGTCTGATCGAGGAGCTTTTCCAGCGTCGGGGGACGGCGACTCACGCCTTGCTCGCGCGAAACCTTCCGTCGACCAGGCTGCCGACGACCTTGGTGCCGTCGGCAGCCTCGCGAACGACCTTGGTCGGGTCTCGCGGGTCGGCGTAATAGGCAAATATCTTGGCCGCATTGGGCCCGCGAAAAACGACCGACCTGTCGATGCCGGGCTTGTTGAGCGCGCGGGCGGCCTTTTTCAGCAGCGCCGTCGTGTTGTCCTCGGGACGCACAACGGGACGAGACGCCCTGCCGACCTTGATCAAGGTCATGCCACGCCCCAACGTCGCAACCGGCCGGCCCTGGACCAGCTGCCCGGTGGCAGTTTCGCGTGCAGTGGTTTTTTCTCTTGCCATGGCCGGATGATCGCTCAAAACAGTCGATGCCCACCCATCTCCGCGCCAAAGGCCGCGACGACATACCGGTGTCCGAAAACGGCGAGCCGTGTCTGCATGACGGCGCGAGACACTGCGGGCATGACAACCCACGTTTCCCGCATCGACGCCCTCGACTGGCCCCGCATCGAAACCGATCTCGCCACCCGCGGCTGCGCCACCACCGGCCAGCTGTTCACCCCGAAGGAATGCGCCGGCCTCGCGGCGATGTACGACCAGGGCGGCCATTTCCGCAGCCGCGTGGTCATGCAGCGCCACGGCTTCGGCCAAGGCGAGTACCAGTACTTCGCGCACCCGCTGCCGCCGCTGATCGCCTCGTGGCGCAGCGCACTGTACGAGCGCCTCGCACCGCTCGCCAACGCCTGGGCCAGCGCGATGGGCCAGCCGGCCGACTATCCGCCCGACCACGCCGCCTACCTCGCGCGCTGCCATGCAGCAGGCCAGCTGCGCCCCACCCCGCTGCTGCTGCGCTACGACGAAGGCGACTACCACTGCCTGCACCAGGACCTCTACGGCGACCTGCAATTCCCGCTGCAGCTCACGGTGCTGTTGAGCCGACCCGGCGAAGACTTCACGGGCGGCGAGTTCGTGCTGACCGAGCAGCGGCCGCGCATGCAGTCGCGCGCCGAGGTGGTGTCGCTCGCGCAGGGCGAGGCGGTGATCTTCGCGGTCAACCAGCGGCCGGTGGCGGGCACGCGCGGCAGCTATCGCGTGACGATGCGCCATGGCGTGAGCCGCCTGCGTTCGGGTCGGCGGCACACGGTGGGCCTCATCTTTCACGACGCGCGCTAACGAGCCGGCTGGCGCCGCCCCTCCGGGTTCAAACAGCCCCGAGCTCCCGCACGACCGTGCTATCCGGCACAAAAAAGCCGAAGTCGCGCAAAATCCCTCCCGCGTCCAGCGCGCTCGCCAGAATTTCCGACACCTAACGATCGGGACAGCGAGCAAACCGGATGCCGATCCGCGGCCGAATGGCAGCGGGTGCGTTCGAGTGGTCGTCAGGGAGCTGTATGAACATGAACTCGTCCGGGAATCCGGATGTGGCGGGAAAGCCGTCTTTTGAATCCGCCGCCGCGCCCACGCCGCCGCCGGCCGGAGTTGCCTCCCTCTCGAGGGGATCACGCCGTTTCAGGGTCGATGTGGGCACCATCGTCAGTGCCGTCGCCCTGGCCCAGTCGCTGCTGCTGGTCTCGCTCGGCTACTGGGGCTCGCAACGGCTGGTGTCGAAAATCGGCACCTCCGCGCACCGGGCCAACCACGACCGCACCGAAGACAAGGTGCTCGCCTTTCTCGCCAAGACCGAGAGTCGGTGGTCGGCGCGATGGGCACCTCGCCGAGCCTGAGCCCCGTGGGCGAGTACGCCGACAGGACGGCGGAGCTTCTCTGGACCCTGCTGCAGCAGTCGCCCGAGCTCGACAGCGTCTACGTGGCCAACGAGACGGGCCAGATGCTGATGGCCCTGCGCTACCCCGCCCCCGCGATCCGGCACATCGCGCGCGGCCCAGACTTCACGACCGAGACCTGGCAATACAAGCGGCCTCTCGCGGCCGAAGTGGACGCGCAGCAGCGCTTTGCCACGCAGCGCATCGAGGCCTTCCGCAGCGGCTACGACCCGACGAAGCGCAGCTGGTACCTGCAGGCCAATGGGATGCAGGGCCCGATATGGACCCAGCCCTATGTGTTTGCCGCAGCCCAGGAGCTGGGCGTGACCTATGCGCTGCCGAGCGAGCGGCGCTACACCGAAGGCAACCCCAAGGCGCTGGTGGTGGCCGGCGACGTGTCGCTCGGCCGGCTGTCCGAGTTCGTGCGGCTCTTCAACAGCGATGGCTATGGCGACAGCGCCTTGCTGAGCGTCGACTACAAGGTGCTGGCGCGCAGCGACCTGCCGGGTGTGCTGCATCGCCTGGAGCCACCCACGGGCGTGCTCGGCGCGCTGCACGCGCACATGGTGGCGGCGGGCACTGCCGGCAGCGGAAGCGACTCGTCGTTTTCGTTCACCTACGACGGCCGGCGCTACCTGGTGCAGACCTCGCTGATTCCGGCCACCGGCTGGCAGCTGGTGAGCTGGGTGCCCGAAGACATGGTGCTGGGCGACCTGCGGCGCGCGGTGCTCTGGGGGCTGCTGCTGGCGCTGGTGTTCCTGGCGCTGGCGCTGTTCCTGTCGCGCAAGCTCTCGAAGCTGGTGACCTCGCCGGTCGAGAACCTCTCGCTCATCGCGCGCCGCATCGGCCTGCTGGAGCTGGACAACCTGCCGCGCGAACCGAGCCGCGTGCTGGAGATCCAGCATCTGGACCAGGCGCTGGACGACTCGGCGCGCAGCCTGAAGGCATTCAGCAAGTTCGTGCCGGTGGACGTGATCAACCAGCTCATTGCCGAAGGCCATGCGCTCGCGCCCAGCGGCTCGTCGCGCCGCGTGACCGTGATGTTCACGGACGTGGAGGGTTTCACCTCGATCTCGGAATCGCTGGACACCGACGTGCTGGTCGACATGCTGACCGAGTACTTCAACCTGGCGACGGGGGTGTTCGCGCGCTATGGCGGCGTGGTCGACAAGTTCATCGGCGACGGCATCATGGTGCTGTGGGGCGCGCCCGCGGACCTGCAGGACGCCGAATACCGGGCCTGCCTGGCCGCGCTGCAGCTGCATGCGCAGATGAGCGACCTCAACCGGAAGTGGCGTGCCAACGGACTGCCCGTGTTCCGCACCCGCATCGGCATCCACACCGGCCAGGTGATCGCGGGGGTGCTGGGCTCGAATGACCG
>CAMATD010000138.1 GCA_945860785.1 Variovorax sp. YR752 | reverse complement strand
AACAACGAGTTGATGCGCAAGGTCGGCGGCATCTCGCAGAAGATGCTCACGCAGACGCTGCGCGACCTGGAACTCAACGGGCTGGTGCTGCGCGACGATCGACAGACGGTGCCGCCGCATGTGGAGTACCGGCTCAGCGCGCTGGGCCTGTCGTTGAGCAGGACGCTGATGGCGGTGGACCGCTGGGCCGAGTCGAACCATGCGCAGATCGACCAGGCGCAGAAAAAGGCGCGCGCACGGTTCTAGCCGTACCGCACGCTCCGTCCCTGGCTAACGCGCCGGTCGCAGCGGCTTGACGAACCTCAGCGTCATGCGATCCGACTCGCCGATGGCCTGGTACTTCGCACGATCGACCTCGCCGCCGCGCAACGTCGGCGGCAGCGACCACACGCCGTTCGCATGGTCCTTGGTGTCGCGCGGATTGGCATTGACCTCGCTGCTGCCTGCGAACGCGAAGCCCGCCGCTTTCGCGCGTTCGATCACGAAGTCCTGTGGCACGTAGCCGCTGGCGATCACGCGTGCCAGGCTGGTGCCGGCGGGCGCGCGATGCTCTTCCACGCCGAGCACGCCGCCGGGCTTGAGCACGTCGTAGAAGGCGCGCAGGCTTTCGTCGAAATGACCGTCCTCGATCCAGTTGTGGATGTTGCGGAAGGTCAGCACCGCATCGGCACCGCCGCCGGGCGGGCGGATGTCGGTGAAGGCCGATGTCGGCATCGTGCCGAGCACCACGCGGCCATACACCTTCGGATCGCGCGCGAGCTTGTCTCGAAACGCGGTGCGGGCGCGCTGCTGGCCGGGTGTGCCGTCGGCCGGTTCGTGCGCGGCGTAGAGGTGGCCGTGGTCGTGCAGATAGGGCGCGAGGATTTCCGTGTACCAGCCGCCGCCGGGTGCGATCTCGATCACCGTCGCGTTCGGCCGGATGCCGAAGAAGGCGAGCGTTTCGAGCGGATGTCGTGCCTCGTCGCGTGCGCGGTTGGCGGGGCTGCGCTGTGGGCCGTCGACGGCTGCCGCGAGAGCGGCTGTGGCCTTGGGCGGAAGCGCGTCCCTGGCTTGCGCCTGAACACCACCAGTCGCACACAGGAGAGAGAGCAGTGCCAGGCTGGCAGAGGAACGCCGCAACGAAGGGAGAAGGGCAGGGAAGGTCATCGCCGGATCATGCGTGAAAAGGCGCTGGCTCGCAGGCCGCCTGCGGCCGGTGAGGGTGTACGGCTTGGTGCGGGGGCAATTCGGGGTGCGTGCACAGGACACCCGGTGCCCTGTGCACGAGGGCACGCTGCTGGTGTGCGGCCGATCAACCAGTGCTCTGAACGATCACGCCGGCGGTGTGCTCTGCGCAGCGAAATACAGGAGGAGCGAAGCGGGGGACATTCGCGGAGCAGAGTACACCGTCGGCGTGAGCGCGCCCTGAACAACGCGCCCCACACAGCCTCTCAGAACGGCGAATCGGGGAAGTAGTACTTCGACGCGTTTTCCTTCGTCACCAGCACCGACGGAATGATCGTCGTGGCCGGCATCGCAGCGCCTTCCACGCGCGCCTTCGCCGTGAGATTCATCGCGTCGGCGATCATGCTCGGCGCATAGGTCACGTCGGCCGAGACGATCTTGTCGCCGTCCATCACCTTCTTGATGTAGCCCTTGGCACCGGCGCCGCCGATCACCAGCTTCACGTCGTCGCGCTTGGCCTGCTCGATGGCCTTCTGCACGCCCACCGCCATGTCGTCGTCGGAGGCCCACACGGCGTCGATCTGCTTGAAACGCGTGAGGTAGTCCTGCATGACCTTGAACGCATCGTCGCGGTTCCAGTTGCCGTGCTTGGCGTCGAGCACCTTGATGCCGGGGTTGGCCTTCATCACTTCGTTGAAGGCGTCGACGCGCTGGTTGTCGATCACCGTGGGAATGCCGCGCAGGATCACGACGTTGCCCTTGCCGCCCATCGTCTTGGCCATGTACTCGCCCGCCACCTTGCCGAAGCCAGGGTTGTCGCCGGCCACGTAGGCGCTCTGCGCGGTCGGGTCGGTCAGGCCGCGGTCGACCACGGTGACGAACACGCCCTTGGCCTTCACCTGCGCCACCGGCTTGGTCAGCGGTGCCGACTCGAAGGGCAGGATCACCAGGGTGTCGATCTTGTTGACCGTCTGCAGGTCCTGCACCTGGTTGGCCTGCTCGGTGGCCGAGCCCGCGGTCTTCACGAAGACCTTCATGCTGGGGTACTGCTTCTCGAGTTCGGCCTTGGTGCGGTTGGCCCAGTAGACGACGCCGCCGGTCCAGCCGTGCGTGGCGGCGGGCATCGAAACGCCCATCACCGTCGCTTTGTTCTGGGCCAGCGCGGGGACGCTCGAAAGCGCGCACACGGCCAGTGCGATGCAGGAAAAGATTCTTCGGTTCGTCATGGTCTCTTGTCTCCTTCGTTGTAAATAAAGCTCGATGGGTTATTTCGCCGTGGTCGTCTGCAAACCCAGCATTCAGCGAAGTTGCTGGGTATCGGTCTCGGCGCCCGCGAAGTCGTCGAAGGCTTTTTCGGTCACGCGAATGATGTGGCGGCGGATGAATTCCGCGCCTTCGGCCGCGCCGTCTCCTCAGGGTGCTTCAGGCAGCACTCCCACTCGAGCACGGCCCAGCTGTCGTAGTTGTATTGCGCCATCTTGGAGAAGATGGCGCCGAAGTCGATCTGCCCGTCGCCCAGCGAGCGGAAGCGGCCCGCGCGCCCGACCCAGGGCTGGTAGCCGGAGTACACGCCCTGGCGGCCGGTGGGGCGAAACTCCGCATCCTTGATGTGCAGCGCCTTGATGCGCGAGTGGTAGATGTCGATGAACTCAAGATAGTCCAGCTGCTGCAGCAGGAAGTGCGAAGGGTCGTAGTTGATGCAGCAGCGCGGATGGTCGTTCACACGCTCGAGAAACATCTCGAAGGTCACGCCGTCGAACAGGTCTTCGCCCGGGTGCAGCTCGAAGCAGACGTTGCAGTCGGCCTCTTCGAAGGCATCGAAGATCGGATGCCAGCGCTTGGCGAGCTCGTCGAACGCGGCCTCGACCAGCCCGGCCGGCCGTGGCGGCCACGGATAGAGATAGGGCCACGCCAGTGCGCCCGGAAAACTCACGTTGCTCTTCAGGCCCAGGTGGCGCGAGGCCTTGGCCGAGAGCAGCATCTGCTCCACGGCCCACGCCTGCCGGGCCATGGGGTTGCGCCGGTAGGCCTCGGGCGCGAAACCGTCGAAGGCTTCGTCGTAGGCCGGGTGCACCGCGACGAGCTGGCCCTGCAGATGGGTGCCGAGCTCAGTGATCTCCACGCCGTTCTCGCGCGCCACGCCCGCCACTTCATCGCAGTAGGTCTTCGATTCGGCAGCCTTCTTCAGGTCGAAGATGCGCGCGTCCCACGAGGGAATCTGCACGCCCTTGAACCCGAGCCCGCCGGCCCAGCGCGTGATCGAGTCCCATGAGTCGAAAGGCGCGGTGTCGCTGGCGAACTGCGCGAGGTAGATGCCCGGGCCCTTGATGTTGGTCGCCATGTGTCAATGCGCCTGCAAAAGGTTCAGGGGAAGCAGGGCAGCACTGCCGCGGTCACGGCAGGTTGTCCTTGAGGTAGATGTCGATGCGGATGCGCGCCTGGTCCGCGTGCACCGGCTCGCGCGTGAGGCGCGCAGTGGCCAGGCGCAGGGCGGAGCGGATCTCGTGGCCCGCGTCCTGGTTGATCATCGCGGCCATCGTGCCGTCGAGCAGGCCGCTGCGCGCGGCCGGCGTGAGTTCGTGGCCGACGAAGACGATCTTGCCGGCGCGGCCGCTGGCCTTGAGCGTGACCGAGATGCCGCGGTTGCCCGCGCCCACGCTATAGAGCGCCACGAGCTTGGGGTGTGCGGCCAGCAGCCGGGCCGAGAGCTGCTGTGTGAGCTTCGAGTCGTCCTTGCCTTCCATCGGCGGCAGCACCTTGAGGCTGGGGTACTCCGCCGCCATCACTTGGCTGAAGCCGAAGTTGCGCTCCGCATGGTCGCGCAGCGAGAGACTGCCGACGATCACGCCGACCTCGCCCTTGACGCCGCCGCAGAACCGCCCGAGCAGCGTGCCCGCAGTGCGGCCGGCGGCCACGTTGTCGATGCCCACGAAATGCTGGCGCCGCGATTTCGGAACGTCCGACACGAGCGTGATGACGCCGACGCCGTGGTCGACCAGCTCATCGATGGCCGCCTGCACCAGCGGATGGTCGAGCGCCATCACCACGGCCGTGTCGCACTGGTCCCGCAGCGAGAGGATGCGGCGCGCCAGCCGTTGCGGCTCGAAGACGTCAACCTCGTGTGTCTGCGCGCTCACGCGGTGGTCTTCCATCCAGCCGTCGCTGCCCGCGATCTGCTCGCGCAGCATCTTGATGAAGGTGTTGGTGCCCGAGGGCAGCAGGAAGCTCACGCGGTGCAGGTGCGGCCGCGCGAGGCGGGCGGCGGCCGGGTCGGGGCGGTAGTTCAGCCGCTCGACCGCCTCGTTCACCTGCGCGATCGAGCGGGCATGTACGCCCGGTCGCTTGTTGAGCACCCGGTCCACGGTCGCGAGGCTCACGTCGGCTTCTCGCGCCACGTCGCTGAGCGTGGCGCGGCCTGTCTGTGCGGCTTGTCGCTGCGGGGAGGAGGGCATGGGGCGGATTCTGAGGTGCGTACCTCATTTTGAGGTTGGTAAAAACCCGGGAGGGGTTTGGCTTTGCTCCTTCCCCCTCTGGGGGAAGGCTGGGATGGGGGTGGGCAGGGCGCTCGATGGATGCGCCGCTGGCCCCCTCCCCTCCCCTCCCCTCCCCTCCCCTCCCCTCCCCCGGGAGGGGAGGGAGCAAGAAATTCAGGCGGCCGGATGCCCCGTCTTTTGGCGATACTTTCGCCCGTCACACCCAGATCCAGGAAAAACCATGGCCGAGTTCCCCCACGACATCTACACAGAACCCGAACCCGATCCGCACACGCTGGCCAACCTGGGCCCGCTCACCGGCCTGGTCGGCATCTGGACCAGCTCGGCGGGCCACGATGTCGCCCCGAAGGAAGACGGCCCCGAAGCGCAGGTCTTTGTCGAGCATGCCGAGTTCCAGCCCATCGACGCGCAGACCAACGGCCCGCAGATCTTCTACGGGCTGCGCTATCACGTGCGCATCGTCAAGCCCGATGACGTCGAGAGCTTTCACGACCAGGTCGGCTACTGGCTCTGGGAGCCCGCCACGGGCACGGTGATCCAGACGCTGTCGATTCCGCGCGGGCAGACCGCGATGGCCATGGGGAAGTCGGCGCCCGATGCCAGGTCGTTTCAGTTGGAAGCGGTGCGCGGCGCCGAGACGAACGGCATTTTGTCCAACCCCTTCCTGGAGCACGCGTTCAAGACGCTGCGCTACAACATCTCCGTGTCGATCCACGACGACGGCAGCTGGTCCTACGAGCAGGTGACGCTGCTGGACGTCCGTGGCAAGCCGGAGCCCTTTCGCCACACCGACCGCAACACGCTGCGCAAGATCGGCGAGCCCACGCCCAACCCGACCGCGCGGGCCGCGCTGGCTCAGGCGATGGCCGCTTCCACATCGGCGTGAAACTTCGCCGAGCACCACTCGGTGGCCCCGAAGTACAGCGAGGGCTGCGCGCCGCTTGCCAGCGTTGATTGCGCCGAGACGCCGAGCGCGAAGTCTTCGTCGAGCGCGCCCCAGAACGATTCGACGTTCTTGCGCCAGTAGTTCCTGGCCTTCTCGGTCTTCGGCAGTTCCGGAATCAGCGTGCTCGCGATCACCCGCGAGCGGCCGGGCGCCTCGGGCAGCACGGTGAAGGCGTTGGCGTGGTCGCCCTCGTGCAGGATGAAGGTGGCCGGGAAGAAGTAGTAAATGATGTTCGAGTGCGGGCCGACCTGCCACGCTTGCGAGGGCTGGTCGCGCAGGCCCTCGATGCTGCGCTTGGGCAGGAAGAGACGTTGATGCTGCCGGTCGTGGTCGGCCATCAGCAGGTTGTCGTAGAACAGCGCCGCAATGCTGTTGCGGTGCGCGTACTGGAAGTGATAGGTCTCAAGGTTGGCCTCGAACGGAATCTTCCAGTTGGCCGCGTTGTCGAAGGCGTGCTGGTGAAACGGCACCCAGCTGTCGTAGCCCCATGAGCGCAGGTCGGTGCCGAAGCAGCCCAGCCACGTGTCGATGTCGAGTTCGGCGCTCTCGCCCCCGGCCACTGCGCGCGGAACAACCCAGACAAAGCCCAGCGCCTCGGCCACCGGCACGCGTGCGAGGCTGCAATCCGAGGCCGGCGCATGCGGAAAGTCTTCACCCGAAGGACGGCCTCGCAGCCCGCCGTCGAGTCCGTAGGTCCAGCTGTGGTACGGGCAGATGAGGGCGCGCTGGTTCGAAATGCCCGGCGGCTTCAGCCGCGCGCCACGATGCCGGCAGGCATTGACGAAGCCGTTGAGCTGGCCGTCCTGCGCGCGCACCAGCACCAGTGGCAGGCCTGCCACGTCGATGGCGAACGAGTCCCCGATGTTGGCGAGCGAAGCGGAAGGGCAGAGCGCCAGCGGATAGCGTCGGAAGATGCGCTCCACCTCGCGCTCGTGGCGCGCCGCATCGAGATAACGCGACACGGGGCTGACGGCCGGCTCGCCGCGTTCGCTGCCACCGCTGTCGATCAGCGCGAGTGCGCGGCGGATCAGTGCCTGCTGTTCTTCATGCTGCATGTGCATACGCCATGGTCGTCTCCGTGCGTGATGGGCAAGGCCCATTGTGTCGGCCGGCCCGCGCGGTGGCTTGTCTCAAGTGGTCGAATTGCCCGGCACCGGCTAGAACAAACACGCATAGCTGCGAAGCCGCCATGCCGATAACCTCTAGGCATGGATCTGAAGCAACTCGAGTACTTCATACGCGTGGCCGAGCTCGGCAGCTTTACCCGCGCGTCGGTCGTGATCGACATCGCCCAGCCTGCGCTGAGCCGCCAGGTGCGCAAGCTGGAGGTCGAACTGCGCCAGAACCTGCTGGTGCGCAACGGGCGCGGCGTGGTGGTCACCGATGCAGGCAAGCGATTGCTGGAGCACGGCCGCGGCATCCTGCACCAGGTCGAGCGGGCCCGGGAGGACATGAACCGCACGCGCGGAGCGCTGGCCGGCCGCGTTGCCGTCGGGCTGCCGCCCAGCGTGGCGGGCGTGTTGACGGTGCCGCTGGTGCGGGCCGCGCGCGAGCGGCTGCCCGAGGCGGCGCTCTCCATCACCGAAAACCTCTCGACGGCAATGCAGGAATCGCTCGTCACCGGCCGGCTCGACATCGCGCTGCTCTACAACCCGCAGCCTTCCTCCGATGTGGACAGCGAAACGGTGCTGGAGGAAGACCTGTTCCTGGTCAGCGCCACCAAGGGCGCCGGCCCGATCCGGCGCGGTGCCCCGTTGCCGCTGCGCCAGCTGGCGGACCAGCCGCTGGTGATTCCCACCCGGCCCAACGCGATCCGCATCGCTGGTCGAGGCGGAGCTGGCCGCCGTCGGACTGCGGCCTCGGATCGCGCTGGAGATCGATGGCGTCCCGGCCATCCTGGCGCTGGTGGCCGATGGCGCGGGCCATGCTGTGCTGTCGCGCAATGCGGTTGCCAACGCGGGGCGGCCGCAGCGCTACGCGATCCGGCCCATCGTCGAGCCGAGCCTTCGCAGCCGGCTCGCGCTGGCTGCCAGTTCGCAGCGTCCGGTCACGCGCACGCAGCGCGCCATGGGGGAGCTGCTGCGCGAACTCGTGCAGCAGCTCCTCGGCGGTCGCGCCGAGGTTCAGAAGCGGTGACGCATGCCGACGCCGACGCTGCCCGCACTTTGGAAGCCGGTCAGCCGGTCGCGCATGTAGACGGCATACAGGTCGGTCCGCTTCGACAGGAAATGGTCGTAGCCGACGGCCCACGTCGTGCGATGCGTTTCGGTGCCGGGCTGCACCTTGCGCTGCGTGCGCGCCACCGATGCCATGAAGCGCCCCGGGCCCACCGGGAGGGCCGCGCCCAGTTGCGCGGTGTCGGCCGTGGTGCGAACGTCGGGTGCGCGCGTGCGCTGCAGCTGGCCGTAGACCTGCACCACCTTGAAGTCGTAGGAAGCTCCCACGAGCGCGGCATCCTGTCGCCCGATGGCGGTGATGAAGCCGGGGCCGGTCTTGGCCTGCTGCACCGACACCGCGGCGGCGAAACCGCCCGCCGCGTAGTTGACCGTCAGGTTCAGGTTGCGAACCCCGTCGCGATTCGTGACTTCGCCGAGGCCATAGAGCACGCTGGCGCGAAAACCGACGAGGGTGGGCGATGTGTACTGCACCGCGTTGTTCCACACGCTGTCGCCGAGCACCGCACGGTTGTACGTCGGCTGCCATGTGTGAAGCATGATGGGCGAGAACTGCAGCGATGCGCCGAAGGGGTTGAAGGCGCCGCTCGCAACGAACATCGGGTTGGTCTGCCGGCCCAGCGCCACCTGGCCGAATCCGCCCGCCAGCCCCACCCACGCATTCTTCGAGAAGTACGGATCGGTGCTGTTGCGCCCGACGATGCCGGTGTCGGGCTGGAGAAAGCTCTCCAGCGCAAACTGCGCCTGAAGCCCGTCGCCGAGGCTCTCGGTGCCGCGCACGCCCCAGAAGGACGTGTTCATGCCGCCGCTGTTGAGGACCGTGGTACGTCCGGGTTCGTCGCTGCGCCGCATCGATCCGGCGAAGGCATCGACCAGGCCGTAGAGCTGCACGCTGGCTGCAGGGGCGTCGGCTTGCACGCACACGGAATGCGCGACGCTGCAGAGCGCCAGGGTGGGGATCATTCTTCTCATGCTTGTCTCCTCATCGTTGGTTGTTCTTGGAAGGAAAGGCGCGGGCGCGCCGCTCCGCGCGCCATGGCAGCGCCATGGCGTGAGAGCTGTGTCAGCGGGGTGTGTGCGCCGCGCGGTGCCGGCGCTCAGTCGTACCAGTAGAGGCGGGTCGGGTTGTCGACCAGCAGCTTGTGAAGCTGCGCCGGGTCGTCGGAGAACAGCGGCAGCAGGTCCACCAGCTTTCCGTCGTCGGGCATCTCGCGCACGTTGGGGTGCGGCCAGTCGGTGCCCCACAGCACGCGGTCCGGTGCGGCGGCGATCAGCTGTCGCGCGAAGGGCACGGCATCCGCGTACGGCTGCCCTTGCGCGGAGAGGGCGTGCGAGATGCGCTCGGCGCCGCTCACCTTGACCCAGGCGCGCTCGTCGCGCATGAGGTCGAGCATCATCGTGCAGGCCTGCTGGCCGAGGCCGTGCTCGACCATCGTGCGGCCCATGTGGTCGATCACGAAGGGGACGGGCAGCGTGTCGAGGAACGCGCGGTAGGTGACCAGGTCTTCGGCGTCCAGGTGCAGCACCAGGTGCCAGCCCAGCGGCTTGATGCGCTCGGCCATGCGCAGCACCGTGGGCAGGTCGGGTGCGCCGCCGAGGTGCTGCACGAAGTTGAAGCGCACCGAGCGCACGCCCGCCTTGTGCAGCGCGCCGAGTTCGGCATCGGTCACGCCTGCGCCCACCATGGCGACGCCGCGGTAGGTGTCGGGCGATTGGGCGATCGCGTCGAGCATCGCGCGGTTGTCGTGGCCGTGCACGCTGGCCTGCACCAGCACGACGCGATCGATGCCCAGCAGTTCGTGCAGCGCGCGCAGCCTGGCGGCAGGGGCGTCGGGTGGCGTGTAGCGGCGGTTGTCCGAATAGGGGAACACGTCGCCGGGGCCGAAGACATGGCAATGCGCGTCGCAGGCGCCCGCGGGCAGGCGGAACGTGGGGCGGCTCGGATCGGGAGGGGGAGGGGGAGGGGGAGGGGCGATAGTTTTCAAGGCGGTTCCTCGCGGGTTCATTGCTTGGGAATGCCGGCGCGCTGGATCACGGCCGACCAACGTTTGATCTCGCTGTCGAGCAACCGCGCCTGCTCTTGCGGCGTGCTCCCGCGCGGCTCGACACCCAGGTTCTGCAGCCGCTTCTTCACCTCGGGCGACGCCAGGGCCGCGAGGGCTTCCTGGTTCAGCCGCGCGATCACCTCGGCCGGCGTGCCGGCAGGCGCGGCCAGCGCGTTCCACGAGGCGACCTGGAAGCCCGGCACGCCGCTCTCCGCGACGGTCGGCACGTCGGGCAGGCTCGGCGCGCGCTTGTCGCCCATCACGGCGAGCGCGCGCAAGGCCTTGCCCTCGATCTGCGACAGGACGGGCGGGAGGATCTCCACGGCCACGTCGACCTGGTTGCCACGCAACGCGGGGACCACGGCCGGCGTGCCGTTGAAGGGCACGACCTGGGCGTCGATGCCGAGCGAGGTCTTGAGCAGCTCGCCTGCCAGGTGCTGCGTGCTGCCGACATTGATGGTGCCGATGTTGACCTTGCCCGGATTGGCCTTGGCATAGGCCACCAGTTCCGCCAGCGTCTTGAACCTGCCGTTGCCTGGGGCGAGGATCGCCATGTCGAAGTAACCGAGCGTCGAGATCGGCGCGAAGTCCTTCACCGTGTCGTAGGGCAGCGACTTGAACAGGCCCACGCTCACGGCGTTGCCGTTGGACATGAGCAGCAGCGTGTGGCCATCGGGCGGTGCCTTGGCCACGGTGTCGGACGCGACCACGCCACCGGCGCCGGGCTTGTTGTCGACCACGATGCTCTGGCCCATAGCCTCGGACATCTTCTGCGCCACGCTGCGTGCCACCAGATCGGCCACGCCTCCCGCGCCGAAAGGCACGACCAGGCGGATGGGGCGGGAAGACAGGGGGCGGGCGGTGGCGGCCCATGCGCTGCGGCCTGCAGCCAGGGCCAGCATCAGGCCGACGAAGCTGCGACGGGAATGTCTCATGTGTCTCCTTGGACGTTGTGTGCGGTCTCGCGCCGCGATGCCGCACTATTCCCCGTGACCCGTCTTGCAGCAATAGCGTGTCCGCTCTGGGAGATATAGCTTTCCGGCATGGCCCGGTGGCCGGAGACTCAATCCAGCTGCAAGGACCCCAGCCGCGCCACGACCAGGTCGTGCAGCGTCTGCGCCGGCAGTGGCAGCGGACGCGTCACCAGCGTCTCGCGCCGGAAGTGAAAGAGCGTGAGGGCCGGCACCACGCTGATGCCGAGCCCGGCTTCCACCAGCCCCATGACGGTGGCCAGGTGCTCCACCTCGAACACCGCGTTGAGCCGCAGCGGATGCAGCGCCACGTCGAGCGCCTGGCGCACGCTGCTGTTGCGCGCCATCTGGACGAAAGGCCAGGGCGCGATCTTCTTCACCGTGAGGCGCGCCTCGTGCGCCAGCGGATGGTCGGCGCGGCACACGAGGTGAAAGCGGTCGGTGCAGAGCTTGCGGGCCAGCAGGTCGCTGTCGGCCGCCGCGCCCGAGGCCGCGAGCGCGAAGTTGGCCTGGCCGCTGCGCACCAGCGCGATGCAGGCATCGGACAGCGCATCGTCGAGGTCGATGCGGATACCGGGCAAGGTCTGCATGAACTCCGCGAACACGGCGGGCAGCCAGCCTGCTGCGAGCGAGGGCAGTGCTGCTATGCGCACGCGGCCCTTGCGGCGCTCCACATGGTCGGCCAGGTCGCCCATCGCGCTGCCCATGTCGTCGAGCAGGCGGCCCTCGGGCGTGAGCTGCACGCTGCGCGTGTCGCGGTCGAAGAGGCGCGTGCCGACGGCGTCTTCGAGCGTGCGGATCAAGGCGCTGAACGCAGGTTGCGAGAGGTGGCTGGTCTGCGCCGCGCGCTCCGGTGAATCCTTCGTCGACGTCGACAAGACGAATCAATCGAAAGGAAACACCATGCCAACCAACGCCGCCACCCTCGACACCCCGCGCTACGCCAAGACCATCGAAGCCTCCAAACGCATCCGCTGGGATATCGACCGCGATGTGATCCGCGGCCGCACCTTCGACCTGGCCCACACCTTCTTGCCCGACGGGCTGTCGCTGGCCGACGAACTGCCCTTCCTGAACCCGGTCGAGCACCGCTTCCTGAGCCAGGTGCAGGGCCGCACCTACGCCAACATGTTCGGGTTGGTCGAGCGCTTCATCGGCGCGAAGATGCTGGAGGTAAGCCGCGATCACTGGCTCGGTGACCAGACCGCGCTGGAAGCCATTGTGCGTTTTACCGACGAGGAGCTGAAGCACCAAGAGCTGTTCCGCCGCATCGAACGGCTGGCGGGCGCCGACATGCCAGCGGGCTACCTCTTCGACGTGCCGCCCAACGACGTGGCCGTGTTCGTGCTTGGCAAGTGCACCTGGGCCGTGCTGGCGCTGACCTGCCATATCGAGCTGTTCTCGCAGGCGCACTACCGCGCCAGCATCGACGCAGCCAAGGATCTGTCGCCGCTGTGCAAGGACGTGTTCCTGTTCCACTGGAGGGAAGAGTCTCAGCACGCGATCATCGACGAGCTGGAATGGGAACGCGAAGACGCCAAGCTGAAGTCCGAGGCACAGCGCGATGCGGCGGTGGACGACCTGATCGCGCTGGTCGGCGGAGTCGACGGCATCCTGCTGGGGCAGGCCAAGGCCGATGCAGCGTACTTTCTGGCAGTCAGCGGCATGACCCAGGACGGCGCACGCGCCGAGCAGGTGAACGCCACGCTGCTGAAAGCCTACCGCTGGCAGTACATCGTCTCCGGCACGCTGGAGCCGCGCTTCCAGAAGACACTGGTCAGACTGGTCAGCGCGGCGCAGTTGGCACGCATTCAGGCCGCGCTGGCGCCGCTGAGCTACGCGGTGCCGGCGCGTGCGGAGGCGATGAGCGCGATGGTGCACTGACGCCTTTGACGCGTCTCCACCCGGAGGCAGAGCGCTCAGGTGCCTATTGCCACTGAAGTCGGCGAGCCAAACCATCGTGTCGCCGCAGGCTCGATATCGCCTGGTGCCGACTTCTGGTCAGACGCCCAGGCGATGAAGCCATCCGGGCGCACGAAGCCAAGGGGGCGGACGCGAGTAGCCACGCCCTCCAGGCTCTGCGCTATGCCTATGCGAGACGCGACAGGAACGCGTCGACCTGGCGCTCTTCGGTCGCCCATGAGGCGACCAGGCGGATCACCGCGTGATCGTCATCCGCCTTCCCCCAGACATAGAAAGCGAAGTGAGGCTGCAACGCCGACACCACGGCGTTCGGCAGGATCGGAAACACCTGATTCGTCTCGGTGTCTGCCGCCAGGCCATGCCCAGCCGACACGATGCCGGTGGCCAGCTTCGCCGCCATGGCATTTGCATGTCGCGCCAGGGAAGAGAAGAGGTCGTTGGCGCCGAACAACTCCTGAAACTGGATACCCAGCAGCCGTCCCTTGGCCAGCATCCCGCCTCGCTGCTTGAGGTGAAAGGCGAAGTCCTCGCTCAAGGCCGGGTTGCAGACAACGATGGCCTCTCCCAGCAGCGCGCCCACCTTGGTGCCTCCAATCCAGAAGATGTCGACAAGGGAGGCGATGTCGGCGAGGCTTGCGTCGTTCTTCGGGGAGGCCAGTGCGGCGCCCAGTCGGGCGCCATCGAGGAAGAGGATGAGGCCCCGCCGTTTGGCCAGCGCAGAGATGTCCCGGAGCTCCGCGAGGGTGTAGATCGTGCCGGTTGCCGGCGCATTGGACAGGTAGATCAGCCGCGGCTTGGTCATGTGCGGGAAGTGCGCGTTGCTTGCAAGCGCGCCCTCGATCGCCTCGGTCGTGAGCTTTCCGTCGACCGCAGGAACAGTGATGAGCTTGTGGCCGGTCGCCTCGATGGCCCCGGCTTCTCGCATGACGATGTGTCCAGAGGCGACTGCGATGACTGCTTCGTGGGGGCGCAGGCAGCTCGAGATCGACACGATGTTGGCCATGGTGCCGCTTGCGACGAAGTGGATCGCCCCTTGAAAGCCTTCGCCCAGATGTGCCTTGATTCTGTTCGCCGCGTCTTCGCAGTGGCTGTCCGCGCCGTACGGCGCCTGCTGGACGTAGTTGGACGCTGTCAGGGCGCGCAGGATGTCCGGGTGGGCGCCTTCGCTGTAGTCATCAAGGAAGCTGTACGTGGCCATTCGGGGTCGGTTCGATAGATAGCGGTCCTGCAGAAAACGAGGACCATGCGCGCAAGGCTACCGACCGCCGACTGGATCGCCTTGTAAAAAATTGCCGCGCGGCTGCTGGAAGCGGGCAGGCGTCACACAGTACGCATGGCGGAACGCACGGGTGAAATGGCTTTGGTCGAAGAAGCCGACGGCGTGCGCGACGTCCGTCATGGCCATGTCGCTGTTCGCTTTCATCAATTCCATCGCACTCTCGAGCCGCAATCGAAGCAGCCAAGCGTGAGGCGTCATGCCGACAGTGCGCTTGAAGAGCTTCAGGAATCGAAAGCGGTCAAGGCCCAGAAGGGTCGCGATGTCGTCCAGCACGATCTTGTCCGACAGGTGCGCCTCCATGAAATCTCGCACGCGCCGCAGCTGTTGCCGGGACAGTGTCCCCGCGACAACCTGAGGAGATGGCTGAAGGAGGCGGGCAAACAGGACTTCGAACAGGACCAGAACGCGGGTCTCGTCCAACAGCGGGTCGGCCTGCGCTTGCCCCAGGCTCGCGTGCATTCCGAGCAGTTGGTCTGCAAGAAGGGGATCGCGGAACACGGCCGCCGCCTGAGAGGGAAAGTGGTGCTTGCCGGTTATTTCCTCGCCCAGGCCTTTCAGGAGCGAAGGTGAAAGCCGGAAGGTCCGCAGCGTGTACGACTCGGCTTGAGCTGCGATCCCGTCGTGGACTTCCCCGGGGGGCATCAACTGGATGGCGCCCGGCGCGAGCAGCAACGACCCACCCTTGAACGACTGACGCTGTACGCTCTTCGTGATGAGTGCGA
>CAMATD010000137.1 GCA_945860785.1 Variovorax sp. YR752 | reverse complement strand
ACCGCCCGTCGATTGCCGAACTGGCTGCGTGGATCGACAACGAAGGCGGCACGGCCGAGGCGCTGGACCTGTCGCGCGAACTGCACCTGCCCGCGCACATCCGTCCCCAGGACGCCACGCCGAAGCTGCTTCCGAAGCGGGTGTTCCTCACCGGCGCCAGCGGCTTCGTCGGCAACCACCTGCTGGCCGCATTGCTGCGCGACACACCGGCCTGCGTGGTCTGCCATGTGCGCGCCGAGGACGAGAAAGCGGGCGAGCTTCGCCTCAAGCGCACGCTGGCCCAGCGCCAGCTCGGCGCGATCTGGGACGACGCGCGCATCAAGGTCGTCACCGGCGACCTCGGCAAGACGCGCCTCGGCCTCGACGACAGCGCCGTGCAACTGGTGCGCGACGGCTGCGACGCCATCTACCACTGCGCCGCGCAGGTCGACTTCCTGCATCCCTACGCGAGCCTCAAGCCCGCGAATGTCGACAGCGTGGTCACGCTGCTCGAATAGACCTCGCAGGGCCGCGCGAAGAGCATGCACTACGTCTCCACGCTCGCGGTGATCGACCAGAACAACAAGGAAGACACCATCACCGAGCAGTCGGCGCTGGCCTCCTGGAGCGGCCTGGTCGACGGCTACAGCCAGAGCAAGTGGGTCGGCGATGCGCTGGCCCGCAAGGCGCAGGCGCGCGGCATGCCGGTCGCGATCTACCGGCTGGGAGCCGTCACCGGCGACCACACCCATGCGATCTGCAACGCCGACGACCTGATCTGGCGCGTGGCGCATCTCTATGCGGACCTGGAAGCGATTCCCGACATGGACCTGCCGCTCAACCTGACGCCGGTGGACGACGTGGCGCGCGCCATCCTCGGCCTGGCAGGGCAGCAGGCCTCGTGGGGCCAGGTGTTCCACTTGATGAGCCAGGCGGCGCTGCGGGTGCGCGACATTCCGCATGTCTTCGAACGCATGGGCATGCGGCTGGAACCGGTGGGCCTCGAGCCCTGGCTGCAGCGCGCGCACGCGCGGCTGGCCGTGGAGCAGGACCGCGACCTGGCTGCCGTGCTGGCGATCCTCGACCGCTACGACACCTCGGCCACGCCGCCGCAGGTGAGCGGCGCGGCAACGCATGCGCAGCTCGAAGCCATCGGCGCACCCATTCGCCCGGTGGACCGCGACCTGCTGCAGCGTTACTTCGTCGATCTGGGCATCGACACCAAGGCGCGCCGCGCTTTGGAAACCAGCGCGTCGTAGGAGGACCGTCGGATGGCACGCTATCTCATCGCAGCAACCGCCTTGCCGGGCCACGTCCTGCCGATGCTGGCCATCGCCCAGCACCTGGTGGGCCTCGGGCACGAGGTGCGGGTGCACACCGCGAGCCAGTTCAGGACGCAGGCCGAGGCGACCGGTGCGACCTTCACCGCTTTCGAGCCGACGATCGATTTCGATTACCGGCAGCTCGACGAGCGCTTTCCCGAGCGCAAGCGCCTGTCTTCGGCGCATGCGCAGCTGTGCTTCGGCCTGAAGCACTTCTTTGCCGATGCCATGGCGGCGCAGCTCAAGGGCATCCGCAACATCCTGCAAGGCTTCGAGGCCGATGCCATCGTGGTCGACACGATGTTCTGCGGCACCTTTCCGCTGCTGCTGGGCGCAAGAGAAGACCGTCCGGCGATCGTCTCCATCGGCATCTCGGCGCTGCCGCTTTCGAGCTGCGACACGGCCTTCTTCGGCACCGCGCTGCCGCCCTCGGCCACGCCGGAAGGGCGGGTGCGCAACCGGGCGATGAACGCCAACCTCAAGCAGGCGATGTTCGGCGAGGTCCAGCGCTACTTCGATGCCCTGCTGACATGCGCGGGTTCGCCCGTGCTGCCGGATTTCTTCGTCGATGCCATGGTCAAGCTGCCGGACCTCTACCTGCAGCTGACCGCGGCTTCCTTCGAGTACCCGCGCAGCGACCTGCCGGCCTCGGTGCATTTCGTCGGCCCGCTGCTCGCGCCCGCCAGCCGCGACTTCACGCCGCCCGACTGGTGGCACGAACTGGACGACGGCCGTTCGGTCGTGCTGGTCACGCAGGGCACGCTGGCCAACCAGAATCCGGCGCAGCTGATCGGTCCGACCCTGCAGGCGCTGGCGGGCGACAAGGGCATCCTGGTCATCGCCACCACCGGCGGCCCGGTGCCGGCCGCGCTGAGCGCGAACGTGCCCGCCAATGCCCGCGTGCTGCCCTTCCTGCCCTACGACCGGCTGCTGCCCAAGGTGCATGCGGTGGTGACCAACGGCGGCTACGGCTCGGTCAACCATGCACTGAGTCTCGGCGTGCCGCTGGTGGTGGCGGGAACCACCGAGGAAAAGCCGGAGATCGCCGCGCGCGTCGCCTGGTCGGGGGCAGGCATCAACCTCGCCAACGGCCAGCCGAGTGCCCGCCAGATCGGCGACGCCGTGCGCAAGGTGCTGGGCAACTCCACCTACCGCCAGCGCGCCGCCGCGCTGCGCGAGGATTTCGCGTGCCACCACGCGCTGAGCGACATTGCCGAAGCGCTCGCTGCGCTCCAACAGACAACCCCCGCCTCGGCGGAAATGGCTTGAACGCCCAACAAGGAGATCGACGATGAGCAATCCGTTTGACGACAAGAACGCCAGCTTCCTGGTTCTGGTGAACGACGAGGGTCAGCACTCGCTGTGGCCCGCCTTCATTGCCGTGCCCGCCGGCTGGCAGGTGGCCTTGGCGGCCACCGACCGGGCCGCCTGCAACGCCTTCATCGAAGCGAACTGGCAGGACATGCGGCCGCGCTCGCTGGTGGAGGCCGCGGCTGTCGACGCCGGTTGACACCTGCGATGTCCTTCTCGTTCGGTACCGTCGTCGTCACTTATTTCCCCACCGACGGGCAAGTGACGAACCTCCATTCGCTTGCCGGGTCATGCACGCGCCTGTGCGTGGTCGACAACACGCCACAAGCGGGCGACTGGCATCGGGCGCTCGTCGACGCGGGAATCCCCGTGCTGCACAACGGCAACCGCGGCGGCATCGCGGGCGCCTTCAACCGCGGCATCGTCGAACTCGAAGCGCGGGACGCCGAACTCTTCTTCCTGCTCGACCAGGATTCGAAGCTGCCGCCCGGCTACTTCGATGCCATGTGCCAGGCCGCGATGGCGGCCCGGAGCCGGGAGCGCGAGGGCGAGGAAGACGCGGCCTTCCTGATCGGTCCACTCATCCACGACACGAACCTGGACGCGCTGATCCCGCAATTCGGCCTCCAGGGCAAGCGCGTCTATCAGTTCGACTTGCGGCAGCCTTTCACCGAGCCGCTGGTTCGCTGCGCCTTCCTGATCTCGTCGGGCTCCTTGATTTCGCGCGCCGCCTGGGCCAAGGTCGGCCGATTCGACGAGCGCTACGTGATCGATCACGTCGACACCGACTGTTGCATGCGCGCCCTGCGCAGCGACGTACCGCTCTATCTCAATCCGCACGCCGTTCTCAGGCATCAGATCGGTGATATCCAGGCCAGGTCGCTGTTCGGTTGGAAGATCTACGTCATCAACTATTCGGCCGTGCGGCGCTACTACCTATGCGCAATGCCCTCAACCTCTCGCTGGCGCATGTGCGTGCCTTTCCCGCGATGCTGTTCATCAACGTCTACACGCTGAAACAGATCCTGCCCATGTTGATCTTCGAGCGCGATCGCTTGAGAAAGAGCATCGCGATGATGGCCGGCTTCTTCGACGGCCTGTTCGGCCGGCTTGGCGGCCTCCGCGAGGCGCATCCCCGAGTGGGAAAGTACCTGAGTCGCGGCGGTTGATGACCTCGACCCTTCAAGCGCCGCGCGTCCGCCGCGCCGCGCTCGCTTTCATCTTCGTGACCGTGCTGATCGACTTCCTGGCGTTCGGATTGATCCTTCCCGGCCTGCCGCATCTGGTGGAGCGCCTCACTGGCGGCAGCACCGCGACAGCGGCGTACTGGATCGCTGTGTTCGGCACGGCGTTCGCGGCGATCCAGTTCATCTGCTCGCCGAGCCAGGGCGCCTTGTCCGATCGCTTCGGGCGGCGGCCGGTGATCCTGCTGTCGTGCCTGGGGCTGGCCGTGGACTTCGTGTTCATGGCCCTGGCCAGCAGTTTGCCGTGGCTGTTCATCGGTCGCGTGGTGTCCGGCGTGTTCTCGGCCAGCCTCACCGCAGCCAATGCCTACATCGCCGATGTGACGCCGCCAGAGGAGCGCGCCAGGAGCTACGGCATCGTGGGTGCTGCGTTCGGCGTGGGCCTGGTGATCGGGCCAGTGCTCGGCGGGCAACTGAGCCACGTCGATCCGCGCTTGCCGTTCTGGTTCGCGGCCGGCCTGACCATGCTCAACTTCTGCTACGGATGGTTCGTGTTGCCGGAATCGCTGCCGGTGGAACGGCGCAGCCGGAAGTTCGACTGGTCGCATGCCAATCCGATCGGAGCGCTGGTGCTGCTCAAGCGCTATCCGCAGGTGTTCGGGCTGGCGGCGGTGATCTTCCTCGTCAACCTCGCCCAGTATGTCTACCCCAGCGTGTTCGTGCTGTTCGCCGACTACCAATACCACTGGAAGGAAGACGCCGTGGGTTGGGTGCTCGGATTGGTGGGCGTGCTCAGCGTGGGGGTCAACGCGCTGTTGATCGGGCCGGGCGTGAAGCGCTTCGGCGAGCGCCGCGCCCTGTTGTTCGGAACGGGTTTCGGTGTGCTCGGCTTCGTCATCTACGGCTTCGCCGATGTCAGCTGGATCCTTCTGGCCGGACTGCCGTTCGGCACGTTGCTGGCGTTCGCCGGACCGGCGGCACAGGCGTTGGTCACCGAGCAGGTCGACGCCGGCGAGCAGGGTCGCATTCAGGGCGCGTTGACGAGCTTGGTGTCGGTGGCAGGCATCGTCGGGCCAGCGATGTTCGCCGGCAGCTTCGGCTATTTCATCGGCGCGGACGCGCCGGTGCACTTGCCAGGCGCACCATTCTTCATCGCCGCGGTGTTCCTGGGCATCGGCGTGCTGATCGCGTGGCGGTACACACGGCCGCCGGTGGCGGCGGCAGCGGTGGTCGCGCCGACCTGACACGGGCTCCCGCCAGGGCGCGCGCCGCCCATGGCCCGGGAATTGCTCTTGCTCTCCAGGGTTTCCCCCTAGGTCGCATACCCGCGTCCACATATGCAATATGGCTCCTGCGGTATGTGGGCTGCGGCGCAACCGGCTAACGTCCGGGCATGGCCGGGAAACCGAGCTGCCCACGAGCCCAAAGAGCATGAGTACAGAGCGCAACAACATTCAACCCGTCCGTTTCTTCCATCGCGGCAAGATCGTCGACGTCAGCGGCGTCCATCCGACCCGTTCGGTGCTCGACTGGCTGCGCGAAGACGCGCACTGCACCGGCACCAAGGAAGGCTGCAACGAGGGTGACTGCGGCGCCTGCACGGTCGTGATCGGCGAACTGGCCACCGATGCCAACGCGCCCGGTGCCATCGGCGGCCTGCAGCTGCAGACCGTCAACGCCTGCATCCAGTTCCTGCCCACCCTGCACGGCAAGGCGCTGTTCACGGTCGAAGACCTCAAGGCCCAATGCACGACGCAGGACACTAGGAAGCACGCCGTCCACACCCTGCACCCCGTGCAGCAGGCGATGGTCGACTGTCACGGCTCCCAGTGCGGCTTCTGCACGCCCGGTTTCGTGATGTCGCTGTGGTCCACCTACGAACACCACCAAGCCGGGGGCACGCAGCCCACGCGCCAGCAACTGGCCGACGACCTGTCGGGCAACCTCTGCCGCTGCACCGGCTACCGCCCGATCCTCGATGCGGGCCAGCGCATGTTCGACCTGCCGGCCGTGCGGCTCGACACGAAACCCGTGGTGGCCGCGCTCACGGCGCTGCAGAACGATGGCTTAGACTACGCCGCGCCGCTCGGCGCCCGCATCGACCATTTCCACGCCCCCAAGACCCTGGCCCAGCTCGCCGCGCTGCGCGAGCAAAAGCCCCGCGCCCAGTTGCTGGCCGGCTCGACCGACGTCGGCCTCTGGGTCAACAAGCAGTTCCGCGACCTTGGCGACATCATCTACGTGGGCGACGTGGCCGAAATGAAGACCATCGAGACCCGTGCCGACGAGCTCTACATCGGCGCCGGCGCCTCGCTCGAATCCGCCTTCGAAGCCCTGGTGCAGCGCGTGCCCAGCCTCGAGGACGTGTGGCTGCGCTTCGCCTCTCCTCCCATCCGCCATGCCGGCACCATGGGCGGCAACGTGGCCAACGGCTCGCCCATCGGCGATTCGCCGCCGGTGTTGATGTCGCTCGACACCGAGATCGAACTGCGCCGCGGCGACGTGGTGCGCCGCATGCCGCTGCCCGACTTCTACATCGACTACATGAAGAACCAGCTGCAGCCGGGCGAGTTCGTGCAGGGGCTGGCGATTCCGCTGGCCGCCATGCGCCGCCAGGTTCGCGCCTACAAGATCAGCAAGCGCTTCGACTGCGACATCTCTGCGCTGTGCGCGGGCTTTGCCATCGAGCTGGAAGCGGGCAGCGACACGGTCAAGGCCGTGCGCCTGGCCTTCGGCGGCATGGCCGCCACCGTCAAGCATGCGGCGGGTGCCGAAGCGGCGCTCGTCGGCAAGCCATGGACGCAGGCCAGCGTCGCCACCGCCAAGCTCGCGCTGGCGCAGGACTTCAAGCCCCTGTCCGATATGCGCGCTTCGGCCGACTACCGGCTGCAGGTGGCGCAGAACCTCATTCAGCGCCTGTGGCTCGAAACCCGCACCGAAGACGCGCTGTCCCTCGAGGAAACCAGCGTCTGGAGCGTGATGCCCCACGCCGCCGCCAAGGCCGCCGCGGAAGGAGTCTGACCATGAACAAACCCATCGACGCCCGCCTGCTGCAGCCCGCCGAGGCCTTTGCGAACTACCTGAAAAACACCGCCGCGCGCATCGACCCCGTGGCCGAAGCGGTCGCGCACGACCTCGGCGCGCGCGTCGGCATCAGCCGGCCGCACGAATCGGCGCACCTGCATGTCGCCGGCGAGGCGACCTACATTGACGATATCCCCGAACTCACCGGCACGCTGCATTGCGCGCTCGGCCTCTCGCCCGTCGCCAACGGCCGCGTCACGGCGCTGTCGCTCGACGTGATCCGCGCGATGCCCGGCGTGGTCACGGTGCTGACGGCCGACGACATTCCGGGCACCAACGACTGCGGCTCGATCATTCACGACGACCCGATCCTGCTGCCGGTGGCGGACGGCGGCGAGGTCCGCTACCTCGGCCAGCCCGTGTTCGCGGTGATCGCCGAGACGCGCGAGGCTGCGCGCCGCGCGGCTGCCAAGGCCAAGGACGCGATGACCATCGAGGCGCAGCCGCCGGTGATCACGCCGCAGGACGCGCATGCGCGCGGCCAGTACGTCGTGCTGCCGATGCACATCGTGCGCAGCGGCGGCAGCGCCAACGAAGGCGATGAGTCGGCCGTGCGCGCCGTCATCGCCAAGGCGCCGCACCGCCACAAGTCCACGCTCGACGTGGGCGGCCAGGAGCAGTTCTACTTGGAAGGCCAGATCAGCTACGCCATTCCCAAAGAGGGCGGCGCGCTGCACATCCACTGCTCGACGCAGCACCCGAGCGAGATGCAGCACCTGGTGGCGCATGCGCTGCACCTGCAGTCGAACGAAGTGCACGTCGAATGCCGGCGCATGGGCGGCGGTTTCGGCGGCAAGGAATCGCAGTCGGCGATCTTTGCGTGCGTGGCGGCCATTGCGGCGCGGCAGCTGCAGCGCCCGGTCAAGCTGCGGCTCGACCGCGACGACGACTTCATGATCACCGGCCGGCGCCACTGCTTCTGGTACGAGTACGAGGTCGGCTACGACGACGAGGGCCGCATCCTCGGCGCGGAGATCACGATGGTCTCGCGCGCCGGCCACTCGGCCGACCTCTCGGGTCCGGTGATGACGCGGGCCCTCTGCCACTTCGACAACGCCTACTGGCTGCCGAATGTGTCGATGCACGGCTACTCGGGCAAGACCAACACGCAGAGCAACACGGCCTTCCGCGGCTTCGGCGGCCCGCAGGGCGCCATTGCCATCGAGAACATCATGGACTCGGTGGCGCGCGAATTGGGGCGCGACCCGCTCGACGTGCGGCGCGTCAACTTCTACGGCAAGGCGGAGAACAACGTCACGCCTTATCGCCAGACCGTGACCGACAACATCGTCCACGAACTCGTGGCCGATCTCGAAGCCAGCAGCGACTACCGCGCGCGGCGCGAAGAGATCGCGGCGTTCAACACGAAGAGCACGGTGCTCAAGCGCGGCCTCGCGCTCGCGCCCCTCAAGTTCGGCATCTCGTTCAACGTCAAGCACTTCAACCAGGCCGGCGCGCTGGTCCATGTGTACACCGACGGCTCGATCCTCGTGAACCACGGCGGAACCGAGATGGGGCAGGGCCTCAACACCAAGGTGGCGCAGGTGGTGGCGCACGAACTGGGCGTGAGCTTCGAGCGCGTGCGCGTCACCGCGACCGACACGACCAAGGTGGCGAACACCTCGGCCACGGCCGCATCGACCGGCGCCGACCTGAACGGCAAGGCCGCGCAGGACGCAGCCCGCCAGATCCGCGAGCGCCTGGCCGAGAGCGCAGCCGAGCGCCACGGCGGCGAGGCCAGCGAAGTGCGCTTCGCCAACGACAAGGTCGAAGTCAACGGCCGCTCGCTCGCCTTCAGCACCGTGGTCGGCGAGGCGTACCTCGACCGCAAGCAGCTTTGGTCCGACGGTTTCTACGCCACGCCCGGCCTCAGCTGGGACAAGGACAAGATGCAGGGCCGCCCGTTCTTCTACTACGCCTATGGCGCGGCGGTGAGCGAGGTGATCGTCGACACGCTCACCGGCGAATGGAAACTGTTGCGCGCCGACATCCTGCACGACGCAGGCAAGTCGCTGAACCCGGCCGTGGACATCGGCCAGGTCGAAGGCGCCTTCATCCAGGGCATGGGTTGGCTCACCACCGAGGAGCTGGTGTGGCATCCAGCGAGCGGCAAGCTCACCACGCACGCGCCGAGCACCTACAAGATTCCGACCGCCAACGACTGCCCGCCGGTGTTCAACGTGCGCCTGTTCGAAGGCCAGAACTTCGAAGACTCGATCCACCGCAGCAAGGCCGTGGGCGAACCGCCGCTGTTGCTACCGTTCTCGGTGTTCTTCGCGATCCGCGATGCGGTGTCGGCGGCCGGCGGCCACCGGGTCGATCCGCCGCTGAAGGCGCCGGCGACGAGCGAATCGATTCTTCGCGCGCTCACCGCGGTGCAGGCCACGACTGGCGAATGAGCACCGGCCGTGCTCGCACGGTCCGAGCGTCCACCCGACATACCCCCTACGGGCTTCCGAATGCTGCGCTGTATAACTGTTCGCACAGACCAACGAGGTGTGAACAGCCATGAGAGACCAAGCGCTTTTCGACAAGATCGATCTTCATCTCATCAGGGTTTTACACACCGTGTTGACCGACCGCAGCGTCTCGCGCGCCGCCATTCGCCTGGGGATGTACCAGCCGGCCGTCTCGGCCGCGCTGAAGCGCCTGCGCGAGCTGTCGGGCGATCCGCTGCTGGTGCGCTCGGGCTCCGGCATGGTGCCGACCGACGCGGGGCTGCGGATGATCGAGCCCGCGGCCAGCATCCTGCGCGCGGCCGAGATGCTGTTCTCCGATGCGCGGGGCTTCGAGCCGCAATCGGCGGCCACCACGTTCCGCATCGCGGCGAGCGACTACATGGACCCGCTGTTCCTGCCGATACTGGTGGCGCAGGTCAAGCGCGACGCGCCGCTGTGCCAGATCGAGATCCACTCGCTCTCGCCCGACTCGGACTACCACGGCCATCTGGCGCTCGGCCAGGTCGACCTGGTGATCGGCAACTGGCTCAAGCCGCCGGAAGACCTGCACATGGCGCGGCTCTTCGGCGACGAGGTGGTGTCGCTGGTGAACAAGGACCATCCGGCGGTGCGCCGCGGCTGGGACCTGGAGACCTGGCTCGCGGCCGAGCACATCGCGCCCACGCCCATGCACCCGGGCGGGCGCGGCATCATCGACCAGATGCTCGACGAGCTCGGGCGGCAGCGCAACATCACGGCGCGCTGTGCGCACTTCGGCCTCATTCCCGACATGGTGGCCTCGAGCCTGCTGGTGCTGACCACCGGCCGCCAGTACTGCGAGCGTTTCGCGGCGCGGCTGCCGGTGAAGATCCTCGAGTGCCCGGTGGCGCTGCCGCGGCTCATGTACTACCAGCTCTGGCACGAACGCACCCATTCGTCGAGCTCCGCGCGCTGGCTGCGCGAATGCATCAAGGACGTGGCGGCGTCGCTGCGGCTCGCTCACGACCCCGGCCTCGCGGGCCCTGCCGCCTGAGCCACCCGATCCTCCCTGATCCTCCGGTCGCGCCGGCGTCGCGACCGAGGCAACGATGAACGAACCGCCAAGGACAACAGCTGGAGACAAGCGAAATGAACAGGTTTGAAGAGGTGCCCAAAGTCACCGAGTCCGGCGCGGCCGGACATACCGAAGCGCGATCCCGTACCTCCGCAGGCAGCGGACCAGGCGCGGCGAGCTGGCTCGAACGCATGTTCAAGCTCGGCGAGCACAACACCACCGTGCGCATCGAAGTGGTGGCGGGTCTCACGACCTTCCTCACGATGGCCTACATCATCTTCGTGAACCCCTCGATCCTCGGCGACGCGGGCATGCCGAAGGGAGCCGTCTTCGTGGCCACCTGCGTCATCGCGGCGCTGGGCACGCTGATCATGGGCCTGTACGCCAACTACCCGATCGCCATGGCGCCGGGCATGGGGCTCAACGCCTATTTCTCCTATGTGGTCGTGCTGGGCATGGGCTACACATGGCAGGTGGCGCTGGGGGCGGTGTTCATCTCGGGCTGCCTCTTCCTGGTCGTCACCGTCACGGGGCTGCGCAAGCTGATCATCGACGGCATACCGCATTCGCTGCGAACCGCGATCACGGTCGGCATCGGCATGTTCCTCGCGCTGGTCGCGCTCAAGAGCGCGGGCGTGGTGGCGGCATCGCCGGCCACCTTCGTCACGCTGGGCGACCTGCACTCGGCACCCGTGGTGCTGGCCACGCTGGGCTTCTTCGTCATCGTGATCCTCGACCGGCTCAAGGTGCGCGGCGCGATCCTCATCGGCATCCTTGCCGTGACGGTGCTGTCCTTCTTCTTCGGCGGCAACAAGTTCGACGGCGTGTTCGCCGCGCCGCCGTCGATCGCGCCCACCTTCATGCAGCTCGACATCATGGGCGCGCTCAAGGGCGGCATCCTGAACGTGGTGCTGGTGTTCTTCCTGGTCGAGATGTTCGACGCCACCGGCACGCTGATGGGCGTGGCCAAGCGCGCGGGCCTCTTGGTGCCCGGCAAGATGGAGCGCATGAACAAGGCGCTCCTGGCCGACAGCGGCGCGATCTTCGCGGGCTCGCTGCTCGGTACCTCGAGCACCACGGCCTATGTGGAAAGCGCGGCCGGCGTGCAGGCCGGCGGCCGCACGGGCCTCACGGCCGTGGTCGTGGCGGTGCTGTTCCTGGCCTGCCTGATGATCTCGCCGCTGGCCGGCTCGGTGCCGGCCTATGCCACCGCGCCGGCGCTGTTCTTCGTGGGCTGCCTGATGCTGCGCGACCTGACCGAGCTCGACTGGGACGACACCACCGAGGTGATCCCGGCCGCGCTCACCGCGCTGGCCATGCCGTTCACCTACTCGATCGCCACAGGCCTGGCCTTCGGCTTCATCTCGTACGCGGTGCTCAAGCTCTTCACCGGCCGGGCACGGGACGTGCATGTGTCGGTGTGGATCATCGCGGCGGTGTTCCTGTTCAAGTTCGCCTACGTCGGAGCCCACTGACGGGGCGCCGCCGGTTGCGGGGACGCTATTAAACTGATAGCTGTTCTCCGCCTTGATGCTGTTGAACGAGACAAACCACGAAAACCGGCATGACAACCCCCAGACTCCAGCTCGCGCACATCACCAAGCGCTACCCCGCGGTGGTGGCGAACAGCGACATCTCGCTGGCCGTTGCCCCCGGCGAAATCCATGCCGTTCTCGGCGAGAACGGCGCGGGCAAATCGACCCTGATGAAGATCATCTACGGCTCGGTCAAGCCCGACGAAGGCACCGTCACTTTCGACGGCCAGACCGTCAACCTGCGCAACCCGCAGCAGGCGAGGGCGCTGGGCATCAGCATGGTGTTCCAGCATTTCAGCCTGTTCGACACGCTCACCGTGGCCGAGAACGTATGGCTGGGCCTCGACAAGTCGCTCCAGCTCGCCGAAGTGGCGCGCAGCATCACGGCCAAGGCGAGCGAATACGGGCTCGACATCGACCCCTCGCGGCCGGTGCACACGCTCTCGGTCGGCGAGATGCAGCGCGTCGAGATCATCCGCGCGCTGCTCACCCACCCCAAGCTGCTGATCCTCGACGAGCCGACCTCGGTGCTCACGCCGCAGGCGGTGGTCAAGCTGTTCGGCGTGCTGAACAAGCTGGCCTCGGAAGGCTGCAGCATCCTCTACATCAGCCACAAGCTGCATGAGATCCGCGAGCTGTGCACGGCGTGCACGGTGCTGCGCGGCGGCAAGGTCACGGGGGTGTGCAACCCGCAGAACGAGAGCAACGAGTCGCTCTCGCGGCTGATGATCGGCAGCGAGCCGCCGCCCTTGCAGCACCGGCCGGTGCATGCGGGCGCGGTGGCGTTGCGCGTCAAGGGACTGACGCTGGCGCGGGAAGACCAATTCGGTGTCGATCTCGACGGCATTTCGTTCGAGGTCCGGGCTGGCGAGGTGGTCGGTATTGCGGGCGTGTCCGGCAATGGCCAGAAGGAGCTGCTCTACACGCTGTCGGGCGAGGACGTGCGGGCCGAGGCCGCGATGGTCCAGGTGTTCGACAAACCGGCCGGCCGGCTGCGGCCGCGCGCCCGCCGTGCGCTGGGCCTGCATTTCGTGCCCGAAGAACGGCTGGGCCGCGGCGCGGTGCCCACGCTGGGGCTCGCGCACAACCTGCTGCTCACGCGCAGCAATGCGGTGGGCAAGGGCGGCTGGATCCGCACCTCGGCGCTCGAGAAGCATGCCAAGGCCGTCATCGAGCGCTTCAACGTCAAGGCCGGCGGACCGAATGCGGCGGCGCGTTCGCTCTCGGGCGGCAACCTGCAGAAATTCATCGTCGGCCGCGAGATCGACGCCGACCCCAAGCTCTTCATCGTCTCTCAGCCGACCTGGGGCGTGGACGTGGGCGCGGCCGCGCTGATCCGCGGCGAAATCCTCGCGCTGCGCGATGCAGGCTGTGCCGTGCTGGTGGTCAGCGAGGAGCTCGACGAGCTGTTCGACATCAGCGACCGCCTGCACGTGATCGCCAAGGGCCGACTCTCGCCTTCCATCGACCGCGCGGCCGCAACGCTGCCGCAGATCGGCGAATGGATGAGCGGCCTCTGGGACCGCGGTACGCCTTCCACCGCAGCGAAGGAGGCGACCCATGCTTAAGCTCGAACCCCGCCCGGAGCTCTCGCGCTTCTGGACCTTCGCATCGCCGATCCTCGCGCTGCTGATCACCGTGCTGATCGGCGTGGCGCTGTTCGCCGCGCTCGGCAAGGACCCGGTCAAGGGCCTGATGGTGTTCTTCTACGAACCGATCAAGAGCGGCTACGCGCTCGGCGAGTTGATGGTCAAGGCGACGCCGCTGCTCATCATCGCGCTCGGCCTGGCCGTATGCTTTCGCTCCAACGTGTGGAACATCGGCGCCGAAGGGCAGTTCGTGTTCGGTGCCATTGCGGCTGGCGGCGTCGCGCTGCTGGCCGACAAGAACACGGGCTCGTGGATCGTCGTGGCCATTCTCGTCGCGGGCATCGTCGGCGGCATGGTGTGGGCGGGCATCGTCGCCTTCCTGCGCGACAGGTTCAACGCCAACGAAATCCTTGTGAGCCTGATGCTGGTCTACGTGGCCACGCTGCTGTTGAGCTACATGGTCTTCGGCCCCTGGAAGGACCCGAACGGCTACAACTTTCCGCAGACCAAGACCTTCGAGGCCGTGACGCAGATTCCGCGGCTCTTCAAGGGCTCGCGCGTGAGCATCGGGCTGGTCATTGCGCTGGTGGGCGTCGGTGCGCTCTGGGTGTTCCTGTTCCGCACGCGGGCAGGCTTTGCGCAGCAGGTTGGCGGGCTTGCATCGGCAGCGGCGCGCTATGCGGGCTTCTCGGCACGGCGCGCGGTGTGGATCGCGCTGCTCACGTCCGGTGGCGCGGCCGGCCTGGCCGGTGCGCTCGAAGTCGCCGGCCCGCTCGGCCAGCTCACGCCCTACGTGCCGGCCGGCTACGGTTTCGCGGCCATCATCGTGGCCTTCGTCGGGCGGCTGCACCCGGTGGGCATGGTGTTCTCGGCCATCCTCATGAGCATGTTCTACATCGGCGGCGAGCTCGCGCAGTCGCGGCTCGGCTTGCCGAAGTCGCTGACCGGCGTGTTCCAGGGCCTGCTGCTCTTCACGCTGCTGGCCTGCGACACGCTGATCGCTTACCGCATCCGCCGCAAGGCAGCCGCAAAAGCCATCCTGACGACGAGTTCGCTGCAAGTCAGCACGCCGCTGACCGCGCCTGTTGCACGGCCGACCGAGGGAGCGCTCTAGGATGAAAGCCTGCTCTTCAATTCGAGTGATGCGTGATCGTTCAGAGCACTGGTTGATCGGCCGCACACCAGCAGCGTGCCTCGTGCACAGGGCACCGGGTGCTCCCCGCAGCGAAATAA
>CAMATD010000136.1 GCA_945860785.1 Variovorax sp. YR752 | reverse complement strand
AGCGGCACAGAAGTTCGGTGCCCGCTGCGTGGGCGTGACGCTGTCGCAGAACCAGTTCGACCTGGCGACCGAACGCGTCAGGGCCGCCGGCCTGCAGGACCGCATCGAGATTCGCCTGCAGGACTATCGCGACGTCACCGGCCAGTTCGACCGCATCACCAGCGTCGGCATGTTCGAGCACGTGGGCCGCAAGAACCTGCCCGCGTACTTCAAGCGCGTGCGCGAACTGCTCGCCGACGACGGGGTGGTGATGAACCATGGCATCACGTCGTCCGACCCGGAGGGCGGGGGCGTTTCGTACGGCGGCGGCGATTTCATCGACCGCTATGTGTTCCCGAACGGCGAGCTGCCGCACATCAGCCTTGCGCTGCCGGCCATGCAGCAGGGCGGACTCGAAGCCTGCGACATCGAGAACCTGCGCCGCCACTATGCGCAGACGCTGCGTTGCTGGAGCGACAACTACGAAGCCAACAGCGCTAAGGCACACGCACTTGTCGACGAGGAGAAGTTCCGCATCTGGCGCATCTACCTCGCGGGCTGCGCCTATGCCTTCGAGAACGACGACGTGGCGATCTACCAGATCGTCGGCCGCAAGGCGGGCCGCTCCGCGCAGACCTTGCCGTGGTCGCGCCGGTACATCTATGAAGGCACGTCGGCGTTGAATGCGGGCTGAAGCTGGATGGTGTGGTGCGGGGTGCGTTTCGGGGTGCGTGCACAGGACACCGGGTGTCCTGTGCACGAGGGCACGCTGCTGGTTTGCGGCCGATCAACCAGTGCTCTGAACGATCACGCTGGTGGTGTGCGCAGCCCTAAACCGCGCTCCCTGCGATCAGGCTCTGGGCGCAGTCGACCACGGTGGCCGCGCCCGGGCGCGGTGCCCAGCCCAGCAGGCGCTGCGCCTTGGCCGACGAGAAGGTGAGTTTTCGCCCGAGCAGCGGCGTGATGTTCTTCAACGCCGCGTCGAAGAGCGCTGCAACGCGAAGCACGAAGTCGGGCAGCGCACGGGTCGGGGCCTTGCCGGCCCGTTCGCCGAGCCGGGCCCGCAGTTCCTTCGAGATGTCGGCCATCCACATGAAGTCGCGCACGGCGATGAAACGCTGGCCGGCTGCTTCGGGCGCAGTCATCGCGCGGATGTGCAGGTCGGCCAGATCGCGCACGTCCACGATGCTGAAGCCGAGGCGCGGATTGCCCGGGAGCTTGCCGCTCAGGAGGCGGCCGATCACCTGCACGGAGCCGAGGTTGTCGGTCGTCAGCACGGGCCCGAACACCGCGCCCGGGAGGATCGTGGTCAACGTGGTCGAGCCTGCATCGCGGCGCATGAAGTCCCACGCGGCGCGCTCCGCGATGGTCTTGGACTGCCGGTAGGCATTGATCTTCTCGCCGCCGTCCAGGTCGGTCCAGACGGCTTCGTCGGTGACGATGCCCTTGGCACTCCGCGGTGGCGTGGCCGCGGCGAGCGACGATGTCATCACCACGCGCTTCACCCCGACCCGGGTGGCGGCGCGCAGCACCCGCAGCGTGCCATCGCGTGCGGGAACGATCAGGTCGTCGGCGTTCTTCGGCGAATCGCCGCCGAGCGGGGAGGCGACGTGGAGCACGTAGTCGCAGCCGGCGACCGCGGCATCCCAACCGGCATCGCTGGTGAGGTCGACCGCGAAGAACGACAGGCGCTCGCCCGGGTCGATGACCGATGCCACCGCGGCACGCACGGCCGGCGCCTTCGAGAGACTGCGCACTGTCGTCCGCACGGCATAACCGCGCTGCAGCAGCTGGACGATGCACCAGTCGGCGACAAAGCCGGTGCCGCCGGTCACGAGAACGGTGGAGGGGAGGGGTTGCATGGCGGACATGGTTCGGTGCTTTCTTTCCTGCACTCGAATGTAGGGACGACCATCGAAACGATGAATACTCCCAAGTCCGCATTGCTTGCGCGAAAGTACGGAAATGACCACCGATCCCTTCTCCGACATCCTCCGGTTCACGAATGCCCAGACGGTGGTCTCGGCCGTTTTCACCACGGGCGGGCCATGGGCCGTGCGCTTTCCGGCGCTGAACTACATCAAGTTCTTTGCCCTGGTGAAGGGCAGTTGCTGGTTCTCCATCGACGGCCAGGCGCAGCCCGTGCGCATCGAGGCGGGCGACGTGGTTCTCTTTTCGCTGCACCGGTCCTTCGTGCTGGCCAGCGATCTCGCGATCGAGCCGGTCGAAGCCCAGAGCCTGTTCACCGGCGACTTCAGCCGGGTCGCGAAACTCGGCGAAGGCGAAGACTGCATCCAGATCGGCGGCAAGGTCCGGCTGGACCCGGCCAGCGGCGGCTTGCTCGAAGACGTGCTGCCGCCGCTGATCCATGTCAAGGCATCGTCGCCCTAGGCGACGGTGCTTCAGTGGCTGCTCGACCAGATCGTGCGCGAGCGAACGGCGGAGCTGCCCGGCGCGAGCGTCGCGTCGGGGCAGCTTGCGCAGCTCATGCTGGTCCAGGTCCTGCGCGCGCACCTCGCGCAGGCCCAGGACTTTCCACCCGGTTGGCTGCGCGCGCTCGGCGATGCGCGCATTGCGCCGGCCCTGCGGCTGATGCACGGCGATCCGGCCCGGCCGTGGCAGCTCGAGGAGCTGGCCAGCGCGGTGGCCATGTCACGCACCACCTTTGCGCTGCGCTTCAAGGCCGTGGCCGGCGTTCCACCGCTGACCTACCTGAGCCAATGGCGTATGCGCCTCGCCGAACGCAGCCTGCGCGAGGAGCGCACGCCGCTGCTGGCCCTGGCGTTGTCGCTGGGCTACGCGTCGGAGAGCGCCTTCAGCAATGCCTTCAAGCGAATTGTCGGCATGGCGCCAACGCGATATCGCGAGGTCTCGCGGTCTCGCGGTCTCGCGAACAAGACACCGAGAGAGCCTGAGCGTCAGCAAGGATTCGCGCGGCCCGATAGCATCGAGGGTTCGCGGCCTCACACCACCTCGGCGCCTGTCGGACACCCCGTCCGAGGGCAGCTCGCCGGCCTCGACGAACCTCCCATGAGCGCCAGCACCAAAACAACAAACCGCCCCCTGGTCATCGCATCGATCATGGCTTCCATGGCCATGGTCGCCATCGAAGCCACCATCGTCTCCACCGTCATGCCGCAGATCGTCTCCGAGCTCGGGGGCCTGCATCTCTACAGCTGGGTGTTCGCATCCTTCCTGCTCGCGCAGACCGCGATGACGGTGGTGTTCGGCAAGCTCTCCGACCTGTATGGCCGCAAGCCCATCATGTTCGTGGGCATCGCGATCTTCGTCGTCGGCTCGGTGCTGGCTGGCTTCTCGTGGTCGATGCCGGCCATGATCTGCTTCCGGCTGATCCAGGGCATTGGCGCAGGCGCCATCCAGCCTGTGTCGCTCACCATCGTCGGCGACCTCTATCCGGTGCGCGAGCGCGGCAAGGTGCAGGGCTACCTCGCGAGCGTCTGGGCCGTGTCGGCGGTGGTGGGGTCGATGATTGGTGCGCTGATCGTGCAGAAGCTGTCGTGGGCCTGGATCTTCTGGGTCAACGTGCCCATCGGGCTGGCCGCGGCGGCGGGCTTCTGGTTCTTCCTGCACGAGGCGCCCACGGTCCGGCGCTCGTCGATCGACATGGTGGGCGCGGTGCTGTTCACCGTCGGCATCGCGGTGCTGATGATCGCGCTGACCGAGTTCGGCGTGGGCAACTCGGGTGTTGCGTTGGGATGGGCCGTGCTGTTCGTCGTCACGCTCGCGCTGTTCATTGCGCAGGAGCGCCGTGCGGCCGACCCGATGGTGTCGCTGAAGCTCTGGGGCGCGCGGATGATCGCCACCGTCAACGGCGCGGCGATGCTGGCCGGCATGGTGCTGATCGGCATCACGACCTTCCTGCCGATGTACGTGCAGGTGGTGCTGGAGCGCTCGTCGGTGACGGCCGGCCTCACGCTCACGATGGTGATGCTGGGCTGGCCCATCAGCGCGACGCTGACTTCGCGCACCTTTCATCGCATCGGGCTGTGGCGCATGGTGGTGGTCGGCGCGGCGCTGATTCCGGTGGGCACATCGACCTTCGCCTTGCTGGGGGCCGGCAGTTCGCCGGTGCTGCCTGCCATCGGCTCGTTCGTCATCGGCCTCGGCATGGGGGTGATGAGCCTCGCCTCGCTGATCCTGATCCAGGAGGGCGTGGAGCGTTCGCAACGCGGCATCGCCACGGCCTCGAACGTGTTCTCGCGCAACCTCGGCAGCGCGCTGGGCGCGGTCTTCTTCGGCGCGGTCTTCAACTTCGGGCTGACGCGCGGGGACGGCCGCATGATGTTCACCGACGACGAACTGCGCCTGCTACTGCAAGGCGTGCACGGCTCCGTCGCCGGGGATGCGGGCCTTCGGCTCGCGCTGGGCAACTCGCTGCATCTCACGTTCCTGATGATGCTGGTCGTGAGCCTGGGCGTGGTGGCGCTGGCGTTGCTGCTGCCGAAGGAAGGGCTGGAGAGTTCAGCCGCGAGGGACGCCAAGGCTGCGCAGAAGTAGCAAGCAGCCGTTGGCTTCGGGCTGAGCTCGGCTCGGGAACTGTTCGGGGCGCGTGCACAGGACACCGGGTGTCCCCCTCCGCGAATGTCCCCCGCTTCGCTCCTCCTTTATTTCGCTGCGCAGAGCACACCGCCGGCGTGATCGCGCCCTGAACCACGCACCCGACGCACACCGCATCGAACTAGGAGTGGCAGACGAAGCCGTCCTTGAGCAGCGTGATCTCGAACTGCAGGTTGCCGGCCCGCGCACCCTGAGCCCTTGCCAGCGTGCCATCGGCGCGCCACCGACGCAGCGCTGCCGCCAGGTAATCGCGCGACACGGCATCGCCCGCGGGCAGGCGGATGGCCGCATCCGAAGGCGGACGCAGGTCGCTGGCCAGTGGCTTGTAGAAGCGCCATTCCTCGTTCTGCATGAGCCGTTCGAGCACCTCGCCGTCCTCGGCCAGCGCGGCGCATTCGCCGGCCATGAAGGCTGACGCCGCATGCACCGATGAAGGGTAGCTGCGCGGTTGCGCGCCGTAGCGCTGCGACACCGCATCGGCATAGCCCGAGCCTTCACCCACGCAGACCGAGGCGCCGCGCAGCGCGGATTCTTCCTGCACCTTGCCGCGGCGCAGAGCCACCACGAGGCCGCGGCCGATGTCGTAGCTGCCGGGGGCCGCGGCAATGTCCCGCGCGGTTTGTGCAGGCACGCCGGCGACCAGCAGGTCGACGCGGCCTTCGCGCCACGCAGCCTCCTGCGTGGCGGGGTTCAGGCCGACCAGTTCCAGTGGCACACCGAGCGAAGCCGCCAGCTGTCGCGCCAGCGTGGCATCGAAGCCATCGGGTTCGGGCGGTGTCGGTGCCTCGGGCGGAGCAGGGCGCGGATAGCGACGCACGCCGACGATCAGCTTGCCGCGCTCGATGGCATGGGCGAGCACCGGCCCTTTCGGCAGGCTCGACAGCGCGGGCGTTGCGAAAGCCCAGGCGCCGCCGATGCCCGCGATCACCACGGCCACGGCGAGAGCAGCAGTGCCCGCCACGATCAGTCCGCGCTTCGAGAGCCTGCGCTCAGTCATCGAGGCTCAACCCCTTGCGCCAGCGCAGCAGGCGCCGCTCCAGCAAGGCCAGCAGGTAGTTGAGCAGCAGCCCCAGCACGGCCAGCAGCAGGATGCCCGCGTACATCGTCGGGATCTGGAAGGTTTCCTGCGAGTTGAGCGTGAGAAAGCCCAGGCCCGAATGCGCCCCGATCATCTCGGCCGCCACCAGCGCCGTGATGCTGTACGCCCCCGCCAGCCGCACGCCGGTGAAGATCGACGGCAGCGAAGCCGGCAGCACCACCTTGAAGAAAATGAAGCGCTGCGAGGCGCCCATCGACAGTGCCGAATTGACCAGCAGCCGGTCGACCTGCTTCACGCCGCTCACCGTGCTCAGCAGCACCGGCCAGAACGAGGCCCAGAAGATGATCGCGACCTTCGACAACTCACCGATACCCAGGAACAGGATGAACACCGGGAACAGCGCAAAGGCCGAGGTCTGCCGGAAGAGCTGCAGCACCGGGTCGACGATGGTCGCCAGCCGCTTGAAGCCGCCAATCAGCAGGCCCAGCACCACGCCCGCGAAGCTCGCGAGCAGCAGCCCCCACAGCGAGCGCTGCAGGCTTGCAGCCACGTGCTTCCAGAGCTGGCCGTTGTCGATCAGTTGCGCAATGCTCGCGACCACGGCGGAAGGCGGGCTCAGGTAGGCCTCGCTCACGATGCCCAGGCGCGGCAACGCCTCCCACAGCGCAAGGAAGATCACGATGCCGATGCCGCGCTCGGCCACCCGGCCGAGGCCACGCGCGAACCTGAAGAAGCGGCCCGACGGCGAACCACCGGCGCGTCGAGCACCGCGCTCATGACACCACCCCTTCGAGCGACCTGGGCCGCTGGCGCAGCGCGGCGAACTCGGCCGAATGGCGCAGCTCCGCCGAACGCGGGCGTGCGAGCGGGATGTCGATGATGTCCTTGATGCGGCCGGGCCGCTGCGTCATCACCGCCACGCGGTCGGAGAGGTACACCGCCTCGTCCAGGCTGTGCGTGATGAAGACGATGGTCTTGCGGTACTGCTCCCAGATGCGCAGCAGCTCGCCCTGCAGGATCTCGCGCGTCTGCGCATCGAGCGCGGCAAAGGGCTCGTCCATCAGCAGCACATCGGGCTCGTAGGCCAGCGAGCGCGCAATGGCCACGCGCTGCTTCATGCCGCCCGAGATCTCGTGCTGGTAGCGGTCGGCAAAGCCATGCAGGCCGACCAGTTCGAGGTACTCGTGCGCGGTGCGGCGGCGCTCGGCCTTGCCGATGCCGCGTATCTCCAGGCCGACCGCGATGTTGTCGAGCACCGAGAGCCACGGAAACAGCGCATAGCCCTGGAACACCACGCCCTGGTTGCGGTTGATGCCCGAAATCGGCTGGCCGTTGATGGCGATGCGCCCACCGGTGCGTTCGGTCAGCCCGGCCAGGATGCCGAGAAAGGTCGACTTGCCGCAGCCCGAGGGACCGAGCACCGAGCGGAATGCGCCGTCGCGCACGTCGAGGTCGAAGCCTTCGAGCACCCGCACGCGCTCGCTCGCGCCGCACGCCGCATAGTCCATCCGCACATCGCGGGCCGAGATCTTGATGCTCATGGCGCTTGCAGAATCAAGACTTCGCGGGCTGCGCGAAGGGATTGAACTCGTTGGTGTAGACGTCCTTCACCGCCACCTTGCCGACGGCAAGCTTGCCTTCGGACTGCAGGATGTCGATGTAGTACTGGATCGGCGGCTCGGTCACCACGAGGTCGTCGACATAGGCGTAACGGTCGACGTTCTTCAGGTCCATGTTGATGCGCTTGGCCACCAGCTTGCGCGCTTCTTCGGTGTTGACATTGACCCAGTTGCCGGCCTTGGCCAGCGCCGCGACCACGTCGCGTACCGCCTCGGGGTGCTGGCGGATGAACTGGCCGTGCGCGCTGTACGACGCCATGCCACCCAGGCCACCGTCGAGGTCGAAGTCGCTCCACAGCCGCACGAGCGATTCGGCGTTGTCGGCGCGGCCGGAGAAAGGCGCGTGGATGATCGCCAGATCGGTGTTGCCGGTCACCAGCGTCTGCTCGGCCTGATCGTCTGGGATGACGACGAAGTTGATCTTCGTCACGTCCACGTCGTGCTGGCGCAGGTATTTCTTGGTCACGAACTCGGCGCAGGCGCCGAAGCTGTTGAAGCCGATGGTCTTGCCTTCGAGGTCCTTGGGATTGCGGATGCCCGAGTCCTTGCGAACGAAGTACTTCATGTGCGGCGCTTCCTGCAGCGTCTTGCCGCCTGCGGCCACCACCTTGAGGTCCGCACCCGACGCGATGGCCGAGATCACCAGCGGCACCATGCGGCTGCCGAAATCGATCTCGCCCGTGCCTACCAGTGGAATGATCTGCGGCGCGGCGATCTTGCCGACGTATTCGGGGCGGGTGTTGGTGCCCTCGAAGTAGCCGAGCTCGTCGGCCAGGTAGATCAGGTCGAACGAGGGGTTGTTCGGGTATTTGAAGGCGACCTTGTCGCCGGTCTTCTTCACCACGGCGGGGCCATTGGCCGCCGCGGCCTTGCTGTCCTCGCGCGAGCAGCCCGCGAGCGCCAGGCCGCCGATGGCGGTCAGCGAAGCAAGGGTCTTGAGCGCCAAGCGCCTCGAAGGCAGGGCGCTGGCAAGGGAAGAAGAGGGCGTCTCGATGGGCATGACGGCGCGCTCCGGCACGGGAGCGGTCTGGCTGGTTGGGAAGCGACGATCCTAGAAAGCCCTTGGCGCCTCTTCAACGAAGAAAACCGCGCATGCATATGCGCAAACACGAGGGCATCATGTGGCTCCTTTCTCCACTTTCTTCCGCATCCCATGACCTATCTTGCCGCTCCCGAGCGCTACGACGCCATTCCTTACCGCCGCGTCGGGCGCAGCGGACTCGTGCTGCCCGCCATTTCGCTCGGGCTCTGGCACAACTTCGGAGACAGCACGCCCATCGATGTGCAACGCAAGCTCTTGCGCACGGCCTTCGACCTGGGCATCAACCACTTCGACCTGGCCAACAACTACGGCCCGCCCTACGGCAGCGCCGAGACCAACTTCGGTCGCCTGCTGCGAGAGGACTTCAAGGCCTATCGCGACGAACTCATCATCTCCAGCAAGGCCGGCTGGGACATGTGGCCCGGCCCGTACGGCCAGGGCGGCGGCTCGCGCAAAACGTGCTCGCGAGCCTCGACCAGAGCCTGCAGCGCCTGGGCGTCGACTATGTCGACATCTTCTATTCGCACCGCTTCGATCCGCACACGCCGCTGGAAGAAACCGCCTCTGCACTGGCTCAGGCCGTGCAGCAGGGCAAGGCGCTGTACATCGGCATCTCGTCGTACTCCGCGGGCAAGACGCGCGAGATGGCCGCGCTGCTGCGCGAGTGGAAGGTGCCGTTGCTGATCCACCAGCCGGCCTACAACCTGTTCAACCGCTGGATCGAGAAAGACCTGCTGGACACCACCGGCGAACTGGGCGCCGGCGTGATTGCCTTCACGCCGCTCGCGCAAGGCCTGTTGACCGACAAGTACCTGCAGGGCATTCCGGCCGATGCGCGCATCAACCGGCCCGGCGGCGGTTCGCTCAAGCAGGAGCACTTGTCGGACGACAACGTGGAACGTGCGCGCGCGCTCAACAAGATCGCGCAGCGCCGCGGCCAGAGCCTTGCGCAGCTTGCGCTGACATGGACGCTTCGTGACCCGCGCGTCAGCTCCGCGCTCATCGGCGCGAGCCGGCCCGAGCAGATCGTCGACAACGTGGCGGCACTGCGCCATGCGCCACTGAGCGCCGAAGAGTTGGCAGAGATCGACAAGTACGCCGTGGAAGGCGGCGTCAATCTTTGGGAAAAGCCGTCGACAGACTTCGCGTGACGTCGGCGGCAAGGCGCACGAGTTCTTTCAGTCTATAGCCGGAGGCCCACGTACCAAAAAGACCGCCATAGCCCCTGCGCCGTGGCCTCTTTTAAAGATTTTTTTGACGGAAAAAATCGCCCCGTCAGCTACAGTAACAAATCGTGTTTCGACCGATTTGACTGCATGCCGAATCGTTGTCGCGACGCACCTCGGATTGCGTTGGCCGATCAACCGGATGGGGGCTGAAATGCAGGATGCCGTCATGGGCCGCACCGATGCAGCGGAGCAGGTTGCACCGAATCCGTTGCGCATTCCCGGCTACGACCTGCTGGAGGAATTGGGCGTGGGCGGCTACGGCACCGTCTATCGCGCCTTGCAGCACCAGACGGGAAATGTGGTCGCCGTCAAGGTCGTGAAGCTGCAGGACGGCACGCAGCGCGTGGCCCGTTTTCATCGCGAGACCAAGCTCTGCGCGGCGCTGCATCATCCGCACATCGTTCAATTGCTCGACAAGGGCGAGCAGGACGCCTGCGTCTATGGCGTCTTCGAATACGTGCCGGGAGAAACGCTCAAGAGCCTGATCCGGCGCCGAGGCTCGTTGACCGCCACGGAGGCCGGCCACCTCATGGCGGAAGTCCTCGATGCGCTGGACTGCGCGCATCGCGCCGGCATCGTTCACCGCGACCTGAAGCCAGACAACGTGATGGTGACCTTCACCGGCGCCATGCCGCATGCGAAGGTGCTGGACTTCGGCATCAGCACCGTGATCCCGCTGCACAGGGACGTTCACTTTCCGGCGCTCACGATGACCGAGGAGTGCCTCGGGACACCGGCCTATACAGTGCGCCGGAACAGCTTCGCGGCGAACTGCCGAGCGTCAGGTCCGATCTCTATGCCTGGGGACTGATGTTCCTCGAATGCCTGACGGGTGCACCTGCAATCGGTGGCGATTCGACCGCCGAAATCGTTCATCGGCAACTGAGCCTGCAGGAAGTGCCGCTCCCGGCAGAGATAGCCGCGTACCCGGTGGCAGCCCTGTTGCGGCATGCGCTCAAGAAGAAGGTCGCCGAGCGTTGCGCTTCGGCCTCCGCGTTGCTCGCGGAGCTCGCGCGGCTCAGGCTCGACGACCTCGTGGGCACCTTCAGATCCGTTCAGCGCCAACAAGAAGATCCGCTGACGCGCACCGTGGCCACGGCGAGAGCTTTCTCCGAGAAGCGGCAGCTCACGGTGTTGTGCTGCAGCGTTGCGGTCTGGCCGCACACCGTGGAAGGCGAGGAGGGCGAGGACGCCGCGCTGCCTTCGGACATCGAGAACCTGGAGCTGCTGCAGCGTGAAGAGCTCGGCCGTTTCTCCGAGGCGGCCACGCGGCGCGGCGGCCTGCTGGCGGGCACGCTGGGCGACCGGATGATCGTGCTCTTCGGCTATCCGCATGCCAGCGACACCGACGCGCGGCAGGCCAGCATGACGGCCCTCGAGCTGACGGCCCTGGGGCACAGCAGGTCGGCGGCCATCAGGGAAGCGCATGGCGCGCACCTGGGCATCCGCATGGGCATGCACACCGGCATGGCCGTGGTGGCCGGCGGCGAGATTCCATCCGGCCATGCCGTGAGCGTCGCGATGCGCCTCGAAGGCGTGGCCGACATGGGGACGCTGCTGGCCAGCGAAAGCAGCTATCGCCTGTTGTCCCGTCACGCGCATTTCGAAGAAGCCGGCAGCGTGAGCCTGCCGGGGCAGTCCGCCGGCATCCAGACCTACCGCCTGAATGCCGCCAGGCCATCTTCACCGCTTCTCGCGCCCACCCCGGGTGCGCTGGGCCGCATGTGCATCGGGCGCGATCGCGAACTGGCACCGCTGCGGGCCGGCTGGGAGCAAGCCCGGCAAGGCCACGGACGCGCGGTGTGGAGTCGCGGCGAGCCGGGCATCGGCAAGTCCTGCCTGGTCGACGTTCTGCGCGAGCAGGTGATGCAGGCAGGCCGGCAGCCCGTCGGCGCCCAGTGCCAACCCGAACATCAGAACAACGCGCTGACGCCCTTCCTGGCACTGCTGCGGCAGCAGCTCGAAGCAGTGCCGGGCGCCTCGCCGGACAGCCAGCGCGACCGGCTGCAGGAAGCCCTGCATGCCGCAGGCTGCGATGACCAGGCGGTGATCCCGATCTTCTGCTCGTGGCTGTCGCTTCCGCTGGGCCCTCACTCCGCGAGCCAGATGTCGCCCGCGATGCAGAAGGCCTTGCTGCTGCAATCGACTGCACTCTGGCTGCTGCACATTGCGGCCTCGAACCCGCTTCTGCTCGTGGTCGAGGACGTGCACTGGGCCGATTCCACGAGCATCGAATTTCTCGAACAGCTGATCGCGCAGCTACCGGAACACCGCGTCCTGCTGGTGCTGACTGCACGGCCGGAGTGGGTCAAGCCGGAAGGCCTGAAAGCCGAATGCATCGAGGTGCGAAGGCTCGACGACGCAGAGGCTGCGCAGCTCGCCCGCCAGGTGCTGGCGCCAAGGGCGATCGATGCGGCGGTGATCCGGAATGTCGTCGCCCGCACCGATGGCGTTCCGCTCTGCGTGCAGGAGATGGCGCGCATGCTGCTCGACGCCTACCTGATGGAAAAAAACGGCACCTGGGTCTTCCGGGACACGGCGCAACCGGCGGCCATTCCCGTCACGCTGCGCGATTCCCTGGTCAGCCGCTTCGATCGCCTCGGGCAGGCCAGGAGCCTGCTGCAATTGGCCGCCGCCATCGGGCGCAAGTTCGATTCGGAACTGCTGCGTGCCTGCTCCGGCAAGACCCGCGAGACCGTCGACGAGGAACTGCAGGTCCTGCTCGATGCAGGGCTCATCGTGCAGGACGAGCCATCGGGCGCCGGCGCCTTTCTCTTCCGGCATGCGCTGATCCGCGACACCGCCTACGAATGCATGCTCGTCGCGCAGCGCCGGCAGCAGCACCTGAAGGTGGCGCAGACCCTGGTGCGCCACTATCCCCAGCGCGTGAACAGCGAGCCGGGCAGCGTCGCGCAGCACTGGGCGGACGCCGGCGACCATGCCCAGGCGGTGGCGCAGGCGGTGCGGCAGCTTCGCCTCACGCAGCACCGCTCGCTCAACGACGAAACCATCTCCTATGCACGGCACATCGACGGCTGGGTCGGGCATCTGGGCGCAATGCCCAGCGCGAAGCCCGCCTGGACGTGAACAGCTACGTCACGCAGGCGATGATGAACAAGCACGGCTGGGCCCATGCGCAGGTGGTGGACCGGATCGCCCTGTCGCAGGAGCTGCTGAACGACACGGTGGCGCGGGAGAAGCAGGTGCAGCACCTGTGGACCATGATCACCTTCCACCATGTCGCGAGCAACCGCGACGAAGTCCGGCGGCTGAGCCACCGGCTGCTGGACCATGCCAGGCATCAGCAGGACCAGGGCGTGTTCGTCGCCGCGCAAACCTACCTGGGCCTCGCGCACTATTCCGACGGCCGGTTCGCCATGGCGGAGCGTGCGTTGACGGACGCCGTCGAGCGCTACGACCCCGAGGCGCATGCGCACCACGCGGCCGACTTCGGCTTCGACACGCGCGTGTGGGCGACCACGGGGCGCTCCCTGGTCCGCTGGTTCGCCGGCCACGACGAGGCCGCAGGCACCGATGCCGCCACTGCCGTGCAGTGGGCCAGGGAGATGTCCCACATTCCTTCATTGAGCATGGCCCTGCTGTACCAGAGCCTGGGCCACCAGGCCCGCGGCGACAAGGCGGCGGCGCTGGCGAGCACGACCGAGCTGCTGGACATCACGGCGCGCTACGGCCTGCCGGCATTCCAGGGCTATGCGGACATCATCCGCTGCTGGGCCACAGGCGACCCGGAAGACATCGCGCAAGCCGACGGCACCGTGCAGGCCCTGTGGAACATGGGATGCCGCTATTGCCAGACCTACTACCGTGCCTTCGCCGCCGAGACGCTGGCCGGCCGCCAGCGGTGGACCGAGGCGATAGCCCGGATCGACGAGTGCCTGCGCCTGGTGGAGGAGCTCAACGAAAGGCTCTACAGCGCCGAACTCCACCTGAAGAAGGCCCGCTATCTCCTGGGTGCCGGTGGCGAACGCGCGGCGGCCATGCAGTGCTTCTCCCGTGCCGCGGAGGTGGCGCGCGAGGGTGGAAAACACAGGACCGAATTCGATGCCCTGACCGCGCTGCAGGCCCTGGCGCCCGACAGCCGCGACGTCTCCGAACGCTTGAAGGATCTGGCCGCGATGCGGCCGGAGTTGTCCCCGCGCAAGGCCATGCCTGCGCATTTTTCTTAAACAAGGAAGAAGTCATCATGACCCAACGCCAAAATATCGAGCCCTTGCTCGAATTCCGCCTCGCATACCTCCGGGCCATCGCGCGATCGTGGCAAGACGACGCGTACCGGCGAGAGCTGCTCGACCAGGAAGACATCCAGCCACTGTTGCATCGCGACTTCGGCCTGCCCACGCTGTGGCCGCTGCTCGACATCGGCCTGTACCTCAACAGCAATCCGACCCTGAGGGCCGAATGGAAGCCGATGCTGACGGCCGGCTGGATCGGCCCGGACGATGCCTTCGTCATCGTGCTGCCGCAGGCACCGTCGACGCATGCGACCGAGGCCCTGGCCGCCTACTACCAGCTGTTCCCGAACTTCATGGGCTCGGCCGCCACCTTCGACAAACCGGCCGAGCCCGTAGGGCCGCCGCAGGGCGCACTGCCCACGGGCCTCGGCATTCCGGGCGGCGGCGCCGATTCCCTGCTCGCGTTCGGCGGCGTGGTGCTGCGCGCCATTGCGCTGGCATGGCAGTCGCCGGAGTTCCTGGCCGACCTGACCCGCGCGCCTGACACCGACAAGGCGCCGGTGCTGAGCCAATGGCTGGGCTACAACAACCCGTTCAATTTCCAGATCCGGTTCGACACCAACCCGCAGCTCACCTGGAATGCCGCGCGCAGCGAGTGGAACCTCAAGAACCCGGACGGCTCGGCGATCAAGAACGCGATCCAGCTGAACTACCCGCTCGCACCGGTCGAAGAGGGGATGCGGGCGATTGCGCTGACCTCGTACAACAACACGGGCAGTGCCTATCCCTTCACCTGCTGAACCCGCGACCGAAGCGGTGCCGCCGGCCGCGCTGCAAGGCGCCACGGCGACGCTGCTGCTGACGCTGGCCGCGCGCGCCGAGGCCGGCAGCGTTGTCGCGGCGTCGGAGTTCTCCGATCCCGAGGCGCGCCGCATCGCTGCGGCGCTGCCGTTCGACCTCTCGGCCTGCGTGCGCGATGCGGCATTCGTCAGGGGCGTGGTGCTGCGGGCCGCATTGCTCGATCGCTTCGCGGCCGGGTTCTTCGCGGCGCACCCGCTCGGCATGGGCATCACGCTGGGGGCCGGGTTGTGCACGCGCCGAAGCCGCCTGGGTTTGCGCGGCGTCGATTGGCTCAACGTCGATCTGCCGGATGCCATCCGGCTGCGCGAGCAGCATGTGACGCGCGAGGACGCAGAGCACAACCTTGCATGCTCGATCCTCGACCCCGCGTGGCTGGATGCCGCCGGTCTGCCCGGTGAGCGGCCCGTGCTCGTGA
>CAMATD010000135.1 GCA_945860785.1 Variovorax sp. YR752 | reverse complement strand
GGGTTCGCGCAGGTCCCTGCCAGCGCCGGTCTTCGCCGCCGAGGACGTGCTGGTGCGCGACTTGCCGATCAGCGCCTCGACTTCCTTGGCGTCCCGCACCGTCACCACGCCCGGGCTGCCGCTGTGGCCGCCCTTGACGACCACGAAAGGCTTTTCGTTGATGCCGTATTCCTTGTACTTGCGGCGCACCTTGGTGAGCACCGCATCGACATGGCTGGTCAGCACGTCGATGCCGCGACCCTCGGCCACGTCGACGCCTTCGGCGCGCGCATAGATCGGGTTGATCAGCCAGGGGTCGATGCCCAGCAGCTTGCCGAAGCGCTTGGACAGCTCTTCGTAGCTGTGCAGATGGTTGCTCTTGCGGCGCACCGACCAGCCAGCGTGCAGCGGCGGCAGCAGGTACTGCTCATGGAGATCTTCAAGGATGCCGGGCGTTCCAGCAGAAAGCTCGTTGTTGAGCAGGATTGTGCAGGGATCGAAGTTCTTGAGCCCCAGCCGACGCTTGCTGCGCACCACCGGCTCCAGGGTCACGATGTCGCCATTGGGCAGCTCGATCTTCTTGGGCGACTTGATGGCCGGGTCGATGGACCCCACCCGCACATTCAGGCCCACCATGTGGAAGATGCGCACCATTTGCGCGACGTTGGCGAGGTAAAAGGTGTTTTTCGAGTGATTTTCCGGAATGACGAGCAGATTGCGCGCTTCCGGGCAGATCTTCTCGATGGCGGCCTGGGCGGCCTGCACCGCGAGCGGAAGCATCTCTTTGGTGAGGTTGTTCCAGCCGCCCGGGAACAGGTTGGTGTCGATGGGCGCGAGCTTGAAGCCGGCGTTCCGGATGTCGACCGAGCTGTAGAACGGCGGCGTGTGCTCCATCCATTCGAGCCGGAACCAGCGCTCGATGGCGGGCATCGAGTCGAGCACCCGCTGCTCCAGTTCGTTGATCGGGCCGGTCAGGGCAGTAACGAGATGCGGAACCATGCGGCGGCCTTATTGGATTTGTACTTAAAGGTGGAGCGGAATTGTAGGATTTGGGGGTGGCCGCCCCAATGACAAGACCACGGGAGCGGCGCGCATCAGGTCCGCACTTCGCCTTGGCCGAGCACCACGTACTTGAGCGAGGTCAGCCCTTCGATGCCGACCGGCCCACGGGCGTGGAACTTGTCGGTGCTGATGCCGATTTCGGCGCCCAGGCCGAACTCGAAACCATCGGCGAAGCGGATGCTCGCATTGACCATGACGCTGGCCGAATCGACCTCGCGCAAAAAGCGCTGCGCATGCACATGGTCACGCGTGACGATGGCGTCGGTGTGGTGGCTCGAATAGCGGTTGATGTGCGCAATGGCCTCGTCGACGCCGGCCACGACCTTGATGCTGATCACGGCGGCAAGGTATTCCTCGGACCAATCGGACTCGATCGCGTCGACGACCTTCGCTTGAGGACCGACCGCGCCGTCCTCCCGCAGGATCCTCGCAGCCGCGGGGTCGCAGCGCATTTCCACGCCCTTGGCGGCAAAAATGGCGGCGATCTCGGGCAGGAAGTCTTCCGCCACCGCGGCCGACACCAGCAGGCCTTCGGCCGCATTGCAGGGGCTGTACTTCTGGGTCTTGGCGTTGTCGACGATGCGCAGGGCCATGTCGAACTCGGCCGTGTCGTCCACGTAGACGTGGCAGTTGCCGTCCAGGTGCTTGATGACCGGCACCTTGGCATCGCGGCTGATGCGCTCGATCAGGCCCTTGCCGCCGCGCGGAATGATCACGTCCACAAACTCGGGCATGGCGATCAGCTGGCCCACGGCTTCGCGGTCGGTGGTCTGCACCAGCTGCACCGCCTCGACCGGCAAGCCGGCCTCGGCCAGTGCTTCGGACACCAGCAGCGCCAACGCCTTGTTCGACTCGATGGCTTCCGAGCCACCGCGCAGGATGGCGGCGTTGCCGCTCTTGATCGCGAGGCTCGCGGCCTCGATGGTCACGTTCGGGCGGCTCTCGTAGATCATGCCGAAGACGCCGATCGGCACGCGCATCTGGCCCACGCGGATGCCGCTGGGCTGTTGCTTCATGCCGATGATCTCGCCGATCACGTCGGCCATGCCGGCGAGCTGCTCGCAGCCCAGGGCCACGGTCTCGATGACCTTCGGCGTGAGCTTGAGGCGATCGACCATCGGGGCCGAGAGGCCGGCGGCGGTGGCGCGCTCCAGGTCCTTCTGGTTGGCGACGTCCAGCACCGGGCCGGCTTCGCGCAGGCGCCGGGCCAGCGCCTTCAATGCTCTGTTTTTGGTAGCTGCATCCGCACGGGCCATGAGGAATGCAGCGGTTTTTGCCTGCAACCCGAGGGTCTGCATGTGCTCGCTGACGTTGAACGCATTCATGCAGCCATTTTCCCATGCGCACCTTCGGCCCGGCTGACGCGGGCCTTTTGATGCCTCAAGCCATCAAAGAAAGTCAGGCGCGGCGCGCGGCGGCCGGTGCGCTGCTGCAGGCGCGGCACAGCATCAGCGCCAGCCGCTGCAGGGCCTGCCAGCCGTTGACCGGCCAGTCGGGTTGCTTCAACCCCTTGCAAATGCCGTCCACCAGGTGGGCGGCGCGCAGCAGCCGCGCCAGCATGCGGTCGTCGAGCCGTGGCAGCACGCGCTCGAAGGTGCGCTCGCGGGGGCCCCAGATGCGGTTCTCGCGCAGCGCCATCGGCAGCGGGCGGCCGGAGGCCATGGCGTCCTTCACGCGCTTCAACGCGCGGATGTCCTCGGCGATCGTGTAGTGCACCAGCACCTCGGCCTCGCCCTCGGCCTGCAGGCCGTCGAGCATGCGCGCCACGCGCTGCGGGTTGCCCGCCAGCACGGCTTCGGAGAGCTTGAACACGTCGTAGCGCGCCACGTTGTTGACCGCGCCTTCGACCTGCTCCCAGCTCAGCTCACCGGCCGGATGCAGCAGCGCGAGCTTCTGGATTTCCTGGTGCGCGGCCAGCAGGTTGCCTTCGACGCGGTCGGCAAAGAACTGCAGCGTGCGCTGGCCCTCGTCGCCGGGCATCACGCGCTGGCCCTGCAGCCCGAGGCGCTGTGCGATCCATTGCGGCAACGCGGCGCGCTCGATGGGGTCGACCTGCAGGCTCACGCCGTTGTTCTCGAGCGCCGAGAACCAGGCGCCGGTGCGCGTGGCCTTGTCCAGGCGCGGCAGCATCACCAGCGTGAGCGTGCTGTCGTTGCCCGGTGCGGCCTCGGCCAGTTGCTGCAGCGCCGTGCTGCCGTCCTTGCCGGGCTTGCCCGAGGGAATGCGGATCTCGACGATCTGCTTGTCGGCGAACAGCGAGAGCGAGCCGCCCGCCGCCAGCACCGCGCTCCAGTCGCAATGCGCACCGGCCACGGTGTACGAGCTGCGCTCGGTGTAGCCCTGCACGCGCGCGGCGGCGCGGATGGCATCGGCCGCTTCCTGCGCGAGCAGGGGCTCGTCGCCATGGATCGTGTAAAGAGGCTTGAGCCCCTTTTGAAGATGGCCCCCGAGCTGGGCGCTGGCAAGTTGCATGGAATCGCGGTGATTGCAGCGTCGGGCGCTTAAAGCGACTTCACGGCGGCCAGGCGACGCATCAGCTGCTGGGCGATGTCGGCCTGCATGTCGCGGTACAGCAGCGCGGCCTCGTCTTCCTTGGCCAGCGCATTGGTCTCGTTGAAGCTCAGGTCGCGCGTCTGCGACACCGAGGTGGTGCCGAGCAGTTCCTTGCCGCCGGGCGTGCGCAGCCGGAAGCGAACGCGCAGCTGCAACTGCACCTCGCGCAGCAGGCCGGCCGAATTGGTCGACACCACGAAGCGGTCGCGGTCCTCGCCCTGGATCTCGAGCACGGCATCGGCGGTACCGGCATCCTCCTTGGGCACCAGCGTCACGGTGCCGGTCGCGCGCAGGTCGCGCCGCAGCCGGTTGATCAGGGCCGAATTGCCCTCCAGCGACAGCGTCTTGAACGCGAAGACCGGCGCCTGGCGCAGCTCGAAGCCGCAACCGGCTAGGCCCAGGGTGGCGCCCACCGAAGTCAGGCCGAGAAGAAAGCCGCGGCGCGGCAACGAGGCATTGCGTTTGTTCATGCTTCTATCGTTCAAAGAACCACGTTGACCAGACGGCCGGGAACCACGATCACGCGCTTGGGCGGCGCGCCTTCGGCGAAGTTGACGAAGGCGTCGCAGGCGAGTGCGAGCTTCTCGATCTCGTCCTTGGAGGCGCCGGCCGGCACCAGCAGCTTGCCGCGCAGCTTGCCGTTGACCTGCAGCATGAGCTCGATCTCGTCCTGCGCCAGCGCCGCGACGTCGACCGTGGGCCAGGCCGCGTCGAGCAGGCCACCCAGGTCCTTGTCGTAGCCGAGCTGCTGCCAGAGCTGGTGCGCAATGTGCGGCGTGGCGGGATACAGGCAGCGCAGCAGGATGCCGAAGCCTTCGCGCACGGCGGCCGCATCGCCCGCGCTGCCGTCGGGCTTGAAGCCTTCGAGCGCGTTGAGCAGCTTCATCGCGCCCGACACCACCGTGTTGTATTGCATGCGCTGGTAGTCGTAGTCGACCTGGCGCAGCACGGTGTGCACCTCGCGGCGCAGCGCCTGGGCAGGCTTGCCGTAGCTGTGGCCGGTGGCGGCCGAAGGCTGCACGTCCGCCTGCGCGACGCCGAAGTTCCACACCCGGCGCAGGAACCGGTAGCTGCCTTCGACGGCCGCGTCGTTCCACTCGAGCGTGGCTTCGGGCGGCGCGGTGAACATGGTGTACAGGCGTGCGGTGTCGGCGCCGTACTTCTCGATCAGGTCCTGCGGGTCGACGCCGTTGCGCTCGCTCTTGCCCATCTTGCCGACGCCGCCGTATTCGACCTTCGTGCCGTCGGCCGTGGTGCCGCCGGTGACGCGGCCCTGCGCGTCGAGCACGGCCGTGACTTCGGAGGGCGGGAAGTAGTCCTTGCCGCCCTTCTCGTTGCGCTTGTAGAAGATGTGGTTGAGCACCATGCCCTGCGTCAGCAGCTTGCCGAAGGGCTCGTCGGCCTTCACGAGGCCGAGGTCGCGCATCACCTTGGTCCAGAAGCGCGCATAGAGCAAGTGCAAGATTGCATGCTCGATGCCGCCGATGTACTGGTCCATCGGCATCCAGTAGTCCGCGCCCTCGGCGACCATGGCCTGGTCGTTCTTCGGATCGCAGTAACGCATGAAGTACCACGACGAATCGACGAAGGTGTCCATCGTGTCGGTCTCGCGCCGCGCGGGCTTGCCGCAGACGGGGCAGACGACGCCGGCGTGGAAGCCCTCGTGCTTGTTCAGCGGGTTGCCGGAACCGTCCGGCACGCAGTCGGTCGGCAGCACCACCGGCAGGTCCTTCTCGGGGACCGACACCGCACCGTGCTCGTCGCAATGGATGATCGGGATCGGCGTGCCCCAGTAGCGCTGGCGGCTCACGCCCCAGTCGCGCAGGCGCCAAGTGGTCTGCAGCTCGCCCAGGTCCTTCTGGCCGAGCGCATGCGCCACGGCAGCCACGGCTTCCTTGTACGACATGCCGCTGAAGTTGTCGGAATTGATCGTGACGCCGCGCTGCTTGTCGCCGTACCAGTCCTGCCACTTGTGATAGTCGAAGTGCGGCTCGTCGTCGACCAGCACGACCTGGATGATCTCGATGCCGTACTTGTTGGCAAAGGCGAAGTCGCGCTCGTCGTGCGCGGGCACGCCCATCACGGCGCCGTCGCCGTAGCCGATGAGCACGTAGTTGCCGACCCACACCGGCACCTGCTCGTCGGTGATCGGGTGCTTGACAGTCAGGCCCGTGGGCACGCCCTTCTTCTCCTGCGTGGCGAGCTCGGCCTCGGTGGTGCCGCCGTTCTTGCACTCCTCGATGAAGGCCGCGACCTTCGGATCGAGCGTGGCGGCGTGCGCGGCGAGCGGATGCTCGGGCGCGACGGCGCAGAAGGTCACGCCCATGATGGTGTCGGCACGCGTGGTGAACACGTACATGCGGCCGTCCTGGATCAGCTGGCCGCTCGCGTCATGGATGTCATGCGTGAAGGCGAAGCGCAGGCCCTCGCTCTTGCCAATCCAGTTCTCCTGCATCAGCTTGACGCGCTCGGGCCAGCCCGGCAGCTTGTGTTGCGTGTGCTCGAGCAGCTCTTCAGCGTAGTCGCTGATCTTCAGGTAGTAGCCCGGGATCTCGCGGCGCTCGACCGTGGCGCCGGTGCGCCAGCCCTTGCCGTCGATCACCTGCTCGTTGGCCAGCACGGTCTGGTCGACCGGGTCCCAGTTCACGACCTGGGTCTTGCGGTAGGCAATGCCCTTTTCGAGCATCTTCAGGAACAGCCACTGGTTCCACTTGTAGTAGCGCGGATCGCAGGTGGCGATCTCGCGGCTCCAGTCGATCGCCAGGCCCATGGCCTGGAGCTGGCCGCGCATGTAGTCGATGTTCTCGTAGGTCCACTTGGCCGGGGGCACGCCGTTCTTCAGCGCCGCGTTCTCGGCCGGCAGGCCGAAGGCGTCCCAGCCCATGGGCATCAGCACGTTGTAGCCGCTCATGCGCAGGTAGCGCGTGAGCATGTCGTTGATCGTGTAGTTGCGCACATGGCCCATGTGCAGCTTGCCGCTGGGGTACGGCAGCATCGAGCAAGCGTAGTACTTCTTGCGGCTCGCGTCCTCGGTCACGCGGTAGGCATCGGTGGCGCTCCATTGCGCCTGGGCAGCGGACTCGACGTCGCTGGGTTTGTAGCTGGGGTTCATGTCGGTTCGGCAAGACCCGGCGCGGGGCGCGCCGGGGAAGGCGGATTATCGCGCCCGGGCGGCGCTGTCCGGGCAGCAAACCCTAGACTTGGGGCACGCAACCTGCATGTTGCCTGGGTAACGTCTGCTTTCGTATTGCCTGAATCGCCATGAAACTGCTCCTGAAACACCTTGCCCTGGGCCTTGCGGCCTGCCTCGCCACTGCCTCGCCACTGCCACGCCGCTGTGGGCGCAGCAGAACGACCGGCCGCTGCGCATCGTCGTGCCCTTCGCCTCGGGCGGCGCGCAGGACGTCATTGCCCGCTACCTGGGCGCCAAGCTCACCGACAAGCTCGGCGCGCCCGTGATCATCGACAACAAGGCGGGCGCCGGCGGCATCGTGGCTGCCGATGCGGTGGCCAAGGCGACCGACGGGGCCACCGTGCTGCTGGCAACCGGCGGCGCCATCACCATCGCGCCCCACCTCCAAGGCAAGCTGCCCTACGACCCGGTGCATGACCTGACCCCCGTGGCCCTAGTCGGCGACACGCCGATGACGCTGGCCGTGCGCACCGAAAGCCCCTACAGGACGCTGGCCGATGTGCTGCGCGACGCCAAGGCCAAGCCGGGACAGGTCACCTACGCCTCGACCGGCAACGGCACGGTGTCGCACTTCACGGGCGCGCTGCTGGCGCAGGCGAGCGGCGTGAACCTGCTGCATGTGCCCTACCGCGGCGCGGCACCGGCACTGACCGACCTGCTGGGCGGGCAGGTGGCACTGATCGTCACCAGCGCCGCCTCGATCGAACCGATGGTCGCGAGCGGCAAGGCCCGCGTGCTGGGCACCTTCTCCCGTGCGGCCCTGCCCAGCCTCGGCACGCCGCCGACGGTCGGCGATGCAACCGGGTTGCCCGGCATGGACGTGCCGGTCTGGGTCGGTGTGATGGCGCCCACGCGCATGCCGGCCGCCACCGTCGAAAAGCTCTCGGCTGCGCTGGTCGAGGTGTGCAACCTGCCGGAAACAAAGCAACGCTTCGCCCAGCTGGGCGCGGTGAACACCTGCGGCGGCGGCGCGGCGCTGAACAAGGTGGTGACCGAAGACAGCCTACGCTGGGCGAAAGTGATCAAGCAGGGCGGAATCAAAGTTGACTGAGTCGGCGGGGAAGCGCTATCGGGCCGGCATCGCGGGCACAGGGGCGATTGCGCTCGCCAGCGCCGCATGGCTGCGGCTGCAGGCCACGGCGTCACGCTTTGGTCGCCGGGCGGCCAGGGCGCCGAGGCCTTGCGCACGCAACCGCTGGAAGCCGGCGGCGTGCAACCATGCACCGTCACGGTCGAAGTCGCCGAGGATGCGGCACGGCTTTGCCACGCCTCGGACGTGCTGCTGCTCGCCCTGCCAGTCAACGGCCACCGGCGCGTGATGGATGCGCTCCTGCCCTTCCTGCGCGACGGGCAGACCGTGATCGTCAGCTCGATGGCCTCGCTGTCGTCGCTCTATCTTTACGAAAGCGCACGGCGCGCGGGCAAACAAGTAACGGTCGCCAGCTTCGGCACGACGGTACTGACCGCCCGCCGCGAGTCGGGCACGCAGGTCAAGGTCATGACGCGGCGCAAGGCGGTCGGCGTGTCCGCCCTGCCGGGTGCGAACGTCGCAGAGGCCGTGGCCCTGTGCACCACACTGTTCGGCGACGGCTTCTTCCCGCAGGACAGCGTGCTCGCCAGCGCGCTCGCGAACGTCAACCCGCAGTCCCACGGGCCGCTCGCGGTCTTCAACTGGACCCGGATCGAGCGCGCGGAGCACTGGCCGCAGTACCACTGCATGACGCCCGGCGTGGCCCGCGTGATCGAGGCGCTGGACCTGGAACGGCGCGCCGTGGCCCAGGCCTTCGGCATCGAGCTCGACCCCATCGAGGAGCACTTCGCGCGCTCCTTCGGCACCGCATCGACCCGGCTCGAAGACATCGCTGCCGAGCTGCACGCCAAGCGCGGCGGGCCGCCCGGGCCGGTGCGCACCGACACCCGCTACGTGACCGAAGACATGCCCTACGGCCTGGCTTTCGTGGAAGCGCTGGGGCAGATCGCCGGTGTGTCGACGCCTGCCACGCGCACCATCGTGGATGCCGCCTCGCTGGTCAACGGCATCGACTTCCGGCAGGAGAACGACCTGCTGGCGCCGCTGGGCCTGGCCCGCGAAACCGTCGCCGGACTGCTCGCCCGCCTATGACCCGGTCGCGGGAAAGACCGGCTCGCCCAGGTTGAGCATCAGCCGGTTGGCCCACGCGCAAAGGGCCACCGAATGGATCAGGTCGAGGATCTCCAGCTCGTTGAGCCCGACCTCCTTCAGCGCCCGGATGTCCCCGGCCGACACCTTGTCCGGCTCGGCCCCGAGCCGGATCGAGAACTCGACGATGGCCTTCTCGCGCGGCGTGGTGCCCGCCGAAGTCGGTGCCTCGAACACCTGCGAGATCACGTCGTTGCGCTTGGCGAGCTGCTCGAAACGCTGTGCATGCACCGAGGCGCAGTACACGCAGCCATTGACGCGCGACTCCACCGTGGCGCCCAGCTCGCGCTCGGCACGCGGCATGCCGCCCGGCGCGAACATGATCGCGTTGAAGGCGATCGAGCGCTGCAGCAATATCTCGGACTGGTGCGCAAGCACCAGGAAGTACGGCGAGGTGCGGGCCTGCGGGCTCATCTCGTCCAGCGCGGCCAGCTGGGCCGGCGTGGCGGTATCGACGTTGACCATGTCGAGCCAGGGCTTCCAGCTGAGCACTTCGTTGGTGAAGCCCTTGATGCGGATCGGGAGCGTCATGCCGCGGCCTCCGCGGCGGCCAGCGCCTTGCGGCCCGCGGCCACGCGGATCTGGTACGAGAGGAAGGCGATCAGCTGGCTCATGGCAACGATGGCGGGTGTCGAAAGGCCGCTGTCGGCAAGCGACCGGACAGCAGCCCTGTCGCCCTCGATGGGACGCTCGATCAGCTTGCCGGTGAAGGCCAGCACGGCCCGCAGGCGCGCATCGGCCACGGGCTTGCCGCTGTCGACCGCCGCCGTCACGCCGCTGTCCGCGCCTTCGGCCGCGAGCCGGTCGCGATAGTGCGCGGCCAGGCTGTCGGCCTTCGACACGCGGCAGGCATGCAGCGCCACCAGCAGGCGCTCGGTGACCGACAGGCCTTCGACCGCAGGGGAAAACATCGCGTCGTAGCTGCCCTGCGTGGCAGCGACGACCTTGTCACGCTGGCGCCGCAGCGCCCAGGTGGCCTGGTCCGGCGCCAGCGGCACCGCGGCGTCGATCACGTCGACGGCATTGGAAGTGTTGGTCATGACTCAGTTTCTTTCGTGAGGTGGCAGCGCGGGCGTCCATTCGTCGCCGAACAGCTCGGGCTCGCTGTAGGCCTCGAGGTTGGCGAAGTGATGGTCGAAATCCTCGCGGTAGAACAGGCTCGCGATGCCGCTCGCGAGCCGCTTGGCGCCATCGCTGATCGCGGGGATGTCGCCCGACACCGTGCCATGCGACAAGGCGGCCGGGTAGCAGAAGCAGTGGATGCGGTCGAGCCCCGGGCAGCCGCCCGCCAAGCGCTCCTGGAATTCGAAGACCGACCCGAGGTCCGGTGAATCGGCCAGTTCCTGGTCTTCGTCGCCCGGCGCGGGCACGAAGCGGTCCTTCCAGGTCTGCACATGGGACGCGATGGCATCGAACTCGGGGCGGTTCGCCCAGTCGACCTTGAAGCCGGTCGAGACGATCAGGAAGTCGAACTCGAAATCGCCCTTGGGCATCGACACGCGCATCGACTCGCCCTGCGGCGCGACCGAGAGGATCGGGCACCCGAAATTGAAGTACGCGTTCGGATGACCCGACACGCGCAGCGTGCTGCCATGCGGCGGCGGCACGTTCGCGACGTTGATGTAGTGGCGGATGCGCCATTTGAGTTCGTCGGGCAGGTCGAAGTGGCCCTGCGTGAGGCCCGGCACACCGGCGCCCTTGCCCTTGTTGACGCGCGGCAGGTCGGGGCGGCGGATCAGCAGCTCGACGCTGCGCGCGCCCGCCTCCAGGGCCGTGCCCGCGCTGTCCATCGCCGACGACCCCGCGCCGACCACGCCGACCCGCAGGCCGGCCAGCCTGCCGTAGTCCATCTCGTCGGACGAGTGCGCCCATTGCGAGCGCGGCAGTGCGTTGACGAAAGCCGGAACCGCCGGCCCGCCGAGTCCGTCGCAGCCCGGGGCCAGCACGACGCGACGCGCGAGCACGCTGCCCGTACCGGCCGGCGTGCGCAGATCGAGGCGCACCGCCGTCGCATCGGGCAGCGGGTGGATGCCGGTGACGGTGGTGTCGTTGCGCACGTCCACGTTCATCACGCGGCGGTACCAGACCAGGTAGTCCATCCACTGGAGGCGCGGGATCTTGTCCATGGCCGTCCACGCTTCCAGCCCGAACTGCGCTTCGAACCAGGCGCGGAAGGTAAGCGATGGCAGCCCCAGCGCAGACCCTGTGAGTTCCTTGGGCGAACGCAGCGTCTCCATGCGCGCCGTGGTGGCCCAGGGGCCCTCGTTGCCCGCGGGCGACCTGTCGAAGATCACGGCGCGGATGCCTTGCTGCGCCAGAGCCACCGAGGCAGCCAGACCGGCCTGCCCGCCGCCGATGACGGCAACGTCCAGCACCGTCTCGCCCGCCACCTGCCGCGCGGGCATCCACTGACGCCCGGGCCAGCCGAGGTATTCGAGGTCCTGGGCGAGCCGCGCTTCGAGCGCGGCGAGAGAAGAAACGGAATCTGATGTCATTTTGAAAACCGGAAACTGCGCCCAGTGTAGAAAGCTTCGCGGCGCTTCGAACCGCGCCCTGCCTTCGGCAAGCGCGTATCACTGGCCCGGATTTCGCATGCCACAATGAATTCCGACACAGGGGCAGGCATGGGCAGCAGCATCAAGAGCAGCAACAGCGAATGGTGGCGTGGCGCGGTGATCTACCAGATCTACCCGCGCAGCTTCATGGACAGCGACGGCGACGGCATCGGGGACCTGCCCGGCATCACCGCCCGGCTCGACCATGTGGCGAGCCTCGGGGTCGATGCGATCTGGGTCTCGCCCTTCTTCCGCTCGCCGATGAAGGACTTCGGCTACGACGTGGCCGACTACCGCGCGGTCGACCCGATGTTCGGCACGCTGGCCGACTTCGATGCCATGCTGGCGCGCATGCATGCGCTGGGCCTGAAGCTCATCATCGACCAGGTGCTCTCGCACACCTCCGACCAGCACGCCTGGTTCGTCGAAAGCCGCGCGAGCCGCGACAACCCCAAGGCCGACTGGTACGTCTGGGCCGACCCCAAGCCCGACGGCACGCCGCCCAGCAACTGGCTGTCGGTCTTCGGCGGCTCGGCCTGGCAGGGGGATTCGCGCCGGCGGCAGTACTACCTGCACAGCTTTCTCACCGAGCAGCCCGACCTCAACTTCCACTGCCCCGCGGTGCAGGACGCCCTGCTCGGCGAGGTGCGCTTCTGGTGCGAGCGCGGCGTGGACGGCTTCCGCTTCGACGCCTGCAACCACCAGTTCCACGACGCGCTGCTGCGCGACAACCCACCGGCCACGGTCGAGTCGATGGAGGAAGTGAGCACGGTGCGCGCCGACAACCCCTATGCGATGCAGCAGCACCTGTACGACAAGAGCCAGTCCGAGAACCTGGTGTTTCTCGAACGCCTTCGCCAGCTGCTCGACGGGTATAGCGCGGTGGCGCTGGGCGAGGTCGGCGACGAAAACGCGCCGCCGGTCATGGCCCAGTACACCGCACTGGGCAAGCGCCTGCACCTGGCCTACAGCTTCAGCCTGCTGACGGCCGACCACAGCGCGAAGCATCTGCGCCACCAGGTCGAGGCGCTGGACCATGCACTGACGCCCGCGGGCGGCTGGGGCTGCTGGGCGGTGTCGAACCACGACGTGCCGCGCGTCGCCACGCGATGGAGCGATGGCGGGCCTGCCGACACGCGGCGCGACCGGCTCTGGCTCACCCTGTTGCTCACGCTGCGCGGCAGCGCCAGCATCTACCAGGGTGAGGAGCTCGGGCTGCCCGAGGCCGAAGTGCCCTTCGAGTTGCTGCAGGACCCTTACGGCCGCGCCTTCTGGCCCGAGTTCAAGGGGCGCGACGGGTGCCGCACACCGATGCCCTGGAACGCCGATGCGCCGCATGGCGGCTTCACCACCGGCGAGTCCTGGCTGCCGGTGTATGGCCCGCACCTGCCGCTGGCCGTCGAAGGGCAGGACGCCGACCCTGGTTCGATGTTGGCCTTCAGCCGGGCGCTGCTGCACTGGCGCCGCACGCAGCCGCTGCTGCGCACCGGCCGCATCGTGTTCTTCGACGCGCCCGAACCCGTGCTGTGGTTCGAGCGGCGCGACGGTAGCCAATCGCTGCAGGCGATCTTCAATCTGGGAAACGAGCCCGTCTCGATCCCGCTGCGCGAAGCGCTGGTGCCACTGCACGGCCACCCGCTGCCCGAAGCCGGCACCGTGCAAGCCGAAGGCGAAAAGCGCATGCTGACGCTGGCGCCCTACGGCGTCTTTCTGGCCCAACCCGCTGACGAAGGACAAAGCTGACCACCATGCCCCTGAAGCCGCTGCCTGAATCCGAAGTCCGCGCGCTGATGCGCGCCGAGCATGGCGATCCGTTCGCCGTGCTCGGGCCGCACGAGACGCGCGAAGGCCTGCAGGTGCGCGCCCTGATGCCCGGCGCGCAGAGCGTGGCGGTCATGCACTCGCGCACCGGCTGGCCGCTGGCGGTGCTCATGCGGCACGGAAACTCCGATGTGTTCAGCGCCCTGGTGCCGGCCGCGGAGGCCCGCCTTGGTTATTCGTTCCAGGTCGACTGGGGCTCGCACACCTCGCGGCTCGAAGACCCGTACCGTTTTCCGTTCGTGCTCGGCGAGACCGATGTGTGGCTGCTGGCCGAAAGCACGCACCTGCGGCCCTGGGAGCGACTGGGGGCGCACCTGCGCGAGATCGACGGGGTCAAGGGCGTGGCCTTTGCGGTCTGGGCGCCGAATGCGCGGCGGGTGTCGGTGGTCGGCGACTTCAACAACTGGGACGGGCGGCGGCACATGATGCGACTGCGTCGCGAATGCGGCGTGTGGGAAATCTTCGCGCCGCACGTGGCGACCGGCGACAGCTACGAGTTCGAGATTCTTTCGGCGAAGGGCGAGGTGCTGCGCAAGGCCGACCCCTTTGCGTTCTCGTCGCGGCTGCGGCCCGACACCGCTTGCGTGGTGCAGCCGTTGCCGGCGGCGGTGGCGATGCCCGAAGGACGCGCCGAGGCCAACGAGCGCCATGCGCCAATCAGCATCTATGAAGTGCACCTGGGCTCGTGGCGCCGCAAGAACGGCCACGAGTGGCTGGACTACCGCGACCTGGCCGACACGCTGGTGCCCTATGCGCGCGACATGGGCTTCACGCACATCGAGCTGCTGCCGATCACGGAGCATCCCTTCGACGGCTCGTGGGGGTACCAGCCGATCGGGCTGTATGCGCCGACCTCGCGCTTCGGCACGCCAGGCGACTTCCGGCATTTCGTCGAGGCCGCGCATGCGGCGGGGCTGGGGGTGATCCTCGACTGGGTGCCCGCGCATTTCCCGACCGATGCCCATGGCCTGGGCCTCTTCAACGGCACGGCGCTGTATGAGTACGCCGATCCGCGCGAAGGCTTCCACAACGACTGGCAGACGCTGATCTTCAACTACGCGCGTACGGAGGTGCGCAACTACCTGGTCGGCAATGCGCTGTACTGGCTGGAACGCTATGGCGTCGATGGCCTCCGTGTGGATGCAGTGGCGTCGATGCTGTACCGCGACTACAGCCGCAAGGCGGGCGAGTGGGTGCCGAATGCGCAGGGCGGGCGCGAGAACCTGGAGGCCATCGACTTCCTGCGCCGCATGAATCGCGTGGTGGGTGTCGAGCGGCCGGGCGCGGTGACGCTGGCCGAAGAATCGACGAGTTTCCCGGGCGTGACGCGTCCGCCCGAGAACGGCGGACTGGGCTTCCACTACAAGTGGAACATGGGCTGGATGAACGACACGCTGGCGTACGCGGGCACCGACCCGGTCTATCGCAAGCACCATCACCAGCAGATCACCTTCGGGCTGATGTACGCGCACAGCGAGAACTTCGTGCTGCCGCTCTCGCACGACGACGTGGTGCACGGCAAGGGCTCGATGATCGGGCGGATGCCGGGCGACGAATGGCAGAAGTTCGCGGGGCTGCGCAATCTGTACGGCTATCTCTGGGCGTATCCGGGGAAGAAGCTGCTGTTCATGGGCTGCGAGTTCGC
>CAMATD010000134.1 GCA_945860785.1 Variovorax sp. YR752 | reverse complement strand
CCAGCTGTCCGGCACCGCAGCCCGCATCGCACGCGAAGGACTCAAGCCCATTCATGCCGCAGCCACGTCGAACGCGCGGCGGCTGGCCGAACTGCAAGCCTGACGAAGAAGCAGTCGGTTGAAGCGGTTCAGGGCCGCGCCGGCACCAGTGTCAGCAGCGTGATTTCCGAAGGCGCGCCAAAACGCTTCGGCGGGCCCCAGTAGCCGGTGCCCCGGCTCACATAGATCCACATGTCGTGCAGCCGGTGCAGGCCCGCCGTAAAGGGCTGCTGCATCGGCACGAACAGGTTCCACGGAAAGAACTGGCCGCCATGCGTGTGGCCCGAGAGCTGCAGCTGGTAGCCCGCTGCCGCCGCGAGCGGCGCACTGCGTGGCTGGTGCGCCAGCAGCACGCGCGTGTGCACCAGCGGCGGCGCGTCGAACAACGCGAGCTGCGGGTCGCTGGCATGCGCCGCGTCGAAGTGCCCTGCGGTGAAGTCGGTCACGCCCGCCAGCACCAGCGCGCTTTCGAAGAGCTCTTCATCGGTCTGCGCACCGCGCACATTGCGCGTCTGCAGCACCACGTGCTCGTTGAGCAGCACCTTCAGGCTGAGCCGGCGCAGCTCGTCGATCCAGGCATGCGCGCCCGCGTAGTCCTCGTGGTTGCCCGTGACCACGAAGGTGCCGTGGCGCGCGCGCAGCCCTGCCAGCGGTGCGATGTGCTCGCGCAGCTCGGGCACGCTGCCGTCCACGAGATCGCCCGTGATCGCGATGGCATCGGCGCCGAGCCGGTTGACCGCGTCGACGATGCGCTGGATGTATGCGCTCTTGATCGTCGGGCCGACGTGGATGTCGCTGAGCTGCGCGATCGTGAAGCCTTCGAGCGCCGTCGGCAGGCCGCGAATCGGAACGTCGACGCGCTTCACGCTTGCCGTGCGGCGCGCATTGAGAAAACCGATCAGCGACGTGCCCGTGGCCATCGCCAGCACCGCCAGTGCGCTCCATGGCCGCAACGTGCTCCAGGGGACCTGCACGCCACCCGGCGCACCCACAAGCCACGTGAGCAGCAGGCCGGCATCGCGCACCAGCGTCAGCACGAACATCGACGAGAACCAGCCCATGCTGATCAGGCCGACCCACTTGAGTACTTCGCCCATCGAGGCGCTGCGCGCGATGCGGCGCGACAGAAAAGGCAGCGGAATGGTGGCGGCCGACACCACCAGCAGCACCAGCGCCAGCGGCCACGCAGGCGTGAGCATTGCCAGCGCGGGCAACAGGCGCAGGGCAATGTAGAGGTGCAGCAGCGCGGTCAAGGCGCTCAGGGGCGGATGGGCATCGGGGCAATGGAGTCGGGCACTGCCCGGGGGATACTCCATCTGCAAGGCGCATGCCGTGCATTCAAGGCGCTCGAAGATCCGGTATTCGCTATTTTTTCTATAGCGCACAGCGCCCGGATAGCGGGCGATGTGGCTTGACGAGCGTCAGAAATTCGCGGCGGCAACGAGCGGCGGCGCCGCCCATGAAACCGGTTTACTGCACCGTGCGCGTGCCGGCCCGAAGCCATGTCGGTGCCCGCCGGCCACACGAAGGTGGCCTTGGTGGGCGCGCCCTGCGGCACATTCAGGGACTGCTTGAGCGTCTGGCTGCCGATCCGCGCCTCGACTTCGTAGGTGCCCGGCTCCAGCCGCGCCACCATGAACGGGCCGCCCGACACCACGTTGTCGAGCAGCGCGACGCCGCTGCTGTCGCGCACCGTGACGTGCACGCCGGCCGCGAAGTCGGCGCTGCCCTTGTGGTCCTTGACCGCGAATTCGAAGGTGGCGGGCCAGCGCGGCGACACCGTCTCCATCAGCTGCGCTTCATCGCTGCCGATGCCGCCGCTCATGTATTCGACGCCGTGCGTCATGTAGATCGGCGGGTTCACCGCCGCATTCGCCGACGAAAGCGCCCCGAGCAGGACGGCGCCGCACAACAGGGCGGCCGCCAGCGGCCGCATGCTCGATGGAAAACGGGGGGTCATGGTCTGATGAATCCTTTCCTGGTCGTCGTGGCGAGAAGCCACGGCGCCACTGTGCGGCGCACGACTTAGACAAGGCTGACCACAGGCCCCGGCGCGGCGCGCGCGCCTGGCTGGTGGCTGATTGATGCTCAGCGGGCCGCGGAGGTCTGCGCCAGCGCCTGCGTTTGCGGCAGCGCCGGGGTGACCGAAGCCATGTCGAAATTCGACGGCCAGAGGAACGACGCACGGGCCGGTGCGCCGGCAATCACGATCAGCGACTGCGTGAGCGTGAGCCCGCCCAGCGTGACGTTCACGTCGTAGGCGCCCGGGTTGAGGCGCGCGAGCATGTAGGGCGCCTGCGTTTCCACGTCCATGATCGTCTGGCCGGTGTATTTCTGACGGATCTGGATCGAAGCCTTGGCCGGGAAGCCGGCGAGTTGCGCGCCCTTGCCGTCGCTCACGCCGAGCTCGATCGTTGCGGCCCAGCGCGGCGCCACCATTTCCATGAATTCGGCTTCGCCCTTGGCTGCGCCGCCACACATGTACTCGACGCCCTGCGCCACCTGGATGGGCGGGTTCGAGAACGCATGGGCCGACGACAGGGCCCCGAGGATTGCTGTACCGCCCAGTACCAGAGCGGCCAGTGGCCGCCGGAGACGCGTAGGGTTCATTGCTTGTTGTCCTCGATCTTGCATGACGTGAAATCCGTCGAGGATTTTGCTTAGCAAGAGTCGGGCTAGATATAGCGTTTACGAGGAACGATCCTCGATTTGAAGTTGAATGCTATTGTTTTCATAGCTGATGACGCCTGTGTGACGGGTGTCGCGGGGGCTTTTGTTGGGAAACCTCACGGAAACCCTGATCTGCCTTCTTTTGTGCCCGATTCCGTACGTGTGCATGGCCCAGGTGCACGCATGCGCTGACCACGAGCCGGTATTGCCGTCTACGGCACATCGCGCCAGCGCATCGGCAGGATTCCGTTCTGTCTGAAACTGCCGAGAAAGCGGAAGCGCGCGGCTTGCGGATTGGGACGGGCTTCGATCGTCGCATCGATGATCTGTACGACGTCTTCCTCGTCATATGCCGGCCACGGTGGCAGACCCAATCCGTTGGGATCCCCGTGCATCGCGAAATTCACCCAATAGCTCATCATGTCTGCGCCAGCGCGCGATCCGCTTCGGCCGGTGGCGTGGTGCTGCCGATCACCTGTTGCGGCGTCAACGTGCCGAAGACAAAGGGGATCTCGGTAACGTGCGAGGCGATCGGCGTATACGGCGACGTGTAACTGAACAGGTAGCCATAGACGGGCGCGCGACTGCTTCCTCGATGCAGCCGAAGCCACTGCCAGCATTGCTCGCCGACCACATAGTCCCCGTGAGCGCGGCGGCGGAAGTCTTGGCCTGCGCGTCGGTATCGGCAGGATAGGCCTTCAGGAAATCCGCCAGGCGCTCCCTGCCGAACATTTCCTCGGCCGTGGCGCGAAAGGCTTGCGCCGATCGATCGGGGAGTGATTGCGAAGCGAAAGGGAATTCCTCCGCGGCATTCCAACCGGCTAGCAGGGGGATGTGCATCTGCTGGCCGCGCAGGAAACGCAGAGCGGGCAACGTCGGGCACCACATGACGATCGATGCTGGGTGAGAACGCCGCGACGACGGGACTGGACTGGAAGCTCCAGGGCGCGGCTGCATTCAACTGTTCGGCCGGCATGGCGCGCAAAGCTGCGATGGACGCGTTGCCTTGTAGCCGCGCGAAGGCGAGGCCGCGCGTTCGGGCTTCTTCGAAACCCTGGAGTGGCCCGTGCCTGCCATCCCAGAATGCGCCGCTTTCGCCAATGGCTTTGTGGAACAGTCCATGGCTGAGCGGCGAAGCCATCAAGATGCCAACGGCCATAGCACCGGCAGATTCGCCGAACACGGTGACGTTGTCGGGATCACCGCCAAAGTCGGCGATATTGGCTTTGACCCAGCGCAGCGCCGCCAGTTGATCCATGCAGGCCATGGTTGCCCGATGGAGCTTCTGAATCGAGATCGGGGTGGGCCGAGAAATCCGAAGATGCCGAGGCGATAGTTGAAGCTGACGACGACAACACCCTGGGCTGCCAACGGGCCGCCATCGGTGGCGGGATTTGCCGAGGAGCCGAATTGAAAGCCGCCGCCGTGAATCCACACCATCACGGGCCGCTTCTCGTCAGCCTGCTTCGCGGCGGTCCAGACATTGAGATAGAGGCAATCCTCACTGCGTGGCCCCGGCCGATGATCATTTTCGAGTGCCGAAAGACACCCTGCGCCAAACGTCAACGCATCGCGCACACCGTTCCAAGGCGTCGGTGGCTGCGGTACGCGCCAACGCAGCGGCCCGACCGGTGGTGTGGCGTACGGTATGCCCTTGAACGCCAGCACGCCGTTGACATCCCGTGGGTGGCCACGGACGTGACCGGCTTGCGTGCGAACCTGTCGCCCCAGTTCGGCTGCTTTCGAGGCCATGAAGGTATGCACGGTCGTATTCCTCATCTGTAGGCCGAAAATTTATCGACTTTCTCCTCCGATGGATTTAGATATCCTGTCAATCGATCGCTAAAAACCGGCAAGCATGAGACAAGCCCTTCGCTATCCATGGCTGAATCTTGATGTGGATGATCTCTCCGCGTCGGTGATTGCCGTGCGCGTCGACGTGACCGGGACCAAGGCGGAGGTGCCCGATCATCGGCATCGCAAAGGGCAGCTCGTCTTCGCGCTGGCAGGGGGCGTCACATGCCGCGTTCCCAGCGGCCTGTGGATGGTGCCGCCTCATTGCGGGGTTTGGATTCCGGGGGGGGCATGCGGCACAGCAACCTCGCGACAGCCAATGCCCGGCTCTTCTTCGTCTACATCGAGCCGGAGCTTGTAGCCTTGCCGGATCGATGCTGCACGCTTTCGATCTCGCCGCTGCTGCGTGAATTGATCGTCGAGTTGTCCGATCAGGCAGCGGATGATGACGAGAGAGAGGACCTCCTGACGAAGGTCCTGCTGCGCGAACTGCCCCGGATGGCTGTTCAGCACTTGCATTTGCCGCTCTCGCCTGAGCCGCGGTTGAAGCGGATCGCTTCAGGGCTGGCAGAAGACCCTTCCGACCGCAGCACACTGGCCGAATGGGCCCATCGCGTCGCCCTTAGCGAGAGCAGCCTCGCACGTCTCGTCGTCAAGGAGACAGGGTTGACCTTCGGTCGTTGGCGTCAGCAATTGCATCTGATCGTCGCCATACGAGAGCTGGCTTCCGGCGCAACCGTACAGCAGGTCTCGGCCGATCTCGGCTATGAATCCGTGACGGCCTTCATCACGATGTTCAAGAAGGTGCTAGGAAAGCCACCGGCCAAGTATCTCGACAGTGTGCTTGCGCGACAGAGAAAGTGAAAACATTCACAAGTCCCTGCTGCAGTCAGGTCGGCGTTCCAAGTCAAGTCGACCCCTGAACTCGTCATAGCTCAAGGCCTCACATCTCATCGCCACCTTTGCCAAGCGTGCGGCTCGAGATCACCACATCGACACGTGGGCGTGGATGACAACTCAAGACCCAAGCAGCAGAAACGCTCGCCAATTGCAGGTTGACCGTTTCGGTGATTTCGCATTCTGCGCACCCGCGTCGCCAAGGAAGGCGGGCACCGGCGGCCGCGCATCCTGATGCTTGACGAGGCCGGCAGGACGCAACAGCGGCAGCGTGCGCTACAGCATCGATGTAGCTACGGATAGCGACATACGCGCCGATAACAAATCCTCACAATTTAGAACTTATTGGTAAAACAGCCCGTCGACCCTCGCGCGCCCTGCGCGTTGGTCCGGTCCCGCCTTCGCGAGCGGGCTGTCTCTACAAGGTTCTGTGAGACGTCCATGAAGAAGTCGCAGCCATCGGTGCCGGGGTTCGCCCGTGCATCGGCAACCGGCCTTGCCGCCCTGCTCTGCACGCTGACCGCGCCGCATGCTTTTGCGCAGATCGTCCCGCCCGCCGTGCTGCGGCAGAACGACACGACGCAACGCCTGCTCGAAGAGCGTCTGCGCGAAGAACAGGACCGCGCCCGCAATGCCGTGCCGGCGCGCCCGAGCGCCCGAGCCCCAGGTCGAGGTGCCGCGCATCACCGTGCCCGACCTCGGCGGCTGCCGCGACATCCAGCACATCGTGATCGAAGGTGCGACGCAATTGGCCGCCGCGCTGCGCCAGCAGATCGATACCGACTACGCCGGCCAGTGCCTCGACGCGAAGAAGCTCGAGAACATCCTCGCCCTCATCACCAAGAACTACATCGATCAGGGCTTCATCACCAGCCGCGCCTACCTGCCCGCGCAGGACCTGCGCACCGGGACGCTGACGATCCGCGTGGTCGAAGGCCGTATCGAGAAGTACGAGCTCGATGCCACGCGTCCCGGCGGCGTTTCGCTGCCCGGCGCCTTTCCGGCCGCGCCCGGCGAGCTGCTGAACCTGCGCGATCTCGAACAGGGCACCAACCAGCTCAACCGCCTCGCATCGAACGGTGCCACGCTCGACATCCGCCCCGGTCAGCAGCCCGGCGAAAGCGTCGTCGTCGTGCGCAATCCCTCGCGCACGCCGGCGCGCCTCCTGCTGTCGGCCGACAACCTCGGAACGCCTGCCACCGGCCGCGACAGCCTGACCGGCACGCTGAGCCTGGACAGCCTGCTCGGCCTGAACGAACTCATCGCGATCACGCAGCGCAACTCGGTGCCGCATGACGCGGACCACCGCTCCAAGGCCACGGCGCTGCTGCTGTCGGTGCCCTGGGGCTACTGGAACTTCGGTGCCGACCTGAGCCGCACCAGCTACGGCAACCGCATCACGCAGGCCAGCGGCAACACGCTGCTCGCCGAAGGCCGCACAGACACCGTCGGCTTCTCGGTCGACCGCGTGCTGTTCCGCGACGCCGGCAGCCGCCTCAACGCGAGCGCGCGCATCGGCACGCAGGACACGATCAGCTATGTCGGTGGCGAGCTGCTTGGTGTCGCCAGTCGCAAGCTCGCCGTTTCGGACCTGAGCCTGAGCGGCTTTATCGCGCTGGGCGGCGGTGTACTGAATGGGCGGCTCGGATGGGTGCATGGCCTCAAGGGCCTGGGCGCGCTGCACGACCCGGCGGGCCTGGCGCGCGACCAGCCGCATGCGCAGTTCGACAAGCTCAATTTCGACCTCGACTTCGACCGCCGCTTCAAGCTGGCCGACACGACCTTCGCATGGTCCAGCCAGTTCAGCGGCCAGAGGGCCTTCGACACGCTCTACGGCTCGCAGCAGTTCCTGATCGGCGGCCCGGGCAGCGTGCGCGGCTCGCTGGTCAACACGCTGAGCGGCGACAACGGCCTCTTGTGGCGCAACGAGCTCGGACTGCCCTTCGCGCGAAACGTCGGCGGCGTGCCGGTGGTCGGGCGCGGCTACATCGGCCTGGACGTGGGGCGCGTCAGCAATCGCGCGGCGGGCGTGCCTTCGGGCTCGATGTCGGGCGCGACCGTGGGCGTGTCGCTGCAGGCGGCCGGCGCCAGCGTCGACCTGTTCGTCTCGCGCGCCATCAGGTTGCCCACCGGCATGCGCCGCGAGTCCACGCAGGTCGGCCTGCGTCTTTCCTATTCCCTCTGAGGTGTTGCCATGAATCACATCTATCGCGTTGTCTGGAATACCAGCCTCGGCCTCTGGACCGCCGTTTGCGAAACCGCCCGCGGCAAGGGCAAGAGTGCGAGCACCGCGATGCTGAGTGCCGCCGCCGCCGGCCTGCTGCTGCCCGCGCTGTCCCACGCACAAGCGCAGCCTTCGGTCGTACCCGCGGGCGGCGCGTTGCGCGCCTTCCTCGCGCCCAACGGCGCGACGGTGGTCAACATCAACGCGGCGAATGCGGCCGGGCTCTCGCACAACCAGTACCAGAGCTTCAACGTCAACGCCGCCGGCCTGGTGCTCAACAACGGCAACGCGGCGCAGGCCGCCTGGGCCTCGGTGCTGGCCAACGGCTAGGTGGCGGCCAACCCGAATCTCGGCGCGGCGGCGCGCATCATCCTCAACGAGGTGACCTCGAACAACCGCAGCACGCTCGCCGGCTTCACCGAAGTGCTCGGCGGCAAGGCCGACGTGGTGCTGGCCAACCCCTACGGCATCACCTGCTCGGGGTGCGGCTTCCTCAACACCGACCGCGTGACGCTCACCACCGGCCTGCCGACGCTCAACGCGGACGGCAGCCTGCGCGGCTTCTCGGTCCAGCAGGGCGACATCCTCGTCAACGGCAGCGGGCTCAACGCGACGGCGCAGCAGATCCTCGACCTCGTGGCGCGCACGGTGCGCATCGACGGCACGGTGCGCACCGGCGACCTCGGCATCACGACCGGCACCAACAACTGGGATTACGCGAGCCGCACCGTCACCGGCAACGCGGGCGCGGTCGGCGGTACCAGCAGCTATGCCATCGACAGCACCGCGCTCGGCGGCATGTACGCGAACCGCATCCGGATCAGCGCCACCGAGGCCGGCGTCGGCGTGCGCATGCTCGGCGAAGCGGCAGCCACGGTCGACGACTTCACGCTCACGGCGGCGGGCCGCATCGAACTCGTGAATCGCATTTCGGCGCAGCGCGACATCGCGATCACCGCCACCGGGTCGGCCGCATCGGCCATCGCGCTCTCGGGCGGTAGCCTCACGGCCAACCGCGACATCGCGGTCGCGGCCGAGCAAGGGGCGATCGCCATCGACAGCAGCCAGCTCGTCGCCGGCCAGGATCTGCGCGTGACCACCGCTGCCACTGATCCGCACGCGCTCACGCTGGCGCTCACCGACAGCAGACTCGGCGCGACGCGCGACGCGATCGTCTCCGGCGGACTCGGCAACGCGCTGCTCACGCGCAGCAGTGTCCAGGCCGGCAACAACCTCGACGCGGGCGCGGGCACCGTCGCGCTGGGCGACGGTGTGGTGCTGCAGTCCGGCAACACGCTGGCCGCGCGTGCGACGGTGGGCGACCTGGGCCTGGGCACTGCCGCCATCGTGGCCGCCAACGGCATCCGGCTCGACAGCACCGGCGCGACGCAGATCGCGGCCAGCAGCAACGGCGGCGTGGAAAGCACCGGCGGCGACATCGCCATCCATGCCGGCCTGGGCCTCGACAACGCGGGCATCGTCACGGCCGACGCGGGCAGCCTTGCGGTGCGCGCCGGCATCGCCCTCACCAACAGCGGCACGCTCAATGCCGGCCGCGATCTCTCGCTCGCCGATGCCGCGGGCGGCGCGAGCCAGACCGTCGACAACGCCGGCCTCGTGCTCGCCGGCCAAGCGCTGAACGCGCGAGCCCGAGCGCTCACCAACAGCAACGTGATGCAGTCCGGCGGCACGCAGACGCTGACGGTCACCGGCCTGTTCGACAACAGCGCCAAGGTCATCGGGGGCGCTGGCCTTGGCATCCAGGCAGGCAGCATCGACAACAGCGGCTACCTGCAGGCTTCGGCGGGCGACAACACCGTCGTCGCGACGGACGTGACGAACCGCGGCACGGGCGCAATCTATGCCGTGGCCGGGTCGCTGGACATGACGCTCGCCGGCACGCTCGACAACAGCGGCTACGTGGGCGCCGCGCAGACCGCCCATATCCAGGCCGACAGCATCGCCAACCGCGCCGGCGCCGACATCGGCAGCGGCCAGGGCGCGGTGATCCTCACCACCGCCAAGACGCTCGACAACGCCGGCACCGTGCTGGCCGAGACGGGCAGCGCCACGCTCACAGCCGGCGGCCTGCTCACCAACAGCGGCAACCTCGCCGCGAAGCAGACGCTGACAGTGCAGGCCGGCGGCCTGGTCAACACCGCCACCGGCTACGTGGTCAGCGACAGCGACAGCGGCACCGTCGCTCTCGGCTCGACGGGCGCGCTCACCAACGACGGCGAGATCGTCGCCACCACCGGCGCGGTGCAGCTCGATGCGAGCGGCGCGCTGACCAACAACAGCTTCGTCACGGCCGCGCTGAATCTGGGCGCGCAGGCGGGCAGCATCGCCAACACGGCGAGCGGCAACCTGGTCAGCACGAACGGCAACGTGGCGCTCGGCAGCACAGGCACGCTCGCCAACGACGGCGTGGTGGCGGCGCGCGCGGGCCAGCTTTCGCTCAACGCGGGCGACGAGCTCATCAACAACGGCGCCCTCGCGGCACAGAAGGATCTGAGTGCGCAGGCGCGCGCCCTCACCAACCGGGGCAACATCGTGAGCGACCAGGGTGCAGTCGCGCTCGCGTCGGTCGACACGCTCTACAACAACGGCACCGTCGCGGCCAACACGGGGAACGTCACGCTGCGCAGCCAGAACACCGTGCAGAACGAAGGCACGGTCAGCGCCGCGCAGAACCTCGCCATCGCTGGGGTCGGCGCAGGCGCGGCGAACCAGCTCCTCAACACCGGCACCGGCAGCCTGCTGGCCGGCGGCCGCATGACGATCGCCAGCAACAGCGTGACCAATGCCAGCAAGGCCTGGATCCAGGCGGCGGACGGCAGCACGGTGACGGGCAACTTCGTCGACAACGCCGGCACCTGGCTGCTGTCGACGCAGGCGGGCGCCGTCGACGACGCGCTGGCCATCGGCGCGAACACGAACAACAGCGGCACGCTGCAAAGCGAGCGCAACCTGGGCATGAGCGGCAACCTGACGAACAGCGGCACGGTCTCCGCCGTCGGCAACCTGAGCGTCAACGTGACTGGCGGCGCGATCGACAACCAGGCCGGCGCCACGATCCAGGCCGGCCAGGCGCTGAGCCTTGCGAGCAGCGCCAGCCTGACGAACGGCATCGGCGCCTCGCTCGCCGGCAACAGCGTGGCGCTGAGTTCCAGCGGCACGGCGTTCCAGCCCAACGGCCTGGACAACCAGGGCACAGTGAACGCGCGGGACGGCGGCGTCACGCTGCGTGTGAACGGCACGATCTTCAACAGCGGCACCATCTACGGCAAGCAGCTGATCGACATTGCCGACCGCAGCGGCGCCGGCAGCGAGTCGCTGAACAACACCGGCGCCATCTACAGCGACAACATCATGACCCTGCAGGGCGCGGCGCTGGGCAACGCGGCCGGCGCGCGCATCGAGTCGGCCAAGGGCACCACGATCACCGGCACGAGCCTGCAGAACGACGGCGTGTGGCTGCTCGGCTCCAAGGACGCAAGCTCGTATTCCTACGTCACGCTCACCGGCGCGCTGATCAACACGCGCGACATCCAGACCGTGGGCCATGCCGCCTTCGGCGTGGGCGACCCGGCCGGCAACGCCACGATCATCGCGGGCGGCAACCTGAGCATCACCGCCCGCGACGACACCGGCGCGGCAGACAGCTTCGTCAACGCCGGCACCATGCAGGCCGGCGGCACGCTCAAGACCTATTCGCTGGCCGGCATGCGCAACAGCGGCGTCGGCAGCCTGATGCTGGGCGACCGCCTGGACTTCGAGTCGCGCAACACCTTGCTCAACGAAGGCACGATCCAGAACGGCAGTTCCGCGCTGGGCATCGTGTTCGCGGTCGGCAACATCACCAACACCGGCACGATCACCTTCGGCACCACGGCCTCGGGCAGCACGAATCTCACCGGCGCGCGCATCGACAACAGCGGCACGCTGCAATCGGCGGGCGACCTGGTGCTGCATGTCGACGTCGGCGGCGTGCACGGCGCGGGCAGCATCGTGAGCGAAGGCGATGTGTCGATCATTACCCGCAGCGGCGGCAGCACCTTCGACTTCACGCCCGAAGGCAGGCTGTACGCCGCCGGCACCCTGAAGCTCCTGGGCGCGAACCTCACGCTCAACGACGGCCAGCAGCTGACCGCCAACGCGATGGATTTCACGCTGCGCAATCTCACGCTCGGCAAGGGCGCCGTGCTGCAGAGCAACGGCGCGATGGGCATCAGCACCGAGACGCTGACGCAGGCCGACAGCACGAGCCGGATCATGGCCTCGATGGGCAGCCTGGACACCGGCGCGCTGACCTACAGCGGCCTGTCCGTGACCGGCCCGGGCGGCTTCAACAACATCGGCCTGATCTTCTCGGCCAGCAATTTCAACCTGAGCGGAACCTCGCTCACCAACACCGGCGGCATCGCGGCGCTGGGCGACCTGACCGTCAACGCCACCACCGGCGACCTGCTGAACCAGGGCGCGCTGTATGCCGGCGGCACGCTCTACGGTTATGCCGCCGCCGGCACGATCACCAACGCGGCCACGCCGACCCAGTACCTGGGCACGATGGACGCGGGCACCGGCATCACGCTGAGCGCGAAGAACATCGTCAACAACAGCACCATCAGCACGCCGGGCACCGTCAACCTCACGGCCACGACGATCCGCAACGAAGTGCTGGGCGGCGATACGCGGCAGGCCAACGTGACCTACGGCCCGGAGGTCCTCATCTCCCAGCCCAACATGCTGCCGACCGTCTACCAGACATTTTGGTCGTCGGCGCCGGGCTACGCGACGGTGCCGGGCATCAAGGCGCAGATCACCGCAGGCTCGATCGTGGCGAAGTTCAACAAGTTCTTCAACCTCGGGGCGGTGCTGTCGGCCAACAACGTGAACCTGACGGGCCAGGGCGCCGCGGCGGCATTCACCAACGACGCGCTCGCGCTGCCCGGCAATTCGAACGGCTCGACCTACTACTACCAGTCCAACGGGCAGTGGTTTTCCGGCTGCCTGGTGTTTTGCGCTTTCCCGGGTACGAAAGCCTGGGCCACGAAAGAAGAGGCCATGTTCAACGGCCGGATCCTGCCGACCACCGCCCCGAGCGGCATCGCCGTCGGTGGCGGCGTGTACGCCGACACGCTCACCGGCAGCGGCTTCGAGCTCATCAACAACGGCCTGAGCACGCCCGCGCCGACGGCGCAGAACCTGAAGGCGATGACAGCCGGCCCGGCCAATCCGGTCGACATGAAGCAGGCGCCGACGACGACCGCGGTGGCCGCAGGGACCGGCTCGTCCACGTCGGTGAGCGGCGGTGCCGTCACGACCGGCAAGGCCGCCGCCCCCAGCGCCAGCGCCAGCACCGCCAGCGGCCGCGCCCCCGCGTCCGGCACCGTGGCCACCGGCGGCACCATCGTCGCGTCGAACACGCTGAAGGTGGTTGCGGTGGGCGACATCCAGAACGTCTCGGGCACCATCAAGGCCACGAACGTGGCGCTGGCATCGACCGCCGGCAACATCGTCAACCGCACCACGGCCGTGACCAGCGGCAATGCGAAGAACAGCAGCACGCAGATCGGCAAGACCGCCACCATCGAGGCCACCGATTCACTGGTGCTGAGCGCAAAGCGCGACATCCTGGTGACCGGCGCCAAGGTCTCGGCCGGCGGCGACGCGGTGCTGGCGGCCGGCGGCAGCATCGCCTTCGACACCCTCCAGAACAAGAGCAGCAGCACCACGGTCAAGCAGGTCGGCTCGCAGCTCGAGGTGGGCGGCGATCTCGCGATGGCCGCGGGCCGCGACATCACGATCGCGGGCAGCCAGGCGAAGGTGGCGGGCGATGCCGTGCTGCAGGCCGGCAACAACGTCAACATCGTCTCGCGGGACAACACCACGACCACCGACATCAGCAGGAAGCGCTCGGGGATCGGCGTGGGTGGCGCCGCCTTCGGCGTGCAGAAGACGACCATCAACAACACCTCGACGCGCAACAACGGCGGCAGCGTGGAAGTCGGCGGCGACGGCGCGGTGGTGGCCGGCCGCGACGTGACGCTGCAAGGCTCGGTGCTGGCGATCGCGAAGGACGGCTACGTGGCCGGCACCAACGTCAACGTGCTGGCCGGGACCAACAGCGATACCTCGCACCGGCGCGACGTGACCACCGGCATCGGCAAGATCGTCGGCTCCAACCAGGCCGGCGGCAGCGTCGGCGGGCCCTCGACCAGCACCAGCACCGAGGTCGGTGCCCTTGCCGGCGCGGGAGCAGTCGCCGGCGGCGGTGCCAATGCCTCGGCCGGTGTGGCGGCGGTCTCGCACGAGATCAAAGTCACGGACACCAGCGAGACGCGCAACCTCGCGTCGGTGATCCACTTCGGCGGCAACGGGCAGGTCGACGCCAGCGGCACGGTGACGCTCAAGGGCTCCAACGTCGCGTCCGACGGCAACCTGCTCGTCAACGCGAACCGGCTCGATGTGCTGGCCGGGCAGGACACCAAGAGCTCGCACACCAACGTCAACACCAGCAACGCCGGGCTCATGAGCAGCACCAGCAACCAGGGCTCGGGCGGCGCCACGGCGGACACCTCGGCATCGGGCCAGGGCATGCCGGGCGGCAACGCGAGCACGGGCGCCAACCTGGGCGCGTCGACCGACAACCGCGTGAGCTACATGGAGCAGTCCGTCGTCGACACGCAGACGCGCGACGTCGTGCACGTCGGCTCGAACCTCACGGCGGGCAAGGGCCTGCAGGCCAACGTCAACGACACGATGACGGTGGAGGGTTCGCGCGTCGCCTCCGGCAGCGACATGGTGCTGAAGGCCGGCAACATCATCACCAGGGCGGCGAACGACGTGCACGAGACGAAGGTCGACAGCATGCAGACCGCCAGCGGCTTCTACGCCAGCGGCGGCGGCAGCGCCGACACGCAGACCAGCGCGGCGACCGGCGCCGGCACGGCCGTGGGCTCGACGGCGGCCGCGGGTGTGCGCGGCGAGGTCGGTTCGTACACCCACATCACGCTGTCGAACAGCGAGACGACGGACACCAAGGCCAGCGTGTCGAAGATCGAAGCGGGCGGCAACCTGACGCGCACCGCGCGCGACACCATCGCCGACGTCGGCACCGACATCCTGGTGAAGGGCAACCTCGACCAGTCGGCCGACAAGATCCTGAGCAGCGCCGCCCGGGACACGCACAGCAGCAGCGCCAGCAGCACGACATTCGAGACCAAGACCGGCTTCTACGCCGAGTCGGGTGCGAACGCGCAGGCCCAGGGCCGCGCGGAGCAAAAGGGCCAGGCGACGACCAAGCTGGACCCCGAGGCCAACGCGCCGGCCAAGCCCACCGTCAAGCCGGACACGTCCGTCCCCGGCACGGGTGCCGGGACCGCCGGTACTGGCGGTACGGTCGGCACGGGCGCGGTGACGACCGCCGCGACCGGCGCCGGCGCCACCACCGCCGCGGCCGC
>CAMATD010000133.1 GCA_945860785.1 Variovorax sp. YR752 | reverse complement strand
CTGCGACATGCGTTTCAGGCAGGCGGGCGTCATAGGCAAGGGGTCGATCGTGGCCGGCAAAAGAGGAGGAAATTGGGAGAAGTGCGTCTCCCAATTTCCTCCCGATTCGAAACGCACGATGCGTGCCATGAACCCGGCCAAGCATCGACGCCCGAGCATGACCCTCCTGTACGGCCTGGGCATCGGCTTCTCGCTGCTGTTGCCGGCGGCGATCTTCTGCATGGTCGCCCATGCATGGGTGCTGCTCGTCGCCTGGGCAGAGGCCCGTGCCACCCGCGTCACCCGGGTCGCCGAGGCCGGTTCCCGATCAAAGAAGGAGAACACATGACGCAAGCAAACGCATCACCCTCCATCGGGCGCCGGGGGCTGCTCGCCGCCATCGGCGCAGCGGGCCTGTCCGCCTCGGCACCTGCCGCGATGGCCGCCTCGCGGACACTGCCGCTGACCGCCCAGACCACCGAAGGCCCCCACTACATCGATGTGGCGAAGATCCGCTCCGACATCACCGAAGGGCTTGACGGCGTACCCCTGGAGGTCCGCTTCAGCGTGCTCGACACGGCCGGCAAGCCGCTGCGCGACCTGCGTGTCGACCTGTGGCACTGCGACGCGCAGGGGCGCTACTCCGGTTTCGGCGAACAAGGCGATGGCCGCACGCTCTCGTTCGAAGGCCAGACCTTTCTGCGCGGAAGCCAGCGCACCGACCGCGACGGCGCAGTGTCGTTCGGCTCCATCTACCCCGGCTGGTATGCGGGGCGCACCACGCACATCCATTTCAAGGTGCTCAACGGCACGCGCGCCGTTCTGACCTCGCAGTTCTTCCTGCCCGATGCGCTGAGCGAGTTTCTCTACACGCAGGTGTCGGGCTACCAGCGGGCTACGGCTTCGCGACACGCTGAACAGCGCCGACGGCATTGCCCTGCGGGCCGGCGAGACGGTGCTCGGTGCCGTGCGCGAGACGCACCGGCGCTATGTCGCCACGCTGACGGTGGTGGTGGACCCTGCCGCCCATCCCGTGGTGGACCGGCCGCCGCAGCCCGGCGGCATGCCGCCCGCCGGCGGACCGGGCCTGTTCCGGGGCGGTCGGCCGGAGCGGCCGCAAGCGCTGGACGGGGCTGCTCGCACCAAGGCCCTGGTGCCCCCACGCTCGGAAGGCTGAACCTTGCGGATCACGATGCCAATTCGCGGCAACTCCTACTGGAGCGATCGCATTGCGACACCGCGCGCCGTCAGCGCCTTGCTGGCGCAACGCATCACGGGCTTCCTGGCCTTCAGCGGGCTGGTGCTCGGCGTCGTCATCGCCGCGCGCGACGGATGCGGCGCCGAACGCCATCGCACCGAAACGCGCAATTCGAGCCTCTCGACCCTTGCGCCGATCATGGGCACCGACCACGGCACGCCGCGCGACACCGCGCGAAGCGGCGCCTGCAAAGCGCGATTTCAGGCCGGACGTTCCGCGAAGCTGAACCCCACGCCGTAGATCGAGCGGATCCAGCTGTGCGAAGGCGACACGGCTGCGAGCTTCTTCCGGAGGTTCTTGATGTGTCCGTCGACCGCGCGTTCGTTGACATCGAACGCTTCCGGAAACGCGGCTTCGAGCAGCTTCGAGCGCGTGAAGACCCGGCCCGGCGCCTGCGACAGTGTGCGCAGCAGCAGAAGCTCCCGGCGGGTGAGGACGAGGGCATGGCCCTCCAGGCTCGCGCCCCCGCGCATGTCCCCGAAGGCCACGGAATGCGAGGGTGCCGCGGCGCTGTCGCGTTGCGCATGGCGGCGCAGCACGGTGTGGACGCGCGCGACCACTTCCCGGGGTGAGAACGGCTTGCAGACATAGTCGTCGGCGCCCAGGTCGAGCCCGCGCAGGCGGTCGACCTCGTGCGTGCGTGCCGTCAGCATGATGATCGGATGGTCGCTGTACGAGCGGACCTTCTCGAGCACCTGCAGGCCGTCGATCTGCGGCAGCACCACGTCGAGCAGTGTGAGCGCCGGCGGCGAGCTCAGGATGCGGTCCAGCGCCAACGCGCCGTCTTCGATGTGCTCGACCTCGTGCCCGGCGCTGTGCAGGTAGTCCAGCAGCACCGACGCGATGTCGCGCCCGTCTTCCACCAGCAGGATGCGGCTCATGGCGTGACCCTCCCGCCTCAGAAGGAGGTTCCGATCTGGAACTGGAGGCGCTGCGTGCGGTCCGCCGGCGATGCCGTTGGCCGTATCGGCCTTCTGGTACGCGAGCGGCACCGCATAGGCCAGCCGCAGCGGGCCCAGCGGCGAGATCCAGCTGATGCCGATGCCCGCCGATACGCGCAGGCGGTTCTGGGCCTTCCACTGCGCGTCGGTCATGCTCGCGGTGCGGTCGGAAAACACATTGCCCGCATCGAAGAAGGGCGTGCTGAACTCCATGTTGAAGATCGCCTTGCGCGTGCCGCCGAGCGCACCGCCGGTGACGGCGTCCAGGGGCCCCAGCGAGTTCTGCTCGAAGCCGCGGATCGAGCCGAGCCCGCCGGCATAGAAGTTCTTGAAGATCGGGTATGTGCTGCCGCCCAGCGCCTTTGCATAGCCGAGCTGGCCGTTGACGGCCAGCGTGTATTGCTTGGACAGCGGGAAGTACTGCTGGTACTGGTAGGTGGACTTCAGGTAGCGCAGCTCGCTGCCCACGCCCACTTCGAGGTTCGCGCTCTGCAGCTTGCCGCTGGCCGGCACCAGCGCGCTGTCGCGGTTGTCGCGCGACCAGCCCACCGTCGCGGGAATGCCCACGACGCTGCTGTTCGCGCACACCACGCTCGGCGCGGTGCCCGTGCACTTGAAGTAGTCGAGGTAGGCCTGCGGCGTGGCGGTGTAGACGTAGGCGCCGTCGACCAGGGCATACGTGCCGTTGGTGCCGGGCGTGAAGGAATAGCGTTCGACGCCGATGCCCAGGTAGATGGTGTCCAGCTCGCCGAGCGGCAGGCCGAAGCGTATCGAGCCGCCGTCGCTCGCGAGCTTGTAGTTGCCGTCGGCCTCGTAATAGGGCCGCGTGGTGGTGTGGAAGACGTTCAGCGTGCGCGAGATGCCGTCCTTCGTGAAGTACGGGTCGGTGGCCGTGAGCGAGATGGTGCGGTTGTACGAGCTGGTGTTGACCTGCAGCCCCAGGGAGTTGCCGGAGCCGAACACGTTGTCCTGCGTGATGCCGAAGGTGAGCGAGATCTTGTCGGTCGACGAGTAGCCGGCGCCGAGCTGCAGCGAGCCGGTCGGTTTCTCGGTCACGTTGATCGACAGGTCGACCTGGTCGTTCGTGCCCGGCACCTCGACGGTGTCGACGTTCACGTCGGTGAAGAAGCCCAGGCGATCGACGCGATCGCGCGAGAGCTTGATCTTGTTGCCGTCGTACCAGGCGCCTTCGTACTGGCGGAACTCCCGGCGGATCACCTCGTCGCGCGTTTTCGAGTTGCCGCCGATGTTCAGGCGTCGCACGTAGACGCGCCGCGAAGGCTCGGCCTTCAGCACCATCACGACGCGGTGGGTGGCGCGGTCGATTTCGGGCTCGGCCCTGACGCGTGCGAACGCGTAGCCGATGGTGCCGAAGTAGTCGGTGAAGGCCTTGGTGGTGGCCGCCACTGCTTCGCCGTTGTAGGGCGCGCCGGGGCGGATCGTCACGAGGGTCTTGAACTCGTCTTCGTGGCCCAGGTAGTTGCCCGCGAGCTTCACGCCGGCCACCGCGAACTTCTCGCCTTCGCTGATGTTGACCGTCACATCGAGCGCTTGCCGGTCCGGCGAGATGGCGACCTGGGTGGATTCGACGCGGTACTCGAGGTAGCCGCGGGTGATGTAGTAGGAGCGCAGCGTCTCCAGGTCGGCGTTGAGCTTGCTGCGCGAGTACTGGTTCGACTTGGTGTACCAGTCCAGCCAGCCGCCGCTGTTCTGGTCGAACAGGTCGAGCAGCGTGCTCTCGCTGTAGGCCTTGTTGCCGACCACGCGCACGCTCTTGATGCGCGCGGACTCGCCCTCGGTGACGGTGAACGTGAGGTTGACGCGGTTGCGTTCGAGCGGCGTGACGGTGGTGATGACCTGGGCGTTGTAGAGGCTGCGGCTGACGTATTGCCGCTTGAGCTCCTGCTCGGCGCGGTCGGCCAGTGCCTTGTCGTAGGGGAGGCTTTCGGCAAGGCCCACTTCGCGCAAGGCCTTCTGGAGCACGGCCTTGTCGAATTCCTTGGTGCCGACGAAGTCGACATCGGCGATGGTGGGGCGCTCTTGCACGATGACGACGAGCACGTTGCCGTTGACATCGATGCGCACGTCCTTGAAGAGGCCGAGCTCGAAGAGCGAGCGGATGGCGGCGCTGCCGCGGTCGTCGCTGTAGGTGTCGCCGGCCCTGATGCCGAGGGTCGAGAAGATCGTTCCGGGCTCGACGCGTTGCAGGCCTTCGAGCCGGATGTCCTTGACGGTGAATGGGGCGGCGGCCCATGCAGGAATGGCGGCCAGCGAGATGAACAGTGCGGCGATGCTCGCGAGGGACTTGGAAGAGTTCATCGTCGCATCGTCTCTGCCAATGTCGGAGAAATCTGGGACTCCCTCCGGCCTTCAGGGGCGTGCGGCGATGCGCGTTACTGCAAGCCCATGGAACTCATGGCAGGCCATTGCATGGCGACCTGCTGCTCGCTTCTTTCGCGGCAGTTCTGCAGGTGCGTTTCGATGGACATGTCGCCCTGGATGTCGAGCAGGCGCTGCACGGTGCGGTCGATGGCGTCCGCATCGAGGAGCGGGTAGGTGCGCGCGGTGCGTCCGTTGTTGCGCACCAGCCGTGCGATGTAGGGCAGGTCTTGCTGCGTGATGATGGCCGCGGGCATGACGCCTTCGAGTTCGACGCCTTCGCAGGGCAGCAGGACAAAGTACTGCAGTCGCAGGTCGTCGGGCAGCAGGCTGCGCAATTGCGTTGTCTTGCGGCCGCCTTGCCATGCGGGGTCTTTCACTTCGCGGGCCCTGGTGCAGCCGTTGAGGCGCAGGAACCAGCGAGGTGGGGCCTGGTCGGACTTCTTGCGATAGACGAAGGCGTTGCGCCAGGCCTTGATCTCGAAGAGATAGATGCCGGTTTCGCACACGATCACGGCATCGATTCTTGCCGTGCGCACGGCACAGCCTTCGGGCATGGGATGATGAGGTTGCGAAGAATGCGCAGGTGGGAAAAGGCGGGGCTGAATGCGCTGGCTAGCTGCTGCACACCCAGTGACGCGGCGACGGCACTTTGCAAGACAAGGGTCATGTCGTACTCCTTCTGAGCGCCTAGCATTGCTTGGCTTTTGGGAGACTTTTGGTACGTTGCGGAATTTTTTGCTGCGTGCTTTTTGTTGAAGGGCGCCCGGTATGCGGTGCGGCGCAGTCGGCCCCACTGTGCCGCACCGCATACCGGGCTCCTGTCGTGAGGTTGATGCCGTTGCCCTCACCCCAACCCTCTCCCAGAGGGAGAGGGAGGAAGACAACCCCATCGCCGAGTCGTGAACAGTGAACGCAAAAACAACAGTCGATTGCAAAGCACGGAGCGTCCACCAGATTCCTCCAAATTTGAACGAGACCATCCGTTCAGCTGCTCGATGAAGAGCTGCTGAAACTCGGAGAAACCTGAATGAAGAAATCCCTCACGGCACTCGCCGCGCTGGCCGTTACCGGCCTGGCTTCTGCCCAATCGTCCGTTACCTTGTTCGGCGTCGTCGATGCCGGCATGAGCTACCAATCCGCAACGTCACGCAGCGCAACTACCGGCCTCACCAGCAAGCAAAGCCAATGGAGTGTTTCCAACTCCGGCTACAACTCCAGCCGCATCGGCTTCAGAGGCGCGGAGGACCTTGGTGGTGGCCTGGCAGCCAGCTTCTGGCTCGAGGCGCCGCTCAGCAACGACGACGCATCGAACGCCATCGCCTTCACCCGCCGTTCCACCGTCAGCCTCTCCGGTGGCTTCGGCGAACTGCGCCTTGGCCGCGACTATTTGGCCACCTTCTGGAACGACACCGTGTTCGATCCGTTCGGCACCAACGGCTTGGGCTCCAGCGTGATCAACACCGTGAGCGGAAGCAGTGCCCTGGGCAACACGAACTACGTGCGTGCCAGCAACATGGTCGGCTACTTCCTGCCGCCGAACCTCGGCGGCTTCTACGGCCAGTTCCAGTACGGCCTGAACGAGAACGTGAAGACCAGCGCGACCGACACCACTGCCGCGACCAGCAGCAGTGCCGGTCGCTACGTCGGCGGCCGCTTCGGCTATGCGAACGGACCGCTCGACGTGGCGTTGTCGGTGGGCCAGAACATCGCGGTCGACACCACCACGCTCACGCGGAAGATCCAGACCATCAACCTCGGTGCGTCCTACGACTTCGGTCCGGTCAAGCTGTTCGGCGAACTCTCGAACGTGAAGAACAAGTTCGACCTCGCAGCCGGCGACACCCACGACACCTACAACGGCTACTTGATCGGCGCAAGCGTGCCGGTGGGTGCCGGCGTGATCCGCGCGTCGTACTCGACGGTGCGCTACAACGAAGGCGCCGCCGGCATCACCGGCGAAGATCCGCGCGCGAACAAGTTCGCGGTCGGCTACGTGCACAACCTCTCGAAGCGTACCGCGCTGTATGCCACCGTCGCACGCGTCAACAACCGCAACGACGCGGCCTACACGGGCAGCCTGACGGCCGCCAGCACCACGGGCTACGGCAGCACCGGTGTGAGCTACTCCGGCGTGCCGCGTTCGTCGACCGGCTACGACTTCGGCATCCGCCACGCATTCTGACGACAGGGAACCCGGCCGGTGCGGCAGGGCGTTGGCCCTGTCGCACGCGCACGGCCGATCCCGCTGTGAGTTGATTCAAGAAAAAATGATCCGAATTCATCATCTCGCCAGCCTGCTGGCGGCCACCGGCCTGGCGGGCTGCATCGTGTTGCCGCCGCCCATGCTCTATGGCCCACCACCAGGTTTCCGTAGCGAGAGACCACCGCCGCCACTGATGCCGTTTGATGCCCGCAGGCCGCCCATGCCGCCGTGGGACGTTTGCGATGGGCAGGCAGAAGGCGCACGGCCCGCGCTGCCCGGTTCCCGCGGCGATGCGCTGTCGGGCACCTGCGAACGCGGCGCTTCGGGTGAACTTGAGTTCCGCTCTCCCGGGCGGCGCTGAAGGAAGGGATATCGCACATGTACTCATCCAACCTCGGCTTGATCATCGCCATTGCAATCTCGCTCGGACTCGCCGGCGTGCTGGCCATGATGGGCTCGTTGCTGATCACGAACATCAGGGCCGGCGCACAGGCGCGCGGCATTGCCGAGCAGGCCAGGAATGATGCGCGGCAGAAGCTGCTTGTCAGCAGCGTCCAGGACTTGCGACCGCTTCTTGGCGAAACGCCGGATGCCGCAGGCATCCGTATCGACCTCCAGCTTCCGCCGGAAGCGGTGCCCGTCTTCGCCGTCAAGGCGGAACTGTGCGAACTGCTCGCCAAGGTCGCTGCGCATGCGGCGAGCGTGATGTCGGCAGGCACGACCTTGCAGGTCTCCGCGCGCGTGGAGGGCGGGCATGCCGTCGTCCATTGGCGCGACCTCGATGCCGCGGATGTGCGGCCTCCGCTGGCGAGATTCTTCGATGTCCTTGGCGGCGTCTCGCAGGCCAGCGCAAGAGTTTGCGAGCACATCGCCGGCCATCATGGCGGGCGCATCTATTCGGCGCCGGACGCCGGTGGCGTGCTGGGCCTGACGCTGTTCGATGCTGCGGTGGCAGGGTCAAGGGGTTGACGTGACTTGCTGAGTCTCCGGGCGCTCGAAGTGCTCTGGCGGCGGCACCGTGGAACTCCGCGTCATACTCGCGGTCCCACGGTGCCGCCGCCTTTTCTCTTCGATGCCGAACGTGCGATCCATTGCCCCCTTGATCTTTCTCCGTGCGCTTGCCGCGAGCGCCATTCTTGTTGTTGCTGCTGGCGCGCTGCATGCGCAGGCATTGCCGCCGGGTGTGCGGCTCGGCATGACAGCCGAAGAATTGCAGGCTGCGTTGCCGGCCGCGGAGCGTGTGCAGCGCCCGCAACGGCTGACCGGCGGACTGCTGGGCAGCTGGCGCGCAGCACCGGTCGGGATGGCGGGGCTGGTGTTCGAGCCGACCTTCTTTTTCGCGGCCTCGGAATTGCGGCGCGTCGAATTCGTGGCGCTGGCGCAAACCACGCCCGACAGCGGCGCGGCGGCATTCGGCCAGCTGGTGCGGTGGGGGCGCGGTGTGTTCGGCACCGAACTCGCGTCGCGCGACCCGGGCAGCGCCTATGCCGCGTGGACGAGCGGCGATACCGATGTCTATGTGCAGCAGGTCAGCGACCCACGACGTGCGAGCGTGCGCCTGGTCTACAAGGCGCGTCAGCTCAAGGACGGCAGCGAACTCTGAGTGAGCGCTGAAGGGCCTGGTCAGGCCTCGGTGAGCATGCCGCGCTGCTCGATGAAGGCCACCACTTCAGCCACGCCCGTGTGGGTCTTGAGGTTCGTCATCACATAGGGCCGCTGGCGGCGCATGCGCTGCGTGTCCTGCTCCATCACGTCGAGGTTGGCGCCCACGTAAGGCGCGAGGTCGGTCTTGTTGATCACGAACAGGTCGCTCTTGGTGATGCCGGGGCCGCCCTTGCGCGGGATTTTTTCGCCGGCCGCCACGTCGATCACGTAGATCGTCAGGTCCGACAGCTCGGGGCTGAAGGTGGCTGCGAGGTTGTCGCCGCCCGATTCGACGAACACGATGTCGGCGTCCGGAAAGTCTTCGAGCATGCGGTCGATGGCTTCGAGGTTGATCGACGCGTCTTCGCGGATCGCGGTGTGCGGGCAGCCGCCGGTTTCCACGCCCATGATGCGTTCGGCGGGCAGGGCACCGGCCATGGTCAAGAGGCGCTGGTCTTCCTTGGTGTAGATGTCGTTGGTGATGGCGACGAGGTCGTACTTGTCGCGCATCGCCTTGCAGAGCATTTCGAGCAGCGTGGTCTTGCCCGAGCCGACCGGGCCGCCGATGCCCACGCGCAGCGGGGGGAGTCTCTTGGTGCGGTTGGGAATGTGGTGCAGGGCGGAGGTCATGGGCGTTGTCCGGTTCGGTCAGCTTCGAAAGAGGCGGGAATATTGTGTTTCATGGCGTGCCGACAACACAGCCAGCAGGGGCGCGAAGGCCTGGCGTTCGTCGTCGGTGAGGCGCATCGCATGGGTGACGGCGGCGGGGATTTCGCGCGCCAGCCGCGCGAGGATGCGCTGGCCCGCGCTCTGGCCCAGCGGCACGGCCTTGACGGCCGCCGCCACCATGTTCTCGGCCCAGCCGAAGGCGAAAGCCAGGCAGCCGTCGTGCACCGTGGCGCCGGTGCGGCTCAGCGCGGAGGCGAAGGCCACGGGGTAGCTCGCGGGCAGGTCCGCGAAGACCTCGGCCGCGTCTGCGTGATGCAGCTTGAGCCACTCGACGAAGGAGCGGCCCATCTGCTCGTTCTGCAGGAAGAACTCGGCCGACTCGCGGGTGGTCATGACCCATTCGTTGAGTTCGCGGATGCGTGGTGCGTCGCCTGCGCGCCAGGCTGCGATGGCCTGCGCGACGAGCGGGAGATCGCCGCGTGCGAAGCTCAGGTGCAGTTGGTCTGCGAGCCATTCGGTGGCCTTGGCCTCCGAATCGACGCCGGCCCACTCGACCGCCGCTTCGATGCCCTCCGAATAAGAGAAGCCGCCTACCGGCAAGGCAGGGGAGGCCAGCCAGATGAGCTGCAGCAGGCTGTGGGCGCCGGGTGCGTCGGGCATGTCAGCTTTCTACCGCGCGTTGTGTTCTGGAATGCTTGTGTTCGGGGTGCGTGCACAGGACACCGGGTGCTCCCCTCCGCGAATGTCCCCCGCTTCGCTCCTCCTTTATTTCGCTGCGGGGAGCACCCGGTGCCCTGTGCACGAGGCACGCTGCTGGTGTGCGGCCGATCAACCAGTGCTCTGAACAAGGCACGTCAAACACAACGCGACGAACAGAAGAGCAAGGCTTCATTTCAGTGGGAGTGACCGTGGTGGCCGTGATCGTGATCGTGATCGTGCGAATGGTCATGGTCGTCGAGCAGTTCCGGTGCGAGCACGAGCGGCTTCGGGCCTTTGCTGCTGCCATGGTCGTGCGCGTGGTCATGGCTGTGGCCACCGCCGTGCGAATGCTCGTGCGATCCATAGGCGCCGCCCTCGGGCTCGAAGGCTTCTTCCACCGCGACCACGATCAGGTGCATCGAGCGCAGCATGTCGGCCAGCACGTGATCGGGTTCGATCTTCAGGTGGTCGGGCTTGAGCTCGATCGGCACATGCCGGTTGCCGAGGTGGTAGGCCGCGCGCGTCAGGTCGAACGGTGTGCCGTGGGCCGTGCAATGCGTGATGCGCAGGACCGGTTGCGGCGCCGCGATGACGCGGATCAGCGAGCCGTCTTCGGCCACCAGCACATCGCCGCCGCGCACCGCAGTGCCGCGCGGCAGGAAGATGCCGATCTGCCGGCCTTGGGAGTCGGTGGCGTCGAAGCGGCTTTTCTGGCGGACGTCCCAGTCGAGTTCGATGGTGGCGGCGCGCTTGAGCAGCACGGGCGCAAGGCCGCGGCCCTGGGGCATGAGTTTGTTGGCGGTGAGCATGGTGGCTTGCGACTCCAAGTGAGGCGGAATAATATAACGCTCGTTATAACTTTGATTAAACGGAGCGTTCCATGTCCGCCCTCAAACTGACCCAGATCGGCAATTCAGTCGGCGTCATCCTGCCCAAGGAAGTGCTGGCGAGCATGAACGTTGGCAAGGGTGACACGATTTACCTGACGCAAGCCGCGGGCGGAGGATTCACCCTGACGCCGTACGACGACGAATTCGAACGCCAGATGGAAGCTGCCCGCCGTGTCATGAAGAAGCGTCGCAACGTGCTGCGCGAGCTGGCCAAATGAGCGCTGCCAACCAGTCTTGGGTCTGGCTCAGTGTCCAGTTGATCCACGCTGTTCATGAAGAGCAATTGGCTGAGCACGGTGGACCTGCCGGGGTGCGTGACGAGGGCCTGCTTGCTTCGGCAATGGGGCGGCCGCAGAACCGGGCTTTGTACGAATCGCCCGATGCGGCCGCGCTGGCTGCGAGCTACGCCTTCGGCATTGCTCGCAATCATCCCTTCACCGACGGCAACAAGAGAACAGCCTTCGTTGCCATGGAAGTGTTCCTGGACCTCAATGGCTTCGAGTTTCGCGCGTCCGACTCGGACTGTGTGCTCACCACGCTCAAATGGGCTGAAGGCCAGCTCGACGAGGAGACGCTTGCCCAGTGGATTCGCGATCACCTCGCGCCGCGCGGCATCTGACATTCAAAACAGGAAATACCGCTGCGCCATCGGCAGCAGCTTCGCCGGCTCGCAGGTCAGCAGATGCCCGTCCGCGCGCACCGCATAGGTCTGCGCATCGATCTCCATCTTCGGAGTGTAGCCGTTGTGGATCAGGTCCTTCTTGCGCACATTGCGGATGTTCTTCACCGCGCTGAGGTTCTTGCTCAGGCCATAGCGCTCCTTGATGCCTGATGCCAGCCCTGCTTGCGAGACGAAGGTCAGCGAGCTCTTCGCGAGCGAGCCGCCGTAGGCGCCGAACATCGGGCGGAAGTGCACAGGCTGCGGCGTCGGGATCGAGGCGTTGGGGTCGCCCATTGCGGCCATCGCGATCGTGCCGCCCTTGAGGATGGTGAAGGGCTTCACGCCGAAGAAGGCCGGCTTCCAGATCACGATGTCGGCCCACTTGCCGACCTCGAGCGAGCCGACCTCGTGCGCGATGCCGTGCGCAATCGCCGGGTTGATCGTGTACTTGGCGACGTAGCGTTTGGCGCGGAAGTTGTCGTTGCGCTCGCTGTCTTCCGGCAGCGTGCCGCGCTGCACCTTCATCTTGTGCGCGGTCTGCCAGGTGCGGATGACGACCTCGCCGACGCGGCCCATGGCCTGGCTGTCGGAGCTGAACATGCTGATCGCGCCGAGGTCATGCAGCACGTCTTCGGCCGCAATGGTTTCCTTGCGGATGCGCGACTCGGCGAAGGCCAGGTCTTCGGCGATGCCGGCATCCAGGTGGTGACACACCATGAGCATGTCGACGTGTTCGTCGAGCGTGTTCACGGTGTAGGGCATCGTGGGGTTGGTGGAGGAGGGCAAAAAGTTCGCCTCGCCCACCACACGCAGGATGTCGGGCGCATGGCCGCCGCCCGCACCCTCGGTGTGGAAGGCGCAGATCGCGCGGCCGCCCACGGCGGCGATGGTGTTCTCGACAAAGCCCGATTCGTTGAGCGTGTCGCTGTGGATCGCCACCTGCGTGTCGGTGGCATCGGCCACGTCGAGGCAGTTGCTGATGGCCGAGGGCGTGGTGCCCCAGTCTTCGTGCAGCTTCAAGCCCATGACACCGGCTTCGATCTGCTCGTGCAGCGCGTCCAGCAGGCTTGCATTGCCTTTGCCGAGGAAGCCGAGGTTCATCGGGAACGCGTCGGCCGCCTGCAGCATGCGTTCGATGTGCCAGGGGCCGGGCGTCGCCGTGGTCGCGAAGGTGCCAGTGGTAGGGCCGGTGCCGCCGCCGAGCATGGTGGTGACGCCGGAAGACAGCGCCTCTTCGATCTGCTGCGGGCAGATGAAGTGGATGTGGCTGTCGATGCCGCCCGCGGTGACGATGTTGCCTTCGCAGCTGATGATCTCGGTGCCCGGGCCGATGACGATGTCCACGCCCGGCTGCACGTCGGGGTTGCCGGCCTTGCCGATGGCGGCGATGCGGCCGTCCTTCAGGCCGATGTCGGCCTTCACGATGCCCCAGTGGTCGAGGATCAGTGCGTTGGTCAGCACGGTGTCGACGGCGCCTTGCGCGCGGGTGCGCTGCGATTGCGCCATGCCGTCGCGGATGGTCTTGCCGCCGCCGAATTTCACTTCCTCGCCGTAGCCGCCGGCGCGCAGCGTGTAATCGGCCTCGACCTCGATCAGCAGTTCTGTGTCTGCAAGACGAACCCGGTCACCGACGGTGGGGCCGAAGATTTCTGCATAGGCGCGTCGCCCGATGGTGGCCATGTTTTAGAGCTTTCCTTGAACCAAGCCGCGAAAGCCGTAGACGATGCGATCGCCCGAGAAGTCGACCAGCTCGACCGTGCGCTGCTGGCCCGGCTCGAAGCGCACCGCGGCGCCCGAGGCGATGTTCAGGCGCATGCCGCGAGCGGCCTCACGGTCGAAGCCGAGGGCGCCGTTGGTCTCGGCAAAGTGATAGTGCGAGCCGACCTGGATCGGCCGGTCGGCTGTGTTCTGCACCACCAGCGTGAGGGTGCGGCGGCCGGGGTTGAGCGTGTGGTCGCCGTCGTCGGTGAGGAGTTCGCCGGGGATCATGGCGATCAGACAGCCTGTGCCAGCAGCGTTGCGCCCAGCACCACCACGGCGGCACCTGCCACGCGCGGCAGCCAGGCATTGGCGTGGCGCAGGGCCCAACCGAATGCGATGCCCGCGAGGTGCAGCAGCACGGTCGCGCTGACCATGCCGGCCAGCGTGAGCGCCGCGCCTTCTTCGCTGGCCAGTTCGTGGCCGTGCGCCACGCCGTGGAAGATGGCGAACACGCCGACCACGGCCATGGCCGCGACGGCCGGCAGGTGAACGCGCGTGACCACCAGCAGGCCCAGCACCAGCAGCGAGGCCGCGATCATCGGCTCGACGGCCGGCAGTTTCACGCCGGCCAGACCCATCAGCGCACCCACGAGCAGCATGCCCGCGAAGACCAGCGGCGCCCACAGCAGGTCGGGCCAGGCGCGGCGCGCAGCCAGCGCGCTCCAGAAGCCGACCGCAACCATGGCCGCCAAGTGATCGGCGCCGGTCAGCGGGTGCAGGAAGCCGGTGGTGAAGCCGTGATGCAGGCCGCCGTCGACGCCGGTGTGGGCGCTGGCTGCGAGCGGCAGCAGGAGAGTGGCGAGCAGGGCGAGGGTTCTGGAGGTGTTCTGGCGCATGCAAAGTCCTTCTTGGGTCTTCTTGTTCTGGGTGTCAGACGATGGGCTGGTGCACGGTGACCAGCTTGGTGCCGTCCGGAAAGGTGGCTTCGACCTGGATGTCCGGAATCATCTCGGCGATGCCGTCCATCACGTCGGCGCGGGTCAGCACCGAGCGGCCTTCGCTCATCAGCGCGGCAACGCTCTTGCCGTCGCGGGCACCTTCCATCACGGCGGCGGAGATCAGGGCGATCGCTTCGGGGTAGTTGAGCTTCAGGCCGCGCGCCTTGCGGCGTTCGGCCAGCAGCGCCGCGGTGAAGATCAGCAGCTTGTCTTTTTCGCGCGGGGTCAGTTCCATGGGAGCGGCATCGGGTGGCGGTGAGAGTCGGCCCATTATAGGTGGGCAGGGCTTCTTCTTTGCAACAGTCGTGCCCTGTTCGCCAAAAGTCGTACGGATGGCACGAAAGCTGCACCGAAACGGTGTGAACCCTGTCGAGACGCCCACCACCCCCGACGACGCCCCCCAGCGCATCGTCAAGGTGCGGCGCGACTACAACAGCTGGGTCGCGAGCGAAACGCTCGAAGACTATGCGCTGCGCTACACGCCGCAGCGCTTTCGCAAGTGGTCCGAATGGCGGGTGGCCAACACGGCCTTCGGCGCGGCGTCGTTCCTGATCCTCGAGGCGGTGGGCGCCACGCTGCTGGTGCAGTACGGCTTTGCCAACGCCTTCTGGGCGATCCTGGTCACTGGGCTCATTATCTTCTTGGCAGGGCTGCCGATCAGCGTGTACGCGGCGCGCTACGGCATCGACATGGACCTGCTTACGCGCGGCGCAGGCTTCGGCTACATCGGCTCCACGCTCACCTCGCTGATCTACGCGAGCTTCACCTTCATCTTCTTCGCGCTCGAGGCGGCCGTGATGGCCTACGTGCTGGAGCTGGCGCTGGGCATCCCGCCGGTCTGGGGCTACCTGGTGTGTGCGCTGGTGGTCATTCCGCTGGTCACGCACGGCGTGTCGGCCATCAGCCGGCTGCAGCTGTGGACGTAGCCGCTGTGGCTGGTGATGCTGGTGGTGCCCTTTGTTTTCGTGCTGGTGCGCGATCCTGGTGCGTTTGCAGGCATCGTGCACTACAACGGGGTTAAGACGGGTGCCAAGGGCTTCGATCTGCACCTGTTTGGCGCCGCCCTGACGGTCGGCATCGCGCTGATCACCCAGATGGGCGAGCAGGCCG
>CAMATD010000132.1 GCA_945860785.1 Variovorax sp. YR752 | reverse complement strand
GACGCGCCGTTGGTGGTCTGCGAAATATCGAGCGTCGCGCCGCTCGCCACGGAGACAAATTGGGGGCCGACGTTGCCCGCGCCCTTGAGCGCGAGCGTGCCGGCGTTGATGAACGTCGGGTCCACATAGTCGCTGCCCCCGTTCTCGAGCGTCAGCGTGCCCAAGCCGTCTTTCTCGAACTGGGCGTAGACGCCCTGATAGCGCAGCGCACCGGTCAGCGTGAGATCGAAGCCGTTGGTGTCGATCTTCGCGATGCCGCTCACGCACACATCGCGGGCCAGCGTGAATGCGCCGGTGGCGCGCAGCGTGCCATCGTTCAGGCTGAACTTGCTCCCTGCCGCGCCAAGATTGACATCGCTGGCGGCGCGCAGCGTGCTTCTGTTGACCGACAGTCCGCCTTCGAAGGTGTTGTTTCCCGTCAAGGTGAGCGTGCCGCCCGTCACGGCCATGCTGCCCGTGCCCGAAACGACGCCGGAGAAAACCGTGTCCGCGCCGGGGCCGCCGACCGAGAGCGCGGCACTGCCCAACGCAACGTTGCCGGTGCCCGCCAGCGAACCGAAGGTCTGGTTGAAGCCCCTCAGGTCGAGGGTGGCGTCAGCGCCGATGCTCATGTCGGTGGTTGCCGCCAGCGCGTTGCCGACACCCATTGCCAGCGTGCCCGCATTGATGGCCGCGCTGCGCGCCGGAAGCTGGCGGTCGAGCACCCAGGTGCCGGTGCCCTCTTTGATCAGCGCCGCGCCAAAGGTGGTGGTGCCCGTGACGGCCTGCGAATAGACCTGGTTGCCCGTACCTTCAAGCGTGAGGGAGGAGCCAGCCGTGCTTCCGATGTCGAGGCTGCCGTTGATCTGGCCACCGCTCGTCAGGGTCACGTTGTTGACCCGGCCTTCATTCAGCGCGACGGCGCCGTTGATCTGGCCGCCGTTGGTCAAGCGGAAGTCGCCGTCCTGGACATAGATGGCGGAGCCGCCCCCACCAATGGTCGAGCCCGCTGTGTTCGTGACCTCCCCCCGGCGGCGAATGACAACGCGACAGAGTTCTTCGACAGGATGGTGCTGTTGCCCGTGTTCAGCACGGTGCCGAAGCTAGAAAACAAGGCAGCGACATCTGTCTCGGCGCTGATACGACCGCCGAGTGTGTTGTTCAGGACCCCGGCCGCACCGTCGATCTCGATGCCCCGCGTCATCACGTCGATGATGCCGCCCGGGTTGTTGACGGTGCCGCCGGATTTCATGCTGACCCCGACGTCGCCGATGATGGAGCCGCTGTTGTTGACGGTCGCACCGCCCACGCTGTTGCTGATGGTGACTCCGCTACCCGCTATGCCGAGCGTGCCGGTGTTGTTCAGCACCGCGCCGTTGTCGACGGTGACGGGGCCCGGCGTGGCGCCAATGCACGTGATCACATTGCCGGCAACGGTGCAATCTGCCCATGAGACAGTCGCCGATCCGAACAGGCCCGCGGCCAGCAGCACGGCGCTTGCGCCGCGCCCGGAGCGCACACAGGAACTGCTGCGTTTGCCGCGCGCGTGCGTGGTTTCAGAAACCGCCACCCATGCGCCGATGGCGGCATTCCAAACTGTCCTGAATGTGTTGTTCATCACTTGTCTTTGTGGGTGCGCGGTTCGGCAGCCTGGGGAGAAAGAAAACAGTGGAGCCTAACCGGCGCCCACTGCAAAGGAAATACAAGCAGCTGAGCAACATGCGTGCCTCGGCATCCAGGCTGGTGCCGTCACGCAAGAAACTGATTGCTAAATCATTAACTCCTCCAGTTTTGGAGTGCGAGAGTTCTTGTGCTTCCCGCACGTTGCATGGCGACGTGACGGGTCGGTGGCGCAACGCCGCGGCTGGCGTCGACACGGCGAAGCCACGCCGCGACGGCTGTAAGCTTGCGCACACACGCCGAAGGCGGAGGAGACGGACATAATGCGATTACTCGTGCTGGCACTCTTGCTGTTCGGGGCCTGGAAGGGCTACGAGCACTACCAGGCAAAGAAAATTTCGGCGATGAAGCGCGCGGAGCAGCCGGCCCTCAATTTCTCCGGTAAGCCAGGCCCTTCGACGGTGAGCTTCTCGTGCGACGGCCGCAAGTACTGTTCGCAGATGACCTCGTGCGCCGAGGCCACCTACTTCCTGAAGAACTGCCCCGGGGTCAAGATGGACGGCAACAACGACGGCGTGCCTTGCGAACAACAATGGTGTCGCTGAAGAGCACGCGCATGCGGCATATGACATCGCGGCGGAAGATATTTTCGTTTCTCATCGCGCCTGTGCTGCTGCCCCTTGCGGCATGTTCAGACAGTGAGGCCGAGTTGCAAACGCCCGTGAGCACCGACGCGGTGGTGCTGGCGAAAGTGATGCACCTCGATCCGAAACCGGTGGCCGTCAAATGGTCGGATCGCATGATGGCCAAAGACGAAATCTTCGGCCCGTCGGATCGGGCCCTCTACGCGCTTCTTGCTTATTCGGCGGCAGATTTTGAATCCGTCTCGGCCCGGCTCACCGCGGGTCAGGAGCTTCAGCCCGTGCACGTCGATAGCCTGCCGCCGTGGCTGGTCGAGCAAACCGGCATCGACAGCTTCAAGACCAGCGCGGGCTATGACTTCACCGGCCGGGCGTTGTCGGCCGAAGCCTATCTGCAGTCGCCGTACCTGGATGGATTCGCTGTGACCATCGGCAGCAGCCGCAGCGTGCTGGTCTGCGGCTTCACGCGCTAAGACAGAGCGGCTTGGAAGCCGAAGACCAGCAGCAAGTTGTTCGCGGGCATCGCATGCCTCTCGCGCAGCTCAAGGCCTGATCGGCGTGCCTCTGCCTCCACATCCTCCAGGCGACGTATGCCCCAGGCGGAATTTCGGGCGCGCAGGTCTTCGTCGAATGCCTGGTTGCTTGGTGCCGGTGGGACTTCTTCTTCGAAGTACGGCCCGTACGTGATCAGCAACCCGCCAGGAAGCAGATGCCGCGCGGCCCCTTGCATCAGGGCGGCGCATGCGGCCCAAGGCGCGATGTGCAGCATGTTGGCACAGTAGATCGCGTCGAACTTCTTCTCTTCTTTTTGAGCGAACGCGGGACCCTGTGATGGCCATTGAGGTGCCATCACGTCGAGCAGGAGCGGTGGGCGGAGATTGGGGAGTGCGGCTTCTGCGACTCGGCTTGCGAGCGCGGGGCGCATGCGGGCGTCTGCGTCGGTGGGGTGCCAGATCCATTGGGGCATTGCTGCTGCGAACCAAGCGGCGTGCTGGCCTGTTCCGGATGCGATCTCCAGTGCGGTGCCGCGCTCGCCGAGGATGCAGGTCAATGCATCGAGGATGGGTCGTTTGTTGCGGTCGGCGGCAGGGCTGCAAGGAAGATCAGACATTCGGATTGGACTTGGTTAGATGTGATTTGAAGGGACGTCAACGTAAGGCCGTTTCGGTCGCTCCTACGTCGAAATCGATGCACGCATCAGCAGCGTATCGAGTCTCTTTCTAAAGCACGAAGGCCCAGAACAGAAAACCTACGTCGCAGGCGAGTGCCTAAGGAACCCGAATACTGGCCCAGAGCCGGATTGAAGAGCACTGAAATGCGAGCCAGACCCGATGTGAAAATCCCTGTCTTCCGTCTGTAGCGATGAAGCCTCAGACGAATCCGACTCCCAAGGTGCCGACCAGTTCAGGACCGACAACGGTTTCGTTCCGATAAGGGGCGAGTCGAACAAAGCGCTGTCCTTCAGATGCATCTAGGACGTATCTCTGTCGATCGGAGAAGATGACACTCCTCCACTGATGTCATCCTCGAGCGTCGACCCATCGAAACCTAGCTCAAGCAATCGCTCCTGATAAAGCCTTGTCCGCCACCTCCGGGCAGGGCCTGTAAAGAATTTATCCGCGAGGAGCGATAGCCCCACGATACCTAAGATGCCCTGCAAAAGGACTACCGCATAGTTTGCGTAAACTTGTTTGCTCTGTTCGAGGGATGGAGCCAAAAACTTGTCAGCGATCCCAACGGCAATTGCCGACAAGAAAAGTACTACGGCTCCGAAAACCCGTGCCGTAAGGAACCGCCGATCGGCATATCTTCGAGCGGACTTAACAGCCATTGCCTTGTGTCGAAGCAGATCTACTTTTGCCGCCTCGGCCGCTTCACTAAGTATGTGAACAGTGCCGGCAAATAGCGACAGCTCAGTTTCCTGTTTTGTAAGAGTCTCCGCTTGGGAAGTTGCCCGCGCTTGCAGCGCCCCTATCTCCTCGGTTAGTTGCTCCGTTTTCATTGACTTCACTTGCACATCCAGAGACACGGAAGTCAATTTTTCCTGAGCTTCAGCTCTTGCCAATTGCTCCTCGCTGATGCGTGCTTCCAGCTCTAAGAGCTTGCCAGCATAGAAATCATCTTTATCTTTCGAAATCTTCTCAGCAGCCCGCTGTTGCATCGCCTCGAACACTTTCTCGAGGTCGAGAGTTGTGAGGATGTCTGGATTTCCGATCGTGACTTCGACCAAGTACTGTGACGCTCGCTCATTTGTCATGAGCGCTTCGAAGTGTCGAGCTTTGGACTCGTCAAGGCCTGCAATGAACCGCTTGGTCTTCTCTACCAACTCGGGCCGCAGTCTTAGAGCCGCGGCGCAATTTGCTAGGAGGCGTGCTATGGACGGCGAATCGGCGGACTTTCCTCCGGAGATGATCCAACAGAGCCCAGACATATAGCGGTCCGTGACGATCGGGGTGAATTCGTCTGCCCTGACAAAAGACCGAGACCTGAGAAAGTGGGAGACCTTTGATTGAAGAGATCGATTCCCGGTGACGAATATGTACTTGCACGCCGCTACTTGGCTGATCGGAATGTGCGCCCCTCCCAATCTTCGCATGGTCTCCGCAACTGACTTAGCATCTCGCTCGCGCGTGAGGCGACGGTCCAAAAGGCTAAGCTGAATTTCATGAGTTAGATCTTCCTCTTCTTGGGCGCTGAAGTTCTTGTAGTAGTGAGTTGCAGTCTCCTGGATGACCTCAAACTTTTGCTGCCACGTACTTCCGATCCTGTGTATCATCGATTCAAAAAAAGCTCGGAAAATCGAGTTTGCCAGCCGTGGAATCGTCGGGCCGTATGCGTCTCCAAAGTTTCGCGCCGATTGAATAGCAGAGAGTACTCCCTCGGCTTCTTCGATCGAATGTTGAAACGCTACCACCTTGGCACCTGCAGCGGTTACTTGCTTAATCAGTTTTTGAGCCGCTTCGTAATCTTGTCTCGAGGAAAGATCTAGGTATGAAAGAAGAATAGGCGTATCCACAACGACGGTAGTATTCGTCAATCGAGGGACAGAACTCGGCGCCTGCAGATCCAACACTAACTCAGCGCCCAGAGCGCCATCTGCAACCCGCGCCAATAGAGCCAACCGGAGCGGATTGATCTCTTTTAAGTTTGAAACGTATGCAGCCACAAGCACATCTATGGCGGCACCTTGAGCAAGCTGCTCGCTCAAGGCTTTCTTCTCCTTAGCTGATGGACCTTGGATCGTGCTCTTGTCTGCGCCCTCCGACACGATAGGTCGGGCATGGATAGAAGAAAAATCGAACGTGCTTAGATGCGTCAAGAAACCAGAGACAAGTGAGTCGTCCTCGATCGACCTCTTCGCTTCGGTCAGTAAAGGTTTCACAAAAGCGAGGAAATCATCGATGAGGGCTTGAAACTCTTGTTCTTCGCGAGGATCGACGATTGGCTGCTGATCCTGCTCGGTGTATATAGCCCGATGCAAGCCCCCTGCGAGTTCTTCCACCTGAAGCACCCCCGCAGCAATCAGGCGGGGCATGAATTCTTCAAGTGCGTTTGCCGGCAAGGAGATGCCGTACGCTTTTGCCATTCGTCCCGCAAGTACTTCTGCGTCGTATAGATGACCAGCCAAATCCGAAACAAGAGGGCGAATCAAGATCGAGACACCCCCTAACAGGTCTGTCTGTAGTAGATCGCTGGACTGACGCAATAGGGCAAATGCGATTACGGGTCTGCTGACGTTCATTGAATCCCTCCTACACCATCATATCGACGCACCGCGCCAACACGCTCCTCAATTTTTGGGGAGCCCAAGTCGTTGAGCTTATTCACGCCGCCCCCAAAAAGGATGGCTAAAACCCGTATTGCAGACCTAAGCGAAGCACGTCAACTGCGCGCACTTTCCTGAAACAACGCAACCGCCTCCCGCGCCAAATCAGAAGCAATCCAAAGCAGATTGTCCCGATGCACCGCCCCCGCATCTTCGAACCATCCATCACCGGCGCCATAGCAACACCACAGCAGTGAGTTCAGTTGCTCCAGCTTGTTCTCAAGCAGATCCGCCGCACTCGGCGGGTTCGCGTCGGAGGATTCCAGCCTGGGAGGCCGCGCCATAATTCGTTTAGCCACTTGTTGTGCCCTTTCTAAGGTAATGCACGTCACTTGGTTAGACGGCCGAGGTGTTCGCGCACCTCGGCCGTCGCCTTTTGTGCCTCACGTTCGTATCGTTGCGCGTCGCACCGATAGCCCGCCGTGAAGCGAAGCGGTTCATTCATTCGTCGTTGTGGTTCGTGCTGCCTTCCTCGCCCATATAGCGGGTCGTTTCAACACAGGGGCAATCACTGTATAGAAGACCAGCCCGGCTGCAGAAAAAACTTCTGCCCAGAAGTTCTCGAATCGCTCAAGCAATCGCCGAGCGGCGGCGGCGATACACAAAACTCTGACAGTCAGTCGCTGAAGTTCATCATCAGCGCATCAGCCCTGCCCAAACTCCCTCGCATGCTCCACCGCATACTTGATGAGCTCCGCCTGCCCTTCGATCCCCAGCCGCCGCTTGATGCTCTGCCGGTGCGCCTCCACCGTGCGCACGCTCAGGCCCAGGTCGCGCGCAATCTGCTTGCTCGATTCGCCCCGGCCGAGCGCGGTGAGGATCTCGCTCTCGCGCGGCGTGAGCAGCGGTCGGGGCGCCTGGTTGCGAAACAGTTTCTTCGACACGGCCGGGCTCAGGAAGGTGCCGTCCGCCGACACCGCCTCGATGGCGGCCACGATCTCGGCCGCGGGCGCGTCCTTCAGCACATAGCCGCGCGCGCCCACCTGCAGGGCCTTCTGCACGTACTCGGGGTTGTCGTACATGCTGAGCATCACGACGTGCGGCGCGGGCTGCTGTTGATAGTCACGTTGCAGCACCAGCGCGGCCAGGTCGATGCCGTTCATGTCCTTCATGCCGACATCGACCAGCATGAGGTCGGGCCGCAGCGTGTCGAGCAGCGCGAGCGCTTCGGCGCCGCTGCCGGCCTCACCGACGATCTCCAGGTTGGGCATGGCGCCCAGGCGCGCGCGCAGGCTGTCGCGCACCAGCGGATGGTCGTCCACGATGAACAGGCGGATGGGCTGCTGTGCTGCTGTCATTCCGGTCTTGCGCTGTCGGCCGGAACCTCGGCCAGGATGGATGTGTGGCCGCGGCCCGACCGCATCGTCAAACGCCCGCCGATCGATTCGATGCGCTCGCGCATGTTGCGCAGGCCGATGCCGTCCCTCGGGTCGACCTGCATCGCCTCGACGTTGAAGCCGACGCCGTCGTCGCTCACCTCCAGCCGCACGGCCTCGTCGGTGAAGCCCAGCGAGATGTGCACGCGGTGCGCCTCTGCGTGCTTGCGCACGTTGGTGAGCGCCTCTTGCGTCACGCGAAAGAGCGCGGTCTTGGTCTCTTGCGAGAGCTCGTAAGGCTCGCCCTCGACCATGATCGAGGCGTCGATGCCGCCCTCTTCGCCGAACTCGTCGCCCAGCCGCTCCAGCGCGGCGGGCAGGCCCAGCGTGTCGAGCAGCGCGGGGCGCAGCCGGTGCGAGATGCGGCGCACTTCGATCAGCGAATCGTTGAGCCGCTGCAGCGCCTTGCCGAGCGCGGGCGGCGGCGCGTGCCGCTCGCGGCCCAGCGATTCGACGGCCGACTCGATCAGGAGCTTAGCCGACACCAGCGTCTGGCTGGTGCCGTCGTGCAGCTCGCGCGCGAGGTGGCCGCGCTCTTCTTCCTGGGACTGCACCACGCGCCGCACGAGCAGCCGCAGCTTGGCTTCGGCCACGCGGTGCTCGCTGAGGTTCAGAAACAGCCCGGCCGCGCTGACCACGCCGAGGCACAACGCGGCGATGCCGGCAATCCACAGCAGCGTGGCCGTGACGTTGGCGTTCATCTGCTTGTCGAGCGTGTCCATGGTGGTCTGGATGTCGTCGAGGTAGAGACCCGTGCCGACCATCCAGTTCCAGCGCGGCAGCGCCGTCACGTAGCCGAGCTTGGGCGCCATCTGCGCGCTCGAGGGCTTGCGCCATTCGTACTCGACGTAGCCGCCGCCGTTTTCCTTGGCGCCCTTGATCAGCTCCTGGATGGTGAAGCGGCCGCTCGAATCGCGCAGCTCCCAGAGGTTCTTGCCGACCAGCTCGGGCTGGCGCGAATGCATGAGGGAGTTGCCCTCGAGGTCGTAGACGAAGAAGTAGCCGTCGTCGCCGTAGTCGAGCGCGGCCAGGCGGCGCAGGGCTTCGGTGCGGGTGGCTTCGTCGTCCTGGCCGGAGTCGTACAACGGGCGCAGGTTGCTGACGGCCAGCTCGACATAGCTGCGCAGCTCGCTGCGGCGCTGGGCCATGTAGCTGCGCTCGATGAGCGCGCGCTCGCGCTGCGCCAGGTCATGCTCCTGGTGGCGCACCGCCAGGGCGACCAGCACCAATGCAATGAGCAGTGGGGCTACGGCCAGCGCGACGATCTTGGTGCGGAGGTTCATCGAGGGGGATGACTACCACTCCGCCCCGGTGCGCTCCACAGCTGCCAGCGGGGGGTCAGCGCTCGTACTTGAACCCGGGAATCGGGATCGGGTTGCAGTCCGGCAGGTTCAAAGCCGCAACGTCCGGATAGAGCTGCACCGACGCGAAATCGTTGCTCGACACGCCAAACTGCTTTCTCTCTTGATAGGCATGAGAGGCGAGCCTGATCGGCAGTTCCACAGGAAGAAAGGTACGGAGCGCACGCGCTGTGTTCTCGGCACGCCTGCGACCCAGCTCCCGCGTGGCGGCAAGGGACGCCCCCGTTGCCTCGATCGACGCGCCAGCTTCCACAGAGGCCTCGATGTATTTCGCGAACATCGATCTGGAGCGATCGATCCATTCGACCAGCTTGACGATCTGAACGCTATCGAGATCGGCTGAGCCGTCGGCGAAAGTCAACGGTACCTGAACGATGCGCTGACATGCCGATGCGCAAGTACAAGCCGCGAACAGAAGGATCGATGCGAGCGCTCTAGTTCGCATAGAACACCTCGCCCCAGACTACGTAGCCTGCGATGCTGTCCGCGTTGGTCTTCATCCTGTGGCACCCCTCGCAATAGGCACGGCCGCCTATCAGTGCGACCTGGTGTCCATGAATGGTCGAGGTCAACACCCCCACGTAAGGCAGTACCCGGCCGCCACAGATCGGCGGATCGCCGACCTCAAGGATTCTTCGCATCATTCCCCGCTCCCGAAGTTCTGGAATACGGGTTGTAGGTCGACGCGCCCGATGACACTGTCACCCAACGTCAATCGGGTTGGGCGTTTTCCGCGTTAGCGCAAGATTTCGCTCAGACACTCTTGATGCAGGGCGCCTACCTGTCTTCGTAAGCCTCCGCCGGCCGATCGTTCGGCGACAGAAACGCCGCCTTGAGCGAATCGCTCAGCGGGATGTTGATGACGGCGCCCTTTGGCGGGATCGGCGTCATGAACCACTTGGCATACAGCTTCTCCAGTGCGCCCGAGGCCATGGCTACAGCAAGGTAGCCATCCACGGCGCTCTTGAAGTCCCGGTCGTCCTTGCGGATCATGATGGCGATGGGCTCGACGCCCAGTGGCTTGCCCACGATCCTGAAGTCCGCCGGGTTGCGGGCGTTGGCGATGTTGCCGGCCAGCGTGTTGTCGTCCATGGCAAAGGCATCGGCCCGGCCGCTTTCCAGCAGCAGAAAACTCTCCGCATGGTCCTTGGCCAGGACCACGGTGATACCGAGGCTCTTGTCCTGTTCGAGCTTGCGCAGGCGCTGGACCAGCGTGGTGCCGGTGGTCGTCACGATGGTCTGGCCCTTGAGCTGTTCGACCGACGTGATGCCGCTGGCGGCCCGCACCGCGAAGCGCGCTTCGGTGATGTAGGTCGTGTTGGCGAACGCGGCCTGCTGCTGGCGGGCGGCGTTGTTGGTGGTGGAGCCGCACTCGATGTCGACGGTGCCGTTCTGCAGCAGCGGCAGCCGGTTCTGCGAGGTCACGGCCATCTGCCGGATGGCGACACCGGGCAGCAGCTTCGACAGCATCTGCTCGCACAGTTCGACGTGGTAGCCCACGTAAGTGGAGCCGAGCGAGTACGACAGCGGTGGCGATGCCTCGCGCACGCCCATGGTGATGGTGCCTGCGGCCTTGGCTTTCGCGAGCGTGCCGTTGTTGTCCTGCGCGCTGGCACCCACGAGGGTGAGGGTCAGCACGGCGCCGAGAACCAGTGATCGGTTCGTCATCATGTCGCTCCATTCGCGGCAGCAGCAACGGCGACGCGGGCCACGGGCGCGGGCTGCGCGATCTCGTCGAGGCTCTCGCGCAGCGCGCGGTCGAGGATGGCGGTGGCGCGGTCGATCTCTTCGTTGCTCACGGTGAGCGGCGGCGCAATGCGCCATACCGATCCGCGCTCGGGCCGGCGGCGGATGTTCATGCTCAGGCCCAGCTCGAAGCACTTCTTCGTCGTGCGGGCGCCAAGCTCGTGGTACGGCAAGCGCGACTCGCGGTCTTGCACCAGTTCCACGCCCAGCAGCAGGCCTTCGCCGCGCACATCGCCGATGGCCTCGTAGCGCTTCTGCATGTCAAGCAATTGGCTGCGAAGGTAGGCGCCGGTGGTGCGGGCGCGTTCGATCAAACCTTCCTTGCGGATAGTCTCGAGAACGGCCAGCCCCACCGTGGCGGGCAGCGGGTCGGAGACGTGGCTCGTGTAGAAGGTGAAGCCCTTCTCGTGCACGTCCTGCTCGATCTTCGGGCTCGTGACGGTCGCGGCCAGCGGCAGGCCGCCGCCCATGGTCTTGGAGACGGACATGATGTCCGGCACCACGCCGTAGAAGTCCGATGCGGTACGGTGGCCGATGCGGCCGAAGGCAGTCTGCGCCTCGTCGAAGATCAGCAGCATGCCGCGCTCGTCCGCCGCCTTGCACAATGCCTGCATGTACGACCTGGGCGGCACCAGCACGCCGCCGGCGCTGATGATGGGTTCGATGATGATGGCCGCGCGGCGGTCGGTCGAGGTCATGTCGTACATCTTCAGGCCGAGCTCGAGGCAGGTGAGCGCCGACTCTTCCGCCGACATGCCCTTGATGTACGGCCGGTAGGCGTTCGGCTCGGGCATCACGAAGACACCGGGCACATGCACGCCGTAGCCCTTGCGGTCACTCGCGAAAGAGACGGCGCTGGTGCCACCCGTGACGCCGTGCCACGAGTCGCCCACGGCCAGAATCTCGAAGCCGCCCGTGTACATCTTCGCCATGCGAAGCGCCACCTCGTTGCTCTCGGAACCGGTGTTGACGAAGATCGACTTGGTGAGCGGCGCGGGCATCCAGTCGGTCGCCATCTTCTGCGCCAGCTCGGCGACGACTTCCGGGATCATGCCGCTGAACATGTGGAAAGCCTTCTCGCCCGCCTCATGTACCGCGCGCACGATGGCCGGGTGGTTGTGGCCGATGGTGGCGCACATCTGGCCCGAGGTGAAATCGAGAATCTCGCGGCCGGTGTCGTCGATCACGATGGCACCCTTGGCGCTGCGAAACAGGTTGGGAAAGGTGTCGCCGCCGTAGCGAACCATGTATTCCTTGGCCGCCGCGCGAAGTTGCTCGCTCATGATTTGAATCCTTGAGGTTGTGAAGAGAGGATTCGTGAATGGTCGCCAGCGGCGGGCCTGCGGTCCAATGTTGAGTTTGCATCCGGCCGCAATGCGCGGCACGCATGGCCGATGCGCAAAACGAATGGGCATGCGGCTTGCAATCCGCCGGCGCATAGGAGCAAATCGAGCCATGGACATCCGTTGGTTTCAGGACTTCGTGACGCTGGCCGAAGTGCAGAACTTCACCCGCGCGGCAGAGATGCGCAACGTGTCGCAGGCCGCGTTCAGCCGCCGCATCCAGGCGCTGGAGCAATGGCTGGGCGCGAAGCTGATCGACCGGGCCGCGTTTCCGACACGGCTCACGCCTGCGGGCGAACGTTTTCGGAAGGTGGCGACCGGGTTGCTGAACCAGATCGTCGATGCCAGGGCAGAGATCGGCGATGCGCCTTCGCGCAACCATGTGCGGATCGCCTCGACCTATGCGTTGGTCAGCACGCGGCTGCCGGGATGGTGGCCGCGGTGGTCGGAAGACGGCGACATCACCTGCAGCCTGGAGGTGGGCAATGTGCACGACACGGTGTCGGCGTTCAACGCGGGCTCGGCCGATATCCTGATCGGCTTTCACCAGGCGGCGCATCCGATCCAGCTCGACATGGCGCGTTTCGAGCGGCATGAACTCGGTGTGGAGAAGGTGCGGCCCTACGTGTCGCGCGCGCTGGCCGAATCGGGCAGGCTGGTTTTGCCGGGCACGCAGGGCAAGCCCGTGCCGCTGCTCATGTATTCGGCCAGCGGGTATTTCGCGCGCGTGGTCGACTCGGCGATTGAACAGTCATCCCAGCCGCTCTTCGGCTATCGCGCCTTCGAGGCCGAGATGACCGACGTGCTGGGCGACCTGGCGTCGCAGGGCATGGGCATCGCATGGCTGCCCGACAGCTCGTTCGTCTCGGGGCGGCTCGCGGACCTGGTGGCCGTGGGCGATGGTGCGTGGGATGTGGAGGTGAGCATCGTGGCCTACCGGTCCAGAGTCAATGCGCGTGCTGTTGTCGGGCGGCTGTGGGAGCGGATCTGCGGGGCGCCGGTCTAGGTTCTCTTCCAGACAAGGGCCACGCACCGCTCAGCGTCCGGAGTTCATTTGCGGCAGCAAGCCGCGCTCGCTCAAGACGTCCAGAAGTGCCTCTTGATCGGCACCGCCTTCCAGCAACAGATCCAGGTTCTTTCCTGCCTTCGGCCGGATGGCAAGGAAATCGAATTCGTAGCCGATGCCGCGGGCATGACGATGGCTGACGCGGGCCTGCAGCAAATCGACATGCCATTCGCCGTCGGTGCTGCGCAACCGCGTGTTGTCGAGTTCGAAGGCTCGCACCCGTGAACGCGAAAAGATGCTGATCTGCGAGAAGGGGATGGCCCAGACCAGCCACGCAATCATCGGCATGAGCACGCAGAGCGCCACCACGGTCTTCAGGAACCCGACGTCGGGCGCATTCAGGAAAAGCGCTACACCCACAGCGGCAGCCAACGCGTACCCGGCCCATATCCAGGCAAGAAAACACCGCGAGCAAAAAACGATCGCACGGCTTTGCAAGGGGCCCGTGGGTATCGCCTTCGCACCGCTTCTCAGCGCGAGATAGTGGTTGATGACCGGCGCAAGTTCATCGACGGGCGCTGTCAGCATCAGCTTGTTGAATGGGCGCGTGTGAACGAGCAGGTAGTTGTCGCTGTCGGGAATTCCCTCGATGGCCAGCACGTCGATCCAGTCCACGTGGCCGAGCCCTTGTATCGACAGGCCACGCCCATCGATGTCGATCTGCGTGCTTTGGCGGAACGGCTTCGGCCGGCCTCTTGCCGATTGCAGCCAGTGCTCTTCGACCCAGATCCATGCATAGGAGACGACAACAAGGCCGACCACCCACAGTGCGATGAGCGCAAGCATGCCGATCAGGCCCAGCGCGATGCGCCAACCGGTGGCGTCCTCGTCGTAGAGCCACGTGCCCGCCCACGCCATCAGTACGGAGTAGGCCGTGCAGAGCAACACGATCACCCCGATGCCGCTCGCGTCAGTCTGGGTTACGGGGATTTTTCGCGAGAAGGCCGGTGGATTCATTTCGGCGTCGCTTATCCGCCGACTGCCGCAGGCACCGGCCGGCGACGAAACTCCGTGAGGTACAGCAGCAGCGCCAGCGTCACGAACCCACCACCCAGCAGGCACAACCCCGTCCACCCGTGAAAGGCATACACCGCCGCCGCAATGCCCGAAGCCACTGCCGCGCAGATGAAGATGAAGGTCATGAACAAGCCGTTGAGCCGGCCGCGCAGCTCCGGCGCCAGCATGAAGAGGCTGCGGAAGTTGAGCACCTGGCACAGCTGCACCGCACCGTCGAGCAGGATGCCGGCTGCGACCAGTCCGGCCAGCGAATGGAAGTGCATGGAGACCGCGCCCAGCCCGAAGGACAGCAGCGCGACGACGATGGCCGCGCCGGTGGCGGGCCGGGTCAATCCACGGTCGGCCAACCGTCCGGCGACCGGTGCCATCAGGGCGCCCGCGGCGCCGGCGAGCGCGAACAGCCCGATGCCGCCCTGCCCCATGCCGAACTCATGCACCAGCGCCAGCGGCACGGCCGTCCAGAAGGCCTGGAAGGCCGCGAACATCATTCCCTGGTAGAAACCGCGCCGGCGCAGCAGCGGCGTGTTCCAGACAATGCCCGGCAGCGAAGCCATGGTGCGCGCATAGCCCACCGAGGCATGCGACCGGCGCTCGGGCAGCACGCGCCACAGCACGACGATGAGCGTGGCCATCAGCACCGCCGATATCCAGAACACCGCGCGCCAGCCCAGACTGGCCGCCACCACGCTCGCAAACGGCCGCGCCAGCATGATCCCACCCAAAAGGCCGGCCATGATGTTGCCGACTACCTTGCCGCGCGTGGCCTCGGGCGCGAGGTGCGAGGCGAAAGGCAACAGCACCTGGGCCGCGACCGCGCAAGCGCCCACCACGAACGAGGCCGCCAGGAAGGTCACGGCCGAATCGGAGAGCGCGATGCCCACGAGCCCGATCACCGCACCAAACAGCGCGCCGACGATCAGGCGCCGGTTCTCGACCACGTCGGCCAGCGGCACCAGCAGCAAGAGGCCGGCGCCGTAGCCGAGCTGGGTCAGCGTCATGATCAGGCCGGCTAGGCCCGCATGGAGCTGCAGCGTGTCGGAGATAGGGCCGATCAGCGGCTGGGCGTAGTAGATGTTGGCCACGCACAGGCCGCAGGCGATGGCGAAGACCAATGTCAGCCCTGGCGTGAGGCCGGCTGCGGGGGAATGGGGAGCGTTGGAAGAGGACACGAGGAATCCTGGTGCTGGAGAGTCGACTTAGGGGTTAACCCGAAGCCGGGTGACCATAGCACGCGAGCCGGATTTCTGCAGGCGCCGGTTCAAT
>CAMATD010000131.1 GCA_945860785.1 Variovorax sp. YR752 | reverse complement strand
GAAAAAGGCATCAAACAACCATGGACCTGCATCTGAAAGACAAGGTGGTGATCGTGACCGGTGGCGGCAGTGGCATCGGCGCTGCCATTTCACTCACGCTCGCGCGCGAAGGTGCGGTGCCGGTGATCTGCGGCAAAAACCCGCTCGACGCGCCTTTCGAGGAAGAGCTGCGCGCGCTGCAACCGCGTGCGCGATTCATCCAGTTCGACCTGATGGAAGAGGCGGCTTGCGCCAAGGCCATCGAAAGCACCGTCGCGGAGTTCGGCCGCATCGATGGGCTCGTCAACAACGCGGGCGTGAACGACAGCGTGGGCCTCGAAGCGGGGCGCGAGGCCTTCGTTGCGTCGCTCGATCGCAATCTCGTCCACTGCTATGTGATGGCGCATTTCAGTCTGCCTCACCTGAAGGCCAGCAGGGGCGCCATTGTCAACATCTCGTCGAAGACCGCGCTCACGGGGCAGGGCAACACCAGCGGCTACACCGCCGCCAAGGGCGCGCAGCTGTCGCTGACGCGCGAGTGGACTGCTTCGTTGCTGGAGGATGGCGTGCGCGTCAATGCGGTGATTCCCGCCGAGGTGATGACGCCGTTGTACCAGCGCTGGATTTCAGCTTTCGACGAGCCCGACCGCAAGCTCGCAGCCATCACCGACAAGATTCCCTTGGGGCGGCGGATGACGACACCGCAGGAGATTGCGAACACCGTGGTGTTCCTGCTTTCCGAGCAGGCCTCGCATACGACGGGGCAGTGGGTGTTTGTGGATGGCGGGTATACGCACCTGGATCGTGCGTTGACCTGATCTTTCTCTCATCGACTACTTGGATCGAACGACCCATGCGCCACTGCCTTGCCCTTGATCTAAAAGACGACCCCGTGCTGATCGTGGAGTACGAGGCCTACCACCGGAACATCTGGCCCGAGGTGCGCGCGCATCTGCGTGCGCATGGCGTGACGGGGATGGAGATCTACAGGCTTGGGACGCGGATGGTGATGCTGATGGAGACGGATGACGCGCGGTATGACGCCGAGGCGATAGCGCTGGCTTCGCAGAACGATCCGAAGATTCGGGCGTGGGAAGAGCTGATGTGGAAGTTTCAGGCGCCCACGCCTTGGACGGCTGAGGGGGAGAAGTGGGTGGAGATGCGGCGGATATTTGAGTTGTAAGGAATTGGCTCCATGGCCGGCAGACTGCCGCAGGACCTTTCCGGTCGTAGTGCAGCAGGCTGTCAGAGGCCGAAGATCGCGACCGTGATCCAGAAAGCCGCTCCAAGAGCAGCGAACCCCAACAGCGCCATCATGGCCAGGTAGGCCGCAAGGTAGACGGAGCGCCTTGCGACGGTGTGTGCACTGGGAACAAAACGCCAATAGATCAGCGCAGCCCACAGGAGAAGCGTCACACCAGCGATTGAAACAGACAGCCCTGACAGCGGCAGGATCCGATGCCGCTCCAGGCCAGCGAGGAGAGCGTTGAGGGCCGGAATCGATACGGCCCACGCCAGCACATTCAGTACCAATCGCGAGCCGATGCTCATCGAATCGCCTCGCCCTTGAAGAAATGCCCGGGAATGGGGTTCTCCCATCCAGGCGCCTGGAACCCAGGTGCGGAGATCGATGGCGCATGGCCCATCACGCTCTGGAGCAGGCCTGCAACATACGAACTGCTGTTGTATTCGCCTGCCCGCATCTGCGATCCGCGGATGTTTTTCGGGGCCGAGTATGGGGCGACATAACTCACGAATCTCTGCGAGCTGACGACGATCCGATGCGCGAACTCCTGCCGACTCATTCCTTGCGGTGGTTGCAGAGGAATCCTGACCCTCACCCCGCTGGGGAGCGCGTTGTCGTACCTGTTGGTCCTGATCAGGGCCATGTTGCGGATGCCGGCTTCCATCATCGTCGGTTGACCGTCGAGAACGGTGATCCCGCTGTAGGCGTCGTCGATGATGATCGAGAAGTGCAGGTCGGGTGGGTCAGGCCAACTGACATACCCGACGGGCCCTGCGGCAATCCGACCGTACAGCGTGACGGTCGGTTCCGAGTGCTGCGCTTGTGCGACCGAAGTGTCGGTTAGATATGCCGGATTCGCGCGGATTGCTTTCGCCGCCCCCGGCGCGGCGGCCGGGTTCTGAACTGTCATGTGGACTCTCCCTGATGGACCGTTGTGGCCTCTTCAAAATCATAGGGGGAGCCGACCCGTTCATTCGCGACGGGTCGCGCGAGAAATCTTCAATGATCGTGATGCAAGTAACTCGCTTGCCGTGGGAGTCGCAAGCTAACAAAGAACGCAATCACCATCATCCACTCACATACCAAAAGAACGCCGACTCATGCCCCAGCGACTTGAGCCCCAGCGCCACATACTCCGCCGACCCACCGAAGATCGCATTGGCCACGGCATAGGCCAAGCCAACACCAAGAGCCCGCACCTCCGGCGGAAATATCTCCGCCTTCACGATCCCGCTGATCGATGTATAGAAGCTCACGATCGCCAGCGCCACGATGATCAGCACAAAAGCCATCACCGGGCTCGTTGTGTACTGCAGCGCCGTCAAAATAGGCACCGTCGCCAGCGCACCCAGGCCACCGAACAGCAGCATGTTGTTCCGCCGCCCGATGCGGTCCGACAGCGCGCCAAAGATCGGCTGCATGCACATGTAGACGAACAGCGCCCCGGTCATCACATAGCTCGCCGTCTTGATCGGCAGGTGCACCGTGTTCACCAGGTACTTCTGCATGTAGGTGGTGAAGGTATAAAAGATCAGCGAGCCGCCGGCCGTGTAGCCCAGCACGGTGAGGAAGGCCGGCGTGTGGTGCTTGAACAGCCCGGCCATGCTGCCGGCTTCCTTGTTGGCCTTGGCTTCGGCGCTTTGGGTTTCATGCAGCGTGCGGCGCAGCAGCAGCGCGACCACGGCGGCAATCGCGCCGATCACGAAGGGAATGCGCCAGCCCCACGACTTGAGTTCGGCCTCGGTGAGCAATTGTTCCAGCACCACGATCACGAGCACCGCGAGCAGCTGTCCGCCGATCAGCGTGACGTACTGGAACGACGAGAAGAAGCCGCGCTGGCCCTTCAACGCCACCTCGCTCATGTAGGTCGCCGTGGTGCCGTATTCGCCACCCACCGAGAGGCCCTGGAACAGCCGGCAGACCAGCAGCAGGAACGGCGCCCAGCCCCGATCTGCGCATAGGTCGGCAAGCATGCGATGACCAGCGAGCCGGCGCACATCATCGTCACCGAGATCAGCATCGAGGTCTTGCGTCCGAGCCGGTCGGCCACGCGGCCGAAGAGCCAGCCGCCGATGGGCCGCATCAGGAAGCCGGCCGCGAACACGCCGGCGGTGTTGAGCAGCTGCGCGGTGGGGTCTGACTTGGGGAAGAAGGCCGGCGCGAAGTACAGCGCCGAGAACGCATACACATAGAAGTCGAACCACTCGACCAGGTTGCCGGACGAGGCCGCCATGATCGCGAAGACGCGGTGCCGTTTTTCTTCGGCGGTGTAGTGCGGGGAAGAGGACGAAGGGGCCGTCTGGCCTCCTTGAGTGGGCGTGACTGCGCTCATGGTGCCTTTGCCGCCGTGCAGGCCGGCTATGTTGTTGTTGCCACAACATTCTGCCCCTGCATCGGCGTGGTGCGTGTCAGCAAGAACCGCATCTGCCTACCCCCGAAGGGGCCTTAGAAGGTGCCCGGCAGCAAGATGCTCGAATCAACCGTGTCGATTTGTGTATGGCCGCAGAAGGCCATGGTGATGTCGAGTTCCTTGTGGATGATCTGCAGCGCGCGCGTCACGCCCTCTTGCCCGTGGGCGCCCAGGCCGTAGAGAAAGCTGCGGCCGATCATCGTGCCGCGGGCGCCGAGCGCGCGGGCCTTGAGCACGTCCTGTCCGCTGCGGATGCCGCCGTCCATCCACACCTCGATCTCGCTGCCCACGGCTTCGACGATGGCCGGCAGCGCTGCGATGGAAGAGGGTGCGCCGTCGAGCTGGCGGCCGCCGTGGTTCGACACGATGAGCGCGTCGGCCCCGCTGCTGGCCGCAAGGCGCGCGTCTTCCACGTCCATGATGCCCTTGAGGATGAGCTTGCCGCCCCAGAGCTTCTTGATCCACTCCACGTCGGCCCAGCTCAGCGCGGGGTCGAACTGCTCGGCCGTCCACGACGAGAGCGACGAAAGATCCTTCACGCCCTTGGCATGGCCCGCGATGTTGCCGAAGGTGCGGCGCTTGGTGCCCAGCATGCCCATGCACCAGCGCGGCTTGGTCGCGAGGTTGATCAGGTTCTTGAGCGTGGGCTTGGGCGGTGCGGTGAGGCCGTTCTTGATGTCCTTGTGGCGCTGGCCGAGGATCTGCAGGTCGAGCGTGAGCTGCAGGGCCGTGACGTTGGCGGCCTTGGCGCGTTCGATCAGGCGTTCGATGAAGTCGCGGTCCTTCATCACGTAGAGCTGGAACCAGAAGGGATGCCGATCGGTGCCCTCGGCGATGTCCTCGAGCGAGCAGATGCTCATGGTCGAGAGCGTGAACGGAACACCGAAGGCCTTGGCCGCGCGGGCACCGAGGATCTCGCCGTCGGCGTGCTGCATGCCGGTGAGGCCGGTGGGCGCGATGGCCACGGGCATGGCCACGTCCTGGCCGACCATGGTGGTGCGGGTGGAGCGGCCTTCCATGTTCACGGCCACGCGTTGGCGCAGTTTGATTTTCTGGAAGTCGCTCTCGTTGGCGCGGTAGGTGCCCTCGGTCCACGCGCCGGAGTCGGCGTAGTCGTAGAACATCTTCGGCAAGCGCCGCTTGGCGATCACCCGCAGGTCTTCGATGTTGGTGATCTTGGAAAGGTCGGGCACGGGGAGTCTCCTGGATAGTCTCTGTTTTGTTCGCGCGAGCGGGGCTATTATGGGCAAGCTTCGCCGCAGGCCGCGTGTGGTGCCCCAAACCGGCACCGATCTGAAAAGTATCGAGGCCGGACCTGAAAAGAATTCAGTCGCGCAGCGCCTGCCGCAGCCACTCGACGAAGGTCGCGCACTCCCAGCGCTCCATCGCCCCCGGCCGCCAGCACAGGAAGTAGGCATTGGGCGAGGGCACGCTCTCTGCCGAGAGTCGCACGAGGCGCCCGTTCTCCAGCCAGGCGCTGCCGAGCTTCAGGTGCATGAGCACCACGCCGAAGTCTTCGGCCGCCGCATCGAGCGCCAGTCCGAGGTCGTTGAACTGATGTCCGGTGGCCGGCTCGGGCAGCCCGATGCCGCGTGCCTTGAACCACGTGCGCCACGCTTCGAGCGGCGTGCGCAGCAACTGAACACGCGAAACCTCTTCATCGGTCGCGAAGCCATCGAACGGACCGTGGCGCTGGAGGTAGGCCGGGCTGCACGCCGGAGACACTTCGTCGGCCAGCAGTTGGCAGAACTCCCGGTCGTGAAAAGGCCCGGTGCCGAAGCGCAGCTCGAGATCGGCCTCCTCGGCCGTCATGTTGCGCACCGGCATGGTCACCTGCAGCATCAGCTCGATGTTCGGGTAGGTATCGCGAAACTGCGCCAGCCGGGGCAGCAGCATCTGGCGCGAGAAGGTGGGCGTCACCGCCACGCGCAGCCGCCGGATCTGCGACTCGGGCTCGCGGCCGGGCACCTGCTGCAGCGCCGCAATGGCCTCGCGCACGCGCGCCAGGTAGGCCACGCCGTCGGCGCTCAGGCTGAAATCGTTGCCCGCGAAGAACTTGAGCGCGAGCTGCAATTCGAGCTGGCGGATGCGGTGGCTGACCGCGCTCGGGGTCACGCTGAGCTCTTCCGCCGCGAGGTTCACGCTGCGCAGCCGTGCGACGGCCTCGAAGGCCAGCAGGCCCTGTGTCGAGGGAAGTCGCGTTGAAACCATCTTTTGTTGCGGGGGAGGGCGGGGTAGGATGTTAGCGAAACGCTCCCGGTCGCTCGTGGCGGAATTCGCTTTGCCTCGCGTTGCCGACTCAAAAAGATTCCAACAAAGAGGAGACAGGCACATGGTCTGGCAACAAGTCTACAACCCGTTCGGCAACATGGTGGTATCGACGGCGCTGGCCGCGATACCGGTGGTGGTGATGCTCGTGTGCCTCGGGCTCCTGCACGTGAAGGCGCATTACGCGGCGGGGCTCGGTCTGTTGAGTGCCGTGGTCATTGCGGTTTCGCGTTCGGCATGCCGGCCGAGATGGCGGGCAAGGCGGCCTTTCTGGGCGGCATCACTGGTCTGCTGCCCATCGGCTGGATCGTGCTGAACATCATCTTCCTGCAGCAGCTCACCGAGCAGAACGGCAGCTTCAAGATCCTGCAGGACTCCATTGCCGGCATCACCGAAGACCGGCGCCTGCAGCTGCTGCTGATCGCGTTCGCGTTCGGTGCCTTCTTCGAGGGCGCGGCGGGCTTCGGCACGCCGGTGGCGGTCACGGCCGCCATCCTCATCGGCCTGGGCTTCTCGCCGCTGGCGGCCTCCGGCCTCTCGCTGATCGCCAACACGGCGCCGGTGGCCTTCGGTGCGCTCGGCACGCCGGTCATCACGCTGGCCAAGGTGCACGGCTACGACCTGATGGCGGTCACCGCGATGATCGGGCGGCAGTTGCCGTTCTTCTCGCTGCTGGTGCCGTTCTGGCTCATCTGGGCCTTCTCGGGGCGCAAAGGCATGATGGAAGTGTGGCCCGCCATCCTGGTGACGGGCCTGTCCTTCGCGATTCCGCAGTTCCTGGTTTCCAACTACATCGGCCCCGAGCTGGTGGACATCATCGCGGCGCTGGTGTCGATGACCTCGCTGGTGCTGTTCCTGCGCGTGTGGCGGCCCAAGATCATCTGGACCTCCGTGTCGCTCAAGGGCCACGAGCAGGATGGCGGCGAGGCCGGGCCCGTGGTCTTGCCGACGAAGCACCCGCGCGCCGACGTGATCCGCGCGTGGATGCCGTGGATCATCCTCACCGTGTTCGTGTTCATCTGGGGCCTGCCGACCTTCAAGACTTGGCTCAATGGCATCTTCGCGCCCAACTTTCCGATCGATGGGCTGAACAACATGATCGAGAAGGTGGCACTCGTGGTGCCCAAACCGACGAAGGAGGGCGCGGTGTACCAGTTGCTGCTGCTCTCGGCCACGGGCACCGGCATCCTGGTGGCGGCGCTCGTGGGCGGGCTAATCATGAAGTACAACCCGATCCAGCTCGTTGCCGCCTATGGCCGCACGCTGTGGCTCGTGAAGTTCTCGCTGCTCACCATCATGCTGATGCTCGCGCTCGGCACGCTCACGCGCTACTCGGGCCTGGACACCACGCTGGGGCTGGCCTTTGCCAACACCGGCATGTTCTATCCCTTCTTCGGCACGTTGATGGGCTGGCTGGGCGTGGCGCTCACGGGCTCGGACACCGCATCGAACGTGCTCTTCGGCGGCATGCAGAAGGTGGCGGCCGACCAGCTGGGCCTGAGCCCCAACCTCATGGGCGCGGCCAACAGCTCGGGCGGCGTGATGGGCAAGATGATCGATGCGCAATCGATCGTGGTGGCCTCCACCGCCACGCGCTGGTTCAACCACGAAGGCGAGATCTTGCGCTACGTGTTCTTCCACTCGATCGCGCTGGCCTGCCTGGTCGGCTTCTACGTGACGCTGCAGGCCTACGTGTGGCCGTTCACGTTGATGGTCGTGAAGTAACGCCAGCGGAGGCCACCAAGGCCTCGAGCAGCCGCCGCAGGTCGTCGACGGCTTCACGCGCCACGGCCGCGTCGCCCATCTGCGCCTTGATGATGGCGCCGTCGACACCGAGCCCGGCGGCTTGCGCCAGTGCCATGCGCGCCGGCAACTGTGCGGGCAGCAGGCCCGCGATGACCTCGACCATCTCGCGCTTGTGCTCGCGTGCGCGCTGCAGGGCGCCCTCCACGCTGCCGCCCACCTCGGCCGTCGAGTTGATGAAGGCGCAGCCGCGAAACACCGGGTCGGCGAACCATTCGGCCATCACGTCGGCCAGCAGCAGCAGCAGGGCGTTGGCATCGTCGCCACGCTCGTGCGCGCCGCGACGGCCCAGCGCGTCGACGAACCATGCCATCCATCGCGTGTGCCGATGGTCGAGAAACTCGCGCACCAGATCGTCCTTCGACGGAAAGTGCCGGTAGAAGGTGACCTTGGTGACGCCCGAGGCGGCGATCACGCGGTCGATGCCGGTGGCGCGGATGCCGTCGGCATAGAAGAGGTCGTGCGACGTGAGCAGGATGCGCTCGCGCGCAGGCAATGCGGAGATGTCCATGCCGTGATTGTAGGCATGTAGACAGACCTGTCTACTCGTGGCACATTGCGGGCCTTCGCCACTTCCTCAACCCACTGAAAGCCTCTGATGGAATCCCGCCCGCCACTGCCTCCTTTCACCCTCGAGACCGCCACCAGGAAAGTCCAGGCCGCCGAAGACGCCTGGAACACGCGCGACCCGATTCGCGTGAGCCTGGCCTACACGCCCGACACCGAATGGCGCAACCGCGCCGACTTCGTCAACGGCCGCGAGCAGGTGGTGGAGTTCCTCACCCGCAAGTGGGAACGCGAGAACGACTACCGCCTGAGAAAGCAGCTCTGGGCCTTCATGGACAACCGTATCGCGGTGCGCTTCGAGTACGAATGGCACGACGCCGCGGGCCAGTGGTTTCGCAGCCATGGCAACGAGAACTGGGAGTTTGCAGAGAACGGCCTGATGCAGCGGCGCTACGCGAGCATCAACGACCAGCCCATCCCAGAGCCGGAGCGCAAGTTCCGCTGGGACCGGACCTGAACATGCAGGCACGGGTGTTGCTTGCTTTTGGTGCATGGAGACGCCCGTCCTGAACCCCACCGCCAGCCACCCGCTCTGGCAGCACCAGCTGGGATTGCTGCTCGAGTCGACCGGCGAGGGCATCTTCGGCATCGACCTCGACGGCCATTGCATGTTCATCAACCGGGCCGGCGCGCAGATGCTGGGCCACGAGGCCCGCGACGTGATCGGCTGCAACATGCACGAGCTCACGCACCACTCGCACCCCGACGGCTCGCACTACGCCGACACCGACTGCCCGATCTTCAACGCCTTTCGCCGCGGCCTGCCGTGCCGCATCGACACGGAGGTGTTCTGGCGCCGCGACCGCACCGCCTTCGTGGTGGAGTATTCGAGCCACCCGATCGTGGACGGTGCGCAGGTGCGCGGCGCCGTCATCACCTTCGTCGACATCACCGAGCGCCGCCGCCAGGCCGAGGCGCTGCAGCAGGCGAAAGACGAGCTCGGCCTGCGCGTGCAGGAGCGCACGCGCGAACTCAGCGACGCGCTCATGCAGCTGCGCGAACTCTCCGCCTGGCTCGACAAGGTGCGAGAAGACGAGCGCACCCGCATCGCGCGCGAGGTGCACGACGAACTCGGCAGCCTGCTGGTCGCCCTCAAGATGGACGTCAACTGGATCGGCAAGCGTCTCGGCGAGCAGCAGGAGCGCACGCCCGATGCGGCCCAGTCCATGCGCGACCAGATGCGCTGCAAGTGCGGCAACATGAGCCAGCTGATCGAGCGCGCCGTCGACAACGTGGGCCGCATCATCACCGACCTGCGCCCCAGCATCCTCGACCACCAGGGCCTGTGGGCCGCGCTCGAATGGCAGGCCCACGAGTTCGTGCAGTCGGCCGAAATGGAACTCGACTGGCGCTTCGACGTGTCGGCGGGCGTGGAGCTTCCGGAACCCGCGGCCATTGCGGTGTTCCGGATCTTCCAGGAGATGCTCAGCAATGTCGGTCGCCATGCGAAGGCGCACAGCCTCGACATCCGCATCGGCGTTCAACAGCAGCAATTGAGCATCAGCGTGCGCGACGATGGCGTCGGCGCGCCGGCGCAGGCCTTCGAGGCCGCCACCTCCTATGGGGTGCTCGGCATGCGGGAACGCGCGCGCCACTTCGGCGGGCGCATCGACATCGAAAGCCATGTGGGCGAGGGCAGCACCTTCTGCCTGCATCTGCCTCTGGGAGGGTCGAGATGAACGACATCCGCGTGCTCATCGGCGACGACCACCGCATCGTGCGCGAGGGCCTGAAGCAGATGCTCGGCGACCTCTCCAATGGCCCGCCCTCGATGACCGTCCGCGCAGAAGCGCAGACCGGCCCCGAGGTGCTGACCGCCGTGCAGGAACTCGGCGGATCCGAGGGGCTCGACGTGGTCCTTCTCGACATCGCCCTGCCCGGCCGCGACGGCCTCGACGTGCTGCAGGTGCTGCGAAAAGACTGGCCCACGCTGCCCGTGCTGATGCTCAGCACCTACCCCGAGAAGCAATACGCGGTGCGCTGCATCAAGCTCGGCGCCTCGGGCTACCTCAACAAGAGCGCCGATGCCGACGACATGGTGAGCGCGGTGCGCAAGGTAGCAGCCGGCGGCCTCTATGTCTCTGCCGCCACGGCCGAGGCGCTGGCCGCCGCCGTGGGCCGCAACGCGGGGCAGGGCGCCGAACATCTCTCGCACCGCGAGCATCAGGTCTACCGCCTGCTCAGCGCCGGGCACAGCGTGAGCGAAATCGGTGCACAACTGGGCCTCGCGCCCAACACCGTCAGCACCTACCGCGCGCGCATCCTCGAAAAGATCGGCACCAAGAACGACGTCGAACTCGCGCTGTATGCCGAACGCCACGGCAAGGTGGCCCCCGCGGCCTGAAAACGAAGCCAGCGGCGGCCGTCTTGTAGTGCCAGCCCTACAAGCCCTCGACAAGCGCGGCACGATCTGATGGGTGGAGGCCTTTGGGCCTCACATCCGGTCCGGGCCTTGCATCGTGGCAGGCATCTTTTCACCGAGGTGCACCACCATGTCCAGCCCATCTGATTCGACCGCCTGCGATCTCTACGACGCCGACCGGCCCCTGAGCATGCGCTGCGCCTGCGGCCGCAATCATGGCCCCGGTGCCGAGATCGACGTCAGCCCTGATGACAAGCTCGAAGCCAGTCTCATGAAGGCCCTGTTCCCGGTCGACAGCGTGCGCCGCAATTTCCTGCGCGCCGTGGGCGCCAACACCGCGCGCGCCGCCATCGCTTCGGTGATGCCGCTGGGCGCATTGCAGGCCATGGCGCAAGACAAGGCGCCGCTCGAAAAGACCAACCTCAAGATCGGCTTCATCCCCATCACCTGCGCCACGCCGCTCCTCATGGCGCACCCGCTGGGCTTCTATCAGAAGCAGGGCCTCAACGTCGACGTGGTCAAGACAGCGGGATGGGCGCTGATTCGCGACAAGATGCTCAACAAGGAATACGACGCCACGCATTTCCTGTCGCCGATGCCGCTCGCCATTTCGATGGGTGCGGGCTCCAACCAGGTGGCGATGAATGTCGCGACCATCCAGAACACCAATGGCCAGGCCATCACGCTGGCCAACAAGCACAAGGACAAGCGCGACCCGAAGATGTGGAAGGGCCTGAAGTTCGCCGTGCCCTTCGAGTACAGCATGCACAACTTCCTGCTGCGCTACTACCTGGCCGAGAACGGCATCGATCCCGATCGCGACGTCCAGATCCGGGTCACGCCGCCGCCCGAGATGGTGGCCAACCTGCGGGCCGGCAACATCGACGGCTACCTCGGCCCCGACCCCTTCAACCAGCGCGCGGTGTTCGAGGAAATCGGCTTCCTGCACCTGCTGACCCGGGACCTGTGGAACGGCCACCCCTGCTGCGCCTTCGGCAGCTCGACCGAGTTCATCGAGAAGAACCCCAACACCTTCGCCGCACTCGTGCGCGCGGTGCTCACCGCCTCGGCCATGGCGCGCGACCCGAAGAACCGCGAGCTGATCGCCAAGGTGATCGCGCCCGCGCAGTACCTGAACCAGCCCGAGACCGTGCTCACCCAGGTGCTCACCGGCAAGTTCGCCGACGGCCTCGGCAACATCCGCACCGTGCCCGACCGCGCCGACTTCGACCCGATTCCCTGGCAGTCGATGGCGGTGTGGATGCTCACGCAGATAAAGCGCTGGGGCTACGTGAAGGGCGACGTCAACTACAGGCAGATCGCGGAAAAGGTCTTCCTGCTGACCGACGCCAAGAAGCGCATGAAGGAACTCGGCCAGGGCACGCCCGATGGCGCGTACCCCAAGTTCACCATCATGGGCAAGGTGTTCGACCCCGCGAAGCCCGACGACTACGTCAAGAGCTTCGCCATCAGCAAGATGGCCTGAGCCATGCGCAAGAAGAAAGCGCTCTCGCTGAAGGCGGCGCTGGTGTCGCTGCTGATGTTCCTGCTGCTCGTCGGTGTGTGGCAGCTCGCCACGATGCCAGTGGCGAGCGTCGGCACCGCGGCCGGCATGACCGCCGAGCAGATCGAATACCAGAAGATGCTCGGCAAGGACCCGACGCAGGGCCAGGTCAAGAGCTCGGGCTTTCCCACGCCGGCTGAGATGGGCGCCACCGCGTGGAAGCACCTGTCGAACCCCTGCTACGACAACGGCCCGAACGACAAGGGCATTGCGATCCAGCTCGCGTATTCGCTGGCCCGCGTGGGGCTGGGCTTTCTGCTGGCCTGCGCGGTGGCGGTGCCTCTGGGCTTCGTCATCGGCATGTCGCCGCTGCTGCACAAGGCCTTCGACCCGTTCATCCAGGTACTCAAGCCCATTTCGCCGTTGGCGTGGATGCCGCTGGCGCTCTACACCATCAAGGACTCTTCCGTCAGCGGCATCTTCGTGATCTTCATCTGCTCGGTGTGGCCGATGCTGCTCAACACCGCCTTCGGCGTGGCCTCGGTCAAGCGCGAATGGCTCAACGTGGCGAGCACGCTCGAGGTGAAGCCGCTGCGCCGCGCCTTCCGCGTGATATTGCCGGCGGCCGCGCCGACCATCCTCACAGGCATGCGCATCAGCATGAGCATCGCGTGGCTCGTCATCGTCGCGGCCGAAATGCTCGTGGGCGGCACCGGCATCGGCTACTTCGTCTGGAACGAGTGGAACAACCTCTCGCTCACCAACGTGATCTTCGCGATCCTGGTGATCGGCGTCGTCGGCATGCTGCTCGACCAGGCCTTTGCCGGCCTGCAGCGGAGGGTGACCTATGTGGAGTGATCGATTTGCAAGAGGCACCGCCATGAACCCCGTCGCCGCCGCCATGCCCACGCCCAGGAGCTTTCTGCGCATCGAGAGCCTCGCCAAGGCCTTCGTGCCCGCGCGGCCCGTGTTCGCCAACGTGTCCTTCACGCTCGACCGCGGCGAGTTCGTCTGCATCATCGGCCACTCGGGCTGCGGCAAGACCACCATCCTCAACGTGCTGGCAGGCCTCGACCAGGCCAGTGCGGGCCATGTGTTCATGGACGGCCGCGAAGTGGCCGGCCCGAGCCTCGAGCGTGGCGTGGTCTTCCAGAGCCATGCGCTGATGCCCTGGCTCACGGTGCGCAAGAACATCGCCTTTGCCGTGGTCTCGCGCTGGCCCGACTGGTCGGCTGCGCAAATCGATGCGCAGGTGGAGCGCTTCGTCGCCATGGTGGGCCTGGAGGCCGCCATCGACAAGAAGCCTTCGCAGCTGTCGGGCGGCATGAAGCAGCGCGTGGGCATTGCGCGCGCCTTTGCCATCCAGCCCAAGATGCTGCTGCTCGACGAGCCCTTCGGCGCGCTCGATGCGCTCACGCGCGGCACCATCCAGGATGAACTGATGGCCATCCTGCTGGCCGACCGCATCCTGCTGATGACCCATGGCGCCGACCAGCCGGGCGGCGGCTACCGCCCCGGCAACATCGTCGAGACCGTGGTCAACCCGTTGCTGCGCGAGCGAACGCGCGCCTCGCTGCATCACCTCGAGGGCTACTACGCATTGCGCAACCACATCGTCGACTTCCTCGTCACGCGCGCCAAGGCGTCGTGACCCCATCGCCTTCACTCGATTTCAATCAGGAGCAAACCCGCATGAACCGCAACGACGTCACCGAGAAGATCATCACCGTGAAGGTGTCCAAGGGCATCCAGTGGGCCGACGTGGCCAAGAAGGTCGGCCTGTCGAAAGAGTGGACCACCGCGGCCTGCCTCGGCCAGATGACGCTCGACGACAAGCAGGTCAAGGTCATCGGCAAGATCTTCGGCCTCACGCCCGAGGAGCAGAAGTGGCTCAAGGTCGTGCCCTACAAGGGCTCGCTGCCCACGCCCGTGCCGACCGATCCGCTGATCTACCGTTGGTACGAGGTGGTGAGCGTCTACGGCACCACCATCAAGGAACTGATCCACGAAGAGTTCGGCGACGGCATCATGAGCGCCATCGACTTCAGCATGGACATCCAGCGCCAGGCCGACCCGAAGGGCGACCGCGTCAACGTGGTGCTGTCGGGCAAGTTCCTGCCGTACAAGACCTACTGACGCGACGGCCGACGGGCCGGCCTCCGATCGACGATCACCATGCGTGCTCGGCCGGCCTCGGCCGTGCAGCCGGCCGCATCATCGCCGTGATGCCGTACCCCTCGATCGCCCCGGCAATCGACCGTGTGACGGCCTCGGCCGGCACCGCAAGTCGCCGCCGCGTGCGCATGCGCTCGAAGGTGTAGCTGGCCGCGATGCGCTCGGCCAGCGGGTCGGCAAGGCCGGTCACGTCGGGGCTCACCACCGTGACGTGCAGTCGCCCTTCGTGCTCCTGCCGCAGCCCTTCGGAGATCGCGTTCACCGCGTACTGCGTGCCGTGGTACACCGCCGACTCGGGCGAGACGCCCTGCATCGCCACCGGCGCCACGTTGACGATGTGGCCCCAACCCTGCCCCTGCATCGTCGGCAGCACCGCCGCAATGCCGAGCAGCACGCCGCGCAGGTTCACGTCGATCATGAGTTCCCACTCCTCGATCTTGCGGTTCCACAGCGGCGACAGCGGCATCACACGCCGCGGCGTTGACCAGCACGTCGATCTGACCGTGCGCGTCGAAGGCGAACTCGGCGAAGGCTTCCATGCTGGGCCGGTGCGTCACGTCGAGATGCTGAAAGCTCGCCGTGCCGCCCGTGGCGTTGATCTCGGCCGCGAGCGCCTCGAGCCGGTCGGTGCGGCGCGCGCCGAGCACCACGCTGGCGCCGCGCCGTGCCAGCAGCCGCGCGGTCGCTTCGCCGATGCCGCTGCTCGCGCCGGTGATGAGGACGACTTTTTCCTGGATTGCGCTCATACAAAACTCCTCGTGCTGATTTGTGAACTATGGCGCAAGGGGTGCGCCGGGCATGGAGAGAAGTCTCGGGCCGATGGGGCCTGGAGCGGTATCCGAATCGAACGCGGTTCTTGCCTGATTCTGCGAAAACGCGTTGCCGGCCCTCAACGCCGTGCCGTACTTTCGAGGGCTACCCTGCACCTCTCGCTCCGATAGACTGCACGTGGGAGCCATACCGTGGAGACACCTGCAGGGCGCC
>CAMATD010000130.1 GCA_945860785.1 Variovorax sp. YR752 | reverse complement strand
CGCGATCGACCACGCGGTGCTGATGCTCGCGACCATGCACATCGGCCGCACCGCCTGCTCGCTGTCGAGCGCCTATTCGCGCATGGCCAAAGACCCGTCTCGACTGCACGGCATGCTGAAGGCGCTCGGGCCGGCGCTGATCTACGCATCCGACGCCAAGGTCTACGGCGGCGCGCTCGCGGACTGCGGCGTCGAGGCCGTCACGGTGTTCAGCCGCAATGCCGATGCGCACCCCGGAGCGATGGCTTTCGCGCAGCTTCTCGCCACGCCGGAAACACCCGCCGTGATGGAAGCCTTCGCGGCCATCCTCCCCGACACCCACGCCAAGTACCTGCTGACCTCGGGCTCCACCGGCAAGCCCAAGGTCGTGATCAACACGCACCGCATGCTCTGCGCCAACCAGCAGATGATGGCGCAGACTTGGCGCTTCCTCACGCAGGAAAAGCCGGTACTGGTCGACTGGCTGCCCTGGAGCCACACCTTCGGCGCGAACCACAACCTGCACATGGTGCTGTGCCATGGTGGCGCGCTCTACATCGACGAGGGCCGGCCCGCGCCGGACCTGATCGAGAAGACGGTGCGCAACCTGCGCGAGGTGAAGCCCACGCTGCTGTTCAACGTGCCGCGCGGCTTCGACATGCTGCTGCCCTTTCTCGAAGCCGACGAGGCGCTCGCGACCGAAGTGTTCTCGCGGCTGCGGCTGGCCTTCTATGCGGCTGCGGCGCTTGCCCCGTCGACATGGCAGCGGCTCGAAGCGGTGGCGAAGCGCGTGCGGCCTGCGCGCCCGCTGTGGCTCACCACCTCATGGGGCGCCACGGAAACTTCGCCCGCCATCACCTCCGCACACTGGAAGCTCGACGGCGCCGGCTGCATCGGCGCGCCGCTGCCGGGGCTGGAGATCAAGTTCGTGCCCAACGGCGAGAAGCTGGAGATGCGGGTCAAGGGCGTTTCGGTGTTCCCCGGCTACCGCGATGCGCCGCGCGAAACGGCGGCGGCTTTCGATGAAGAGGGCTACTACCGCATCGGCGATGCCGGCTTCCTCGCCGACCCGGCGCAGCCCGCGCGCGGCGTGATGTTCAACGGCCGCGTGGCCGAGGACTTCAAGCTCTCGAGCGGCACCTGGGTGTCGGTGGGCACGCTGCGCGTGAAGCTGGTGTCGCTGCTCGCGCCGCATGCGCAGGACATCGTGCTCACAGGCCATGACCGCGACGAGATCGGCATGCTGGTGTTTGCCAGCCCACAGGCTGCCGCGCTCACACCGGAAGCACTGGGCGAGAAGATTGCCGGTGTGCTGCGCGCACTGCGCGACGAGGGCGCGGGTTCCTCGCAATGTCCCACCTGCGCGCTGGTGCTGGCCGAACCGCCGAACCTCGACGCGGGCGAGATCACCGACAAGGGCTACATCAATCAGCGCGCGGTATTGAACCGCCGCGCGGCCGACGTCGCCCGGCTGCACGCGGACACGCACGACGACCCGCAGGTGGTGCGCCTGCGCGGCTGAGCTTTGTGCCGCCTCAGGACGGCTGCTCGAACAAGTCCAGCAGCGTGTTCTTGATCCACAGGTGCAGCGCGGAGGTTTCGTGCCGCTGGTGCCAGAACAGCTCGATGATGCGTGGCGGCGCCTCGAGCGGCACGGGCATCTTGCGCAGGCTGGTCAGCCGCGGCGGCTCGAGCCTTTCGGACCACGGCAGCACCGCGATCAGGTCGGAGCGGCGCACCACTTCGTAGGCCGCGCCGTAGTGGTTCACGGTCGCGACCAGGTTGCGCTGCAACCCGCGGCTGTGCAGGAAGAGGTCATAGGTCGGCATGGTCTTGCCGACCAGGCTCACGTCGACATGGCGTGCAGCCAAGAATTTCTTCAGCGGAATCTTCTCCAGGCGCCCCAGCGGATGCCCGGTCCGCATCAGGCAGACGAAGTCGGGTGACCACAGCGCCCTCGACTTGAGAAAGGCCGGCCGCTGCACTTCCTCGTTGTAGACGCTGATCGCGAAGTCGGCCTTGTTGTCCGCCAGCACCTTGCCGAAATCCACCAGCGTGTTGGGAATGGCGTAGATCTGCATCGATGGCGCGGCCTTGCTCAGCTTGCTGGCCAGCCGCGGCACCACGATGCTCGACACGTAATCGGACATCGCGATGCTGAGGCTGGCGGTGCTGCGCAGGGCATCGAAGCTCTCGACATCCAGCGTGCCGCGGATCGCCTGCAGCGACTGCGACAGCGGATCGTCGAAAGTCTCGCGCAGCCGGCGCAGCGCATTGCTGACCGTCGGCTGGGTGAGCGACAGCTTGCGGGCCGCGCGCGTGACGTTGCCTTCGGTCATGAGGGCTTCGAACACCTTCAGCAGGTTGAGGTCGGCGGTGCGGTAGGTCATTCACGGCCTCTATAAATACAATCACCAGTATAAATTTGTCGCTATATCCCGTCGACCCTACGATCTGGCGCGTCTTCACCGTTTCGTCGTACAACCGGCGTAGAGGGATTCCCATGACCATGCTGTCGGCCCGCATCGAGCGCCTGCCCTTCTCCGGCTTTCATCGCCGGCTGCTGCTGATGGGGGGCCTCGGCTACACCTTCGATGCGATGGACGCCGCCGTGATCGCCTTCGTGCTCCCAGTGCTGCGCACGGCCTGGGGCCTGAGCAGCGTGCAGATCGGCGTGCTGGCGAGCGCGAACTTCATCGGCTTCTTCTTCGGCGCGCAGGCGGCCGGCGCCTGCGGCGACCTGATCGGGCGGCGCAAGGTGATGATGTCGGCGCTGGCGATCTACTGCGTGGCGTCGCTCTTCAGCGGCATGGTCAACGACTGGACCGTCTTCCTCGGGCTGCGCATCGTGGCCGGCTTCGGTGCCGGCGCCGAGAGCGCCATCATCGCGCCCTACCTGTCGGAGTTCGTGGCGCGTCGCTACCGGGGCACCTTCACGGGGGCGCTGGCCGGCTTCTTCTCTTTCGGCTTCGTCGCCGCGGCCCTGCTGGGCTACTTCATCGTGCCGGCATTTGCCGAAGGCTGGCGCATCGTCATCTTCATCACGGCGATGCCCGTGGTGCTGCTGCTGTGGTGGCGCCGGGCGCTGCCGGAATCGCCTCGCTGGCTCGAGAGCCAGGGACGGCTGGGCGAGGCAGAGGCGATCATGGACACGATGGAAGCCGACCATGTGCGGCGCGGCCATGCGCTGCCCGTGCTCAACGCCGAGGACATGGCCGCGCCCCCGCCCAGCACGAACCGGGGCAGCCTGCTGAAGAACTACGCGACGCTGGTCTCGCGCAAGCTCATCCGCATCAGCACCATGACCTGGCTGATGTGGCTGTCGATCACCTTCAGCTACTACTCGTTCTTCACGTGGATTCCGAGCCTCCTGATCCAGAACGGCATGACGATCACCAAGAGCTTCGGCTACTCGCTGGTGATCTACATCGCGCAGATTCCGGGTTACTTCTCGGCCGCATGGCTCAACGAGCGCATCGGCCGCCAGGCCACCATCGTGAGCTACATGCTGCTGGACGGGCTCTCGGCGCTGGGCCTGGCCTTCACCCACAGCGACAACCAGATCATGCTGGCCGGCGTGCTGCTGTCCTTCTTCATGAACGGCACCTATGCGGGCGTCTACGCCTACACACCCGAGGTGTTTCCGACGCAGGTGCGGGCGACGGGCTCCGGCCTGGCGTCGGCCATCGGGCGCATCGGCGGCATCACCGCGCCCATCCTGGTCGGCTTCGTCTACCCCTCGGTGGGCTTCGCGGGCGTGTTCGGCATGACGACGGCGGTGCTGCTGCTGGGCGCGGCGGCCGTCACGTTCATGGGCATCCAGACGCGGGGGCGCTCGCTCGAAGACATCGCCGCCACCGAACTTTCCTGAAGAAACCTGCCATTCATGTTGCAAACCTCCATCGACGAATCGCTCTCGGCCGTGGCGCAGGCCCATGCCGACGCCCAGCAGCCGCAAGCCACCTTCGACGCGATCAACGCAGCGGTGGCGACGACGATCGGGCACCGGCTCTTCACCATCCTGGTCCATCACCGTGCGGAGCGCGAGTCCGAGCGCATCTACACCAACCAACATGCGCGAGGCCTACCCGGTGGGCGGCCGCAATGCCGACGACCTGCGCGAGGTGTTCTACGACCACGAACTCATCGTGTCGCTGGGGTGCCGCAGCGTGCTGAACATTCCGCTGCGCTGGCAGGGCGAGACGCTGGGCACGCTCAACATGCTGCACGAGGAAAACTGGTACGACACCAGGCACATCGAGCTCGCGCGCGTGTTCGCGCAGCTCGCGGTGCCGGCCGTGATGGCGCAACAGCCCAAGGAGTCCATGGCATGACGAACACGGTACTTTTCAAGAACGCCAACCTGCTCGACCCGCTGCGCAACGAACTGCTGGAAGGCCACGACATCCTGGTCGAGCAGGGCGTGGTCCGCGAGGTCTCCGACAAGCCGCTGCACAGCAAGACGGCACGCGTCATCGACGTGAAGGGCAAGACGGTGATGCCGGGCCTGATCGACCTGCATGTGCACGTGATCGCGGTGGAGCTCAACCTCTCGCGCCAGGTGCACATGCCGAACGTGCTCATCACGCGGCGCAGCGTGCCCATGCTGCGCGGCATGCTGCGCCGCGGGTTCACCACGGTGCGCGATGCGGGCGGCGCGGGCTTCGCGTTCAAGCAGGCGGTGGAGTCCGGGCTCGCTCAGGGGCCGCGCCTGTTCGTTTCCGGGCGTGCGCTGAGCCAGACCGGCGGGCATGGCGACATGCGAGCACGCTCCGACTTCCTCGACCCGAACGCACCCTGCCCGACCTGTGTGCGGGTCGGTGCGCTGGCGCGCGTGGTCGATGGCGTCGACGCGGTGCGCCGGGCCGTGCGGGAAGAGCTGCAGATGGGCGCGGACCAGATCAAGATCATGGCCTCCGGCGGCGTGGCCTCGCCGACCGACCCGGTGGGCGCCTTCGGCTACTGCGAAGACGAGATCCGCGCCATCGTGGAAGAAGCCCGGGCGCGCGGCACCTACGTGATGGCGCATGCCTACACCGCCGAGGCCATCGCGCGCGCCGTGCGCTGCGGCGTGCGCACCATCGAACACGGCAACATCGTGGATGCGCCCACCGCCGCGCTGATGGCGCAGCTGGGCGCCTACGCGGTGCCGACGCTGGTCACCTACGACGCGCTGGCCAACGAGGGCGAGAGCTTCGGCCTGCCGAAGGAAAGCGTGGCCAAGGTGGCCGATGTGCGTGAGGCGGGCCTGCGCTCGCTGGAGATCTACAAGGCGGCCGGCGTGAAGATGGGCTTCGGCTCCGACCTGCTGGGCGAGTCGCAGCGGCTGCAGAGCAACGAGTTTCGCCTGCGCGCCGAGGTGCTGTCGCCGGCCGAGGCCATTGCGAGCGCGACCACGATCGGCGCCGAGGTGCTGGGCATGTCCGATCGCCTCGGCCGCCTGGTGCCGGGTGCGCTCGCCGACATCCTGGTCGTCGACGGCAATCCGCTGCGGGATGTCGCCTGCCTGCTGGGACAGGGAGAACACATTCCGCTGGTCATGAAGGAAGGGGCGATCCAGTTCAACGAACTGGCATGAAGCCCTTTGCTGCGGCTAGGGCCGCGTGAGCCACTCGCGCCACAGCTTCCGCGCCTTGTCCTGGTAGCGGCGCGTGACGGCCAGCAGCGCGACGCGCGGCGCCGGCGGCATGAGCTCGGCCGGCAGCAGCGACTCGCGCACCGCCACTTCGAGCGGCTGGCTGTGCAGCCGCTTCTCGCTGCGCTCGACACCGGTCTGCAGGCGTTGGTAATCGGCGGCCAATATCCGCACGTTCCACAGCTTGCGCGCGGCGACCTGCGTGGCTTCGTCCAGGTCGGCAAGGCGGAACACCAGCGCCGTCGAAGACAGCCCCAGGCTCTTCAGCTGCTCCCGCTCGGCCGCCAGCCCGCCCCTCAGGTTGTCGGGCCGGATGTGCAGGTCGGGCTGCAGCGGCGCGAATCCACGCAGCGACAGCGCGAGGTCGTGGTGGCGCCAGGCCGTCTTGTCGGCGCGGTGCACGCCGGCGTCGTGCACCGCGAGCCAGTCCTGCCGCCATGCGACGGCCTGCGCGCCCCGCTGCCGCCAGCCGTCGACCGTGCGCGACAGCGCCGGCCCCGCGCGGTTGAGCGCATAGCTGCCGCGCTCGCTGCGTTCGATCTTGCCGTCGCTCGCGAGCCGCGTGAGGGCCACGCGAAGCGTCGATTCGCCGATGCCCATCAGGGCACCGGCGCGGCACAGCAACTGCGCGCTCAGCATGCCGCTGTGGGCGACGAGCAGGTCGAGGATCAGTTCCGGTGCGCTCGGGATGGCGACCGGGACATTACATATCTTGTCCATGTTCTCCGAATGAGGAAATATTTCCTACGATTGCCAGGGGCGATCAAACCATGTAATTTTGCCCCGAGAGGAATCCGCTCATGGCCCTGCACCACGTGACTTACGACATAGACCACATGGTCTGCACCCTCACGCTGAATCGCCCGGACAAGCGCAATGCCGTCAACGGCGTCGTGGCCGCCGAGCTGCGCGAAGCCTTCGAGCGCTTCGAGGCCGACGACGCGCTGCGCGTGGCGGTGCTGACCGGCGCGGGCGGCCATTTCTGCGCCGGTGCCGACCTGGGTGCGGTGAGCGATCCGGGCCAACGCAACGAGCTCGACCCCGAAGGCGGCGGCAGCGGACCGATGGGGCCGATGCGCATGGCGCTCACCAAGCCGCTGATCGCGGCGGTGAATGGCTATGCAGTGGCGGGCGGTCTCGAACTCGCGCTGCTCGCCGACCTGCGCGTGGCCGACGACGATGCGGTGTTCGGCGTGTTCTGCCGCCGCTGGGGCGTGCCGCTGATCGACGGCGGCACGGTGCGGCTGCCGCGCATCGTGGGCATGGGGCGCGCGCTCGACATGATCCTCACGGGCCGCCCGGTCTCCGCATCCGAGGCGCTGGCGATGGGCCTGGTCAACCGCGTCACGCCGCCGGGCGGGGCGCTGGCCGCGGCGCAGGAACTGGCCCGGCAGATCGCCGCGTTCCCGCAGCAATGCATGCTGGCCGACCGCCGCTCCGCCTACCAACAGTGGGACATGCCGCTGGCCGAGGCGCTGCGCCGCGAAGGCGCGCAGGGCGTGCCGATCGTCTTTGCCGAAGGCGAAGCCGGCGCGGCGCGCTTTGCCGGTGGCGCGGGGCGGCACGGCACGTTCAAGGGCTGAGGCGCCGCATACTGGCGCGATGCACATCCTCTGGACCTACCTGCGGCCGCATTCGCGCCTCGCACTGCTCGCCCTGCTGCTGGCCGGCATCAGCCAGGTGCTGGCGCTGGTCGACCCGATCATCTTCGGCAAGATCATCGACCAGTACGCCATCCACCGCGATGGCAAGACCGAAGAAGAACTGGTCTCCGGCGTGCTGCGGCTGCTAGCGCTCGCGGTGGGCGTGGCCATCGCGTCGCGCCTGGCCAAGGCGCTGCAGGAGTACCTCACGCGGCTGGTGGTGCAGAAGTTCGGCACGCAGATCTTCAACGACGGGCTGCGCCAGGTGCTGCGCCTGAAGTTCTCCGAGTTCGAGGACCTGCGCAGCGGCGAGACGCTGTCGATGCTGCAGAAGGTGCGCGCGGACAGCGAGCGCTTCATCAACGCCTTCATCAACACCGCGTTCGCGGCCTTCGTGGGCATCGGCTTTCTCGTCTGGTACGCGGTCACCAAGCACTGGCTGCTGGTGCCGGTGTTCCTGATCGGCGTGCTGGTGCTGGGTGGGCTCACCGGCCTGCTGAGCCGCGAGATCAAGAGCCAGCAGCGCTCGATCACGCGCGAGACGAACCGCAACTCCGGCTTCATCTCGGAGTCGCTGCGCAACATCGAGCTGATCAAGAGCCTGGGGCTGACCTTTCCCGAGATCCGGCGGCTGCAGGCGCAGACCACGCGCATCTTTGCGCTCGAGATGCAGAAGGTAAAGCGCATCCGGCTCCTGTCGTTCCTGCAGGGGACGACGCTGAGCCTGCTGAAGCTGGCGGTGCTGTTCGCGTTGCTGTGGTTGATCTTTCGCGACGTGCTGAGCACGGGCGAGCTGATCGCGATGCAGTTCATCTCGGTCGCGATCTTTGCGCCGCTGCAGGAGCTGGGCAACATCATCCTGGCCTGGCGCGAGGCCGAGGCGTCGCTGCTGAACTTCGAGGCGCTGATGCAGAAGCCCATCGAGCGGCGGCCCGAGTCGCCGATCAGCATCGGGCCGGTCACGCACCTGCGGTTTGCGGACGTGAGCTTTCGCCACAGAGGGGCGGCGGACAATGCGCTGGATGCGGTGTCGTTCGAGACCGGCCTGGGCGACACCATCGCCTTCGTCGGCCCTTCGGGGCTCGGGCAAGTCGACGCTGGTGAAGCTGCTGGTGGGCCTCTACACGCCCTTGAGCGGCGAGGTGTTCTACAACGACATCTCGACGCGCGACCTGCGCTACAACCAGGCGCGCCGCCAGATCGGCTTCGTGACGCAAGAGACGCACCTCTTCGCGGGCACGATCCGCGAGAACCTGCAGCTGGTGAAGCCCGACGCGACCGACGAAGAGATCCTCGAAGCCATGCGGCAGGCCTCGTGCGCCTACCTCGCGGAGAAATCGCCCGAGGGGCTGGACACGCCCATCGGCGAGCGCGGCATGAAGCTCTCGGGGGGCGAAAAGCAGCGGCTGTCGATCGCGCGGGCGCTGGTGCGCGAGCCGCGCCTCCTGATATTCGACGAGGCCACCTCGGCGCTCGACTCGCTGACGGAAGAGCAGATCACGGCCACCGTGCGCGGGATTTCGGCGCGCAGCACGCAAATCACGATCCTGATCGCGCACCGGCTCTCGGCCATCATGCATGCCGGCACGATCCACGTGCTGGAGAAGGGGCGCATCGTGGAGAGCGGCAGCCACGAGGCACTGCTCGAAGGCAAGGGGCTGTACTACGCGATGTGGCGCCAGCAGATCGGCGAGCGGCCGGTGCCGCACGCACAGAAGGTTGTTGTGGCAAGCGACGAAGCCGTCGACATCGATGCCGGCTGAAGAACGAACGGTCAGCGTTGGTGCGCAGGCGACGTTTGCCGCTTCGGCACCGGCTTCTCGGGCTTGCCTCCGCCGAACAGCTTTTCCACCTGCTGCCCCACGCGCGCACCGATGGCGGTGCCCACGCCCGGCAGCACCGCGCTGCCGATGGCCGCACCCGCCAGCGCGCCGCTGGTCAGCGAAACCTCGGGGTCGCTCACCGTGCCGCCGATCTTGAGCGGCACGCCGACCACGCCATCGACAAGATCGACTGCGACGTCGCCGTCCATCTTGCGATTGAAGAGCCGCAGGCTGCCGCTGGCCGTGAGCATGCCGGAGGTCGCCTTCAGGTTGGTGTACTGGAGCACCGTGCCGTCTTCGGTGGCCTGGGTGTCGAGCGTGCCCGTGAGTTCGTCGAGCGCCGTGGTGCCGCCGTGGCTGATGCCGGCGGTGCTCACGGCCTTGGCGATGTCCAGCTTGGTGAGCGTGGCGGGCTTGACCGAAAAGGTGGTGCGGGTGCGCAGGCTGCGCATCAGCGCGCCCACCTCGTCGGCCTCGGCCACGAGCGTGGAATGGCCCGAGACCTTGCCGGCCACCGACGTGCTGCGGCCGAAGGCCTGCACCAGCCCTTCGATGTCGACCTGGCGCGGATCGAGTTCAGCCGACACGCGCAGCTTGCCGTCGGCCAGCGTCTCGAAAAGGGTGACGCCGTTCCACGTGCCGCCGCCCACGTCGATGCGGGTGCGCCAGCGGTCCTGCCCGGCCTCGCGGTCCACCCGGAGCCGGGCGGGTGGCAATCCCTGCGTCAGGCCAGCGCGCTCCACGCGGGCCTGGCGCGGCCGCCAGCCGGCGTCGAACCGCACTTCGCCGTCGTAGGCGAGCGCGATGTCGCGCCGGTCGATCCAGACCACGTCGCGCCATTGCACCTGTTCCACGGGAACGGGCGCCAGCGTCCAGGGCGAGGCCAATCCAACGGCGTTGCCGCCCTCCTGGGGCTTGGGCCCCTTGCCCCGGAAGGCCCGTACCGAAGCCCGCGGCAGCACGAGGCTTTCGATTTCGACCTCGTCGATGGCGATGACGCGGCGCAGCAGCTGTGCGAGTTCGAGCTGGAGGGTGACGCGGCGCAGGGTGATCGGGTGGGGCTGGTCGGTAGCGATGTCGGAGAGGACCAGAACGGGAATCGGCAGCAGGGACCAGTGGGCGCCGCCCACCTTCAAGGCCACGCCGAAACGCTTTTCGAATGCGGCGGATATCTGGGCTGCCACCTCGTCGTCGCTGGGCAGCTTGGAACGCACCACCAGCACCAGTGCACCGATGCCAAGCAGCAGGACTGAGGCAATGCCGATGAGCCAACGTCGAACCGGGTGCTTCATCGAGCCAAGGTAGCACGCAAAGGCGACTGCGGTTGTCAGCCGCCATCGCTATAGTTTCCCGAACCCTGTACCGGAGACAACCGAATGCGTATCTGGAAAAAAGAGATCTCGATCGAAGAACTGACCCGCAACCACGTCGGCACCGCCGTGTCCACGCTGGGCATGGAGTTCCTGGAGGTGGGCGACGACTTCATCCGCGCCCGCGTGCCGGTGGACGAGCGCACCCGCCAGCCCTACGGCATCCTGCACGGCGGCGTGTCGGTGGTGCTGGCCGAGACGCTGGGCTCCTGCGGCGCCCATTACTCGGCCCCCGAAGGCGACCGCGCCGTGGGGCTGGACATCAACGCCAACCACATCCGCTCGGTCACCAGCGGCTGGGTCATCGGCACCGCGCGGCCGGTGCACCGCGGCCGCAGCACGCAGGTCTGGCAGATCGACCTGACGAACGAGGCGGGCGAGCTGACCTGCGTGTCGCGGATCACGATGGCGGTGCTGCAGCCGCGCTGAGGACTCTTGTCGGACGGGCTCTACCGTCCGGGGCAGGCCTTCATGCGCTGCATCTGCTCGACCATGCGGCTGGTGTTGTAGGCAAGGCAGATGTTCCGCGCCGTGGACTCCATCGAGCCTCCACCCCACTCCTTTGCAGCGCTCTTCGCGCATGTCCTGTCGCGCTTCAGCTTCCAGCGCCCGACCCTGGCGTCGATATCCGCTTGGCAGGCGGGGAAACGGCGCTCTTTTTCCGTGACGATCCGCCGAAGCGTCAACTCGGCAGAAACGAGGTCGCGGTACGCACAGAAATACATGCTCTGCTGGTCGCCCGCGCAATCGGCTGTAAGGCGGCGCAGCTCTTCTACGGGAAGCTTGCTGCGCTCGGATAGCGCGGACAGAACCTCTTGGGCGGTGGGTGCCTCGGCTGGCGCAGCGGAGACGGGTCCCCGCGCCACCGCGCACATACCCATCACGACGAGACACAGGCCGCTGGCAAAACGTCTTGTATTCACCGGGAAGCGGGGGCAGGCAGGGGCTGAAAGGGCGCAGCCTCTTCGCGGCGACGGTTCGCGAGTCCAGGCGATCTCTGCGCCGGTCCTCGGCGGCCATGTGCGTCTCTTGGATGGACGAATACGTGGTTGGTCATGTTCGTCCTCACATCGGCGTCGCTGCCTTGATCCGCGGCATCGAGCGTACGTCGTGCACCCGCCGAGCCTGCGTTGAAGGTAAAGCTTACCAACGCGTCGAACTGCGCCTGACTGAGCGGATGATGTGTCACGCGGCGACGCACCGTTGCCTCGGCCGAGGCAACCCGGGCCGCAAGAGTTGCATTCACCTGGGCGATCGTGATGGTTCGGCGCGATTCTTCGGCGGTACATGGGCCCAAGTGAGCCAGCGTGCCGACGCCGAAGGTGCAGTTGTTCGCACCATCTTCGTAGTAGCCCAGAACGACTCTCTCGTGCCGGCGCAGCTCAGACATTCCGCTAGCACTCATCCTCATGGTCTCGTTGGCCATTTTTCCTCCTGTGTTGGATGTTGTGACGTCGAAAGCGTAGAGACATCCGCCGAGTCCTCATACCCAATTCGTCACGGTACGGTGGCAAATTGCCGGTCCACATTTGTCACCCGTTCTCCGACTGGAACGGCTCTTCCTGATATTCGGCACGCAGTTCATCGACCACAATCACGCCCCGGGAACCGTGCACCACAACCACCAACAAGAGGAGACAAGAAATGTTCAACTGGACTGAAAGACCGGCGTCCGCACTGGCCAATGGCGCTGTCATTGCGCCCGACGAGCGCCTGCCCTGGCTGCAGACCGGCGCGATGGGCATACAGCACGTCATCGCGATGTTCGGCGCCACGGTGCTGGCGCCGATCCTGATGGGCTTCAGCCCCCAACATCGCGATCCTGATGAGCGGCATCGGCACGCTGATCTTCTACTTCGTCACGGGCGGCAAGGTGCCGAGCTACCTGGGCTCGAGCTTCGCGTTCATCGGCGTGGTGATCGCGGCCAGCGGCTATGCGGGCAAGGGGCCCAATGCAAACATCGCGGTGGCGCTGGGCGGTATCGTGGCCTGCGGGGTGGTCTACATCCTGATCGGGGCGCTGGTGCAGGCCATCGGCACGGGTGGATCGAGCGCTTCATGCCGCCGGTGGTCACGGGCGCCGTGGTGGCGGTGATCGGGCTCAACCTGGCCAGCGTGCCGATCAAGAACATGGCGGCCAGCAATTTCGATTCGTGGATGCAGGCCGTGACCTTCCTCTGCGTGGGGCTGGTGGCGGTGTTCGCGCGGGGCATGCTGCAGCGCCTTTTGATCCTGGTGGGGCTGATCCTGGCCACCGTGGTCTACGCGGTGCTGACGAACGTCCTGGGCATGGGCAAGCCGGTGGACCTGAGCGGCATCGCCAATGCAGCCTGGGTCGGCCTGCCGACCTTCACCACGCCGGTGTTCACTGCCAACGCGATGCTGCTGATCGCGCCCGTGGCGATCATCCTGGTGGCGGAAAACCTCGGCCACCTGAAGGCGGTGACCGCCATGACCGGCCGCAACCTCGACGCCTACATGGGCCGCGCCTTCATCGGCGACGGCATCGCCACGGTGGTGAGCGGCGCCGCGGGCGGCACGGGCGTGACCACCTATGCCGAGAACATCGGCGTGATAGCGGCCACGCGCATCTACTCGACGGCGGTGTTCGTGGTGGCGGCGCTGATCGCGCTGGTGCTGGGCTTCAGCCCCAAGTTCGGCGCGCTGATCCAGGCGATTCCGCTGCCGGTGATGGGCGGCGTGAGCATCGTGGTGTTCGGGCTGATCGCCATTGCGGGCGCCAAGATCTGGGTCGACAACAAGGTCGACTTCTCGCAGAACAAGAACCTGATCGTGGCCGCGATCACGCTGATCATCGGCACGGGCGACTTCACGCTGAAGTTCGGCGACTTCGCTTTGGGTGGCATCGGAACCGCGACTTTCGGCGCGATCATCCTCTACGCACTGCTGGGCCGATCGCGCAACGCCTGAGCCTTTGAAAAGTGAAACGTCGTGCAAGAAGTGTTGTCTGGAGCGGTTGCAGAAGGGGTCGGTCACCGGCCGGAAGCCCGCGCCCGTTAGACTCCAACGCTTTTCGCACCGACGTTTTCCAATGGCCGATGTCTCCGCCGCGCGCACCAAGGCGGTTTTCGAATTCAAGAGCGCCACGCTGCCGCTGATTGCAGTGATCCTCAAGACGTCCGATCTGGACGTGCTGGCCGAGGCGCTCGACTTCTTCGAGCAGGAGCCGGTGGTGATCGACCTCTCGCAGCTGCCGGAGCAGGACGAGGACGGCGAAGCCGTCACCGACCTCGACTTCGCCGCCCTGCGCAGCCTGCTGGCGCGCCACCAGACCCAGCCGATCGCGGTGCGCGGCGGCAATGCTTCGCAGAATGCCGCGGCCTGTCGCTGGCCGCGATGCCGTCGGCACCAGCGCCCCGCGCCCCGGCGCCACCGGCCGAGGCACCGGCCTCCGAGGCCCCCCAGATCGTGCGCGAAGTGCCGGTGCCGGCCAACGGCACCCGGCTGATCGACAAGCCGCTGCGCTCGGGCCAGCAGGTCTACGCCCGCGGCGGCGACGTGGTGGTGACGGCCGTGGTGAGCTTCGGCGCCGAAGTCATCGCCGACGGCAACGTGCATGTGTACGCACCGCTGCGCGGCAAGGCGATTGCGGGCGCCCGCGGCAACACCGAGGCGCGGCATCTTCTCGACCTGCATGGAAGCGCAGCTGGTGGCCATCGCCGGCATCTACCGCACCAACAAAGTGCCCCTGCCGGACCCGGTGCTCGGCAAGTCGGCCCAGGTGCGCCTCGACGGCAAAAAGCTAGTGATCGACGCGATTCCCTGACGGAACGCGGCGCATCTGACAACCAACAACCGAATCGAAACAAGAAGGAATGGCCATGGCCAAAATTGTGGTGGTGACCTCGGGCAAGGGCGGCGTCGGCAAGACGACGACGAGCGCCAGCTTCACATCGGGCCTTGCGCTCGCGGGCAAGAAGACGGCCGTGATCGACTTCGACGTGGGCCTGCGCAACCTCGACCTGATCATGGGCTGCGAACGCCGCGTGGTGTATGACCTCATCAACGTGATCCAGGGCGAAGCCAACCTGAGCCAGGCGCTCATCAAGGACAAGCAGTGCGACAACCTGTTCGTGCTGGCCGCCTCGCAGACGCGCGACAAGGAAGCGCTGACGCAAGAGGGCGTCGAGAAGATCCTGACCGACCGCGCCGCGATGGACTTCGAATACATCATCTGCGACTCGCCCGCGGGCATCGAGACCGGCGCGATGATGGCCATGCACTTCGCCAACGAGGCGCTGGTGGTGACCAACCCCGAGGTCTCCTCCGTGCGCGACTCGGACCGCATCCTGGGCATGCTCAGCAGCAAGACCAGCGCGCCAAGGACGGCAGCGACCCGATCAAGGAGCACCTCTTGATCACCCGCTACAACCCGAACCGGGTGGCGGGCGGCCAGATGCTCTCTTTGGAAGACATCCAGGACATCCTGCGCATCAAGCTGATCGGCGTGATCCCCGAGTCGGAAAGCGTGCTGCATGCCTCCAACCAGGGCGTGCCCGCGATCCACGACAAGGACACCGATGTGGCGCAGGCCTACAGCGACGTGGTGGCGCGCTTTCTCGGTGAAGAGAAGCCGATGCGCTTCGTCGACGCCGAGAAGCCGGGCTTCTTCAAGCGGATTTTCGGAGGCAAGTAGGCCATGTCCTTTCTCTCGTTCCTGCTGGGCGAAAAGAAGAAGACTGCCAGCGTCGCGAAGGAGCGGCTGCAGATCATCCTCGCGCACGAGCGGTCCAGCCTCAGCGGCAAGAAGCGCCCCGACTATCTGCCCGAACTCCAGCGCGAGCTGGTGGCGGTGATTTCCAAGTACGTGTCGATCAACGCCGACGACATCAAGGT
>CAMATD010000129.1 GCA_945860785.1 Variovorax sp. YR752 | reverse complement strand
GCGAATGTCCCCCGCTTCGCTCCTCCTTTATTTCGCTGCGGGGAGCACCCGGTGCCCTGCGCACGAGGCACGCTGCTGGTTTGCGGCCGATCAACAAGTGCTCTGAGCGATCACGCCGGCGGTGTGCTCTGCGCAGCGAAATAAAGGAGGAGGCATGCGGCCCTAGGCCGCGCCGGGGGACATTCGCGGAGCAGAGCACACCGTCGGCGTGAGCGCCGCCCCAAAGTTTCCTAAGGGAAACCCCGTCCTGCCCGCCCCCTGTGCCGTCGGGATACTCTGGGTGTCACACCCCGGATCTCCGAAGCGGGTCCATTCCAAAGGCACAACACCCATGGTAGGCAAAAACTCGCTCTATCCGATCCCGCATCCGGCGAAGAAACCCTTCGTCGGCAACCTGCTGTCGATCGGTTCCGACTCTCCCGTGCTCGACATGTGGAAGATCGCGCAAGACCTCGGCGGCATCTACTGGCTCGACATGCCGGGGATGCCGGTGATCGTGGTGTCGTCGCCCGCGCTGGTGGACGAACTCTGCGAAGAGCCGCGCTTCGACAAGAGCACACGCGGCGCATTGCGCAGGCTGCGTGCCGCGTCGCACGGCCTCTTCACCTCCGACACGCACGAGGAAACCTGGTCGAAGCCGCACAACATCTTGCTGGCCAACTTCAGCCAGCGCGCGATGCAGGCCTACCACCCGATGATGCTCGACATCGCGGGGCAGTTGGTCACCAAGTGGGAGCGGCTCAACTTCGACGAAGAGGTGGACGTGGTGCGCGACATGACCGCGCTCACGCTCGACACCATCGGCCTGTGCGGCTGCGGCTACCGCTTCAATTCGTTCTACCGCGAGGGCTTTCACCCGTTCGTCGACGCGATGGTGCGCACGCTCGAGACGGTGCAGAACCGCCGCGGCCTGCCGCTGGAAGAGCTGATGCTCAAGAAGGAGTTCAACCAGCAGCGCAAGGACATCCGCTTCATGCACAAGATGGTGGAAGACATCATCGAGGAGCGGCGCGCGAGCGGGGCCGACATCGCCACCAAGCCCGATCTGCTGAGCTACATGATCGCGGGCGTGGACAAGAAGAGCGGCGAGCAGCTCACCGACAAGATGATCCGCGACGAGTGCATCGAATTTCTCATCGCGGGACACGAAACCACGAGTGGCCTGCTCTCCTTCGCGATCTACTTCCTGCTCAACAGCCCGGAGGCGATGGCCAAGGCGCAGGCCGAGGTCGACAGCGTGTTCGGCGGCGATACCTCGCAGAAGCCCACCTACGCGCAGGTCAACCGCCTGCAGTACGTGATGCAGGTGCTGAAGGAAGCGCTGCGCATGTTCCCGACTGCGCCCGCGATCGCGATGCGCGCCAAGGAAGACACGACCATCGGCGGGCAATACACGATCAAGAAGAAGAACATGGTCATCATGCATGCGCTCGCGTTGCATCGTGACAAGGGCGTGTGGGGCGAAGACGCCGACCAGTTCAACCCCGACCACTTCAGCCGAGAGGCCGAGCGCGAACGGCCGGTCAATGCCTTCAAGCCCTTCGGCAACGGGCAGCGCGCCTGCATCGGGCGGCAATTCGCCTTGCAGGAGGCGGTGCTCACGCTGGGCATGATCCTGCAGCGCTTCAACCTGGTCGATCACACGGGCTACAAGCTCAAGATCAAGGAAGCGCGCACGATCAAGCCGGAGAACTTCAAGATCAAGGCGCTGCTGCGCGATCCGGCCTCGCGTCCGCGCGGCAACAACGGCGAAGCCGCCGCCACGCCCGCGACGCCGACCAAGCCCGTCGCGCGCAAGCCGCAGGCGGCGCGCCATGGCACCTCGCTGCTGGTGCTGCAGGGCTCCAACCTCGGCACGGCCGAAGACTTGGCGCGGCAGCTGGCCGAGGCCGGTGAGCTGCGCGGCTTCTCCACGCAGGTGGTCTCGCTCGACGACTATGCCGAGCGCCTGCCGGTCAACGGCGCCGTGGCCATCGTCTGCGCCTCGTACAACGGCGTGGCGCCCGACAACGCGGCCGAGTTCCACCGCTGGCTCGACAAGGCTGACGACGCGCTCAACGGCGTGCGCTTCAGCGTGTTCGGCTGCGGCAACACCGACTGGGCCGCCACCTACCAGGCCGTGCCGCGGCGCATCGACGAGCGGCTCGAAACGCTGGGCGCCACGCGTGTGCATCCGCGTGGCGAGGGCGACGCACGCGAGGACATGGACGGCGCCTTCCAGGACTGGAGCGATGCGCTCTGGTCGGAGCTGGTGAAGACCTTCGGCATCAAGGCCGGCGCCGACACGCCCGCGGAGGCCGAGCCGCTCTACACGCTCGAAGAACTGCCGCCGCCGCAGAAGAACGCGCTGGTCGATGCGCTGGGCGCGGTCGCATTGCGGGTGCTCGAGAACCGCGAACTGCAGAACCCCGGCAGCGACACCGAAAGCGGCCGCTCCACGCGCCATGTCGAACTGACGCTGCCAGAGGGCGTGAACTACGTCCCCGGCGACCACCTGAGCGTGGTGCCGCGCAACAGCCCGGCGCAGGTCGAACGGGCGATGGCGCGTTTCGGCTTCGATCGTTCGGCCCACGTGCGCCTGCAGGCCGTGCCGGGCCGCAAGGCCGCGCTGCCGGTCGACCAGGTGATCGCGGTCGACCGCCTGCTGGGCGACTACGTGGAGCTGCAGGACGTGGCCACGCGCAAGCAGATCGCCACGCTCGCGGCCTACACCGAGTGCCCCTTCACCAAGCCGAAGCTGATGGCCCTATCGGGCAGCGACGAGGCCTCGCAGGCTGCGTACAAGGCCGAGGTACTGCACAAGCGCAAGTCGCTGCTCGAGCTGCTCGAAGAACATCGCGCCTGCCAGGTGCCGTTCGCGGTGTTTCTCGAAATGCTGTCGCCGCTCTCGCCGCGCTACTACTCGATCTCGTCGTCGCCGGCGATGACGCCGGGGCGCTGCAGCGTCACCGTGGGCGTGGTGAGCGCGCCGGCGCTGTCGGGCAACGGCACCTTCGAGGGTGTGTGCTCCAACTACCTCGCGCGCGCCGAGGCGGGCGACACGGTGCACGGCGTGATACGGGAGACCACGGCCGAGGGCTTCCGCCTGCCCGAGGACGCAACGCGGCCGCTGATCATGGTCGGGCCGGGCACCGGCCTTGCGCCGTTCCGCGGCTTCCTGCAGGAGCGCGCCGCACAGGTCGAACGCGGCGAGGCGCTGGGCGAGGCGATGCTGTTCTTCGGCTGCCGGCATCCCGAGCAGGACTTCATCTATGCCGAAGAACTCAAGGCCTGGTCGCACCGCGGCCTGATGAAGCTGCACACGGCCTTCTCGCGCTCGGGTGAGCGCAAGGTCTATGTGCAGGACCTGATCCGCGAGCAGGCCGCGGCCGTGTGGAAGCTGCTGGAGGCCGGTGCGGTGGTGTACGTGTGCGGCGACGGTTCGCGCATGGAGCCTGATGTGCGGCGCACGCTGACGGATCTCGCGCGCGAGCATGGGCACGACAGCACCGCGTGGATGGACAAGATGATTGCCGACCAGCGCTACGTGCTGGACGTCTGGGCGGGCAGCTGAAGAAGACGGCCTGGCCCTAGACCGCCAGCGCCGTGGCGTGGTCCTCGAAGGTGCCGCGAATCTGCCAGCCGTCCGGGGTCAGGGCGATCACCTTGTCCGAGAGGCCGTGCTCCCTGGCCTGCACCTTGATGTCGGCCGCGGTCGCGCACATGAGATCCAGCATCGTCCGGGCCGTGAGCGGCTGTCCCGCAAGTTGCCGCTTCGCTCCGCTGTCCATGAAATAGACCGTGTTCCGGCTTGGCACGACCGCGAGCAGTTCCCCTTCGAACCCCTCCGACAGCGCTTCCCAGAGGCCGGGCAGGAGCAGCGCGCAGGCTTCGAAGTCGTCGCCCGTCACGAGGGCCTTGTACATGACGAGATCCTGCGTCCCGATGTTCGGCCCCGCCTTCCGGATCAGATTGTCGACCGCCAACTCGTGGAGTTCCTGCGCGTCGAGGCCCAGCTCGTCCATGTGCTCCTGAGTCAGCGAGACGAACTGAGCAGGTTCATCGATGGCATAGGTCACCAGCAGGCCCGCATCCCCGGCGAGGGGAAAGGCAACGGGTGTCTGTGCCTCTCGATTGCCGCCCAGCGCTTCGATCCGGTCGAGCAACGGCTGGACCGCATCGAGAAAACTGACATGCTTGATGCGTGGATAGATCCGGGGTGGGTTCGGGTTCATGGTGTCCGGATTGTTCGGACAGGCCACCCACGCAACAAGTGCAAGAAGTCATGGGTCGACATGAAAAAGCCGGCTACTGCCGGCTTCTGGATATCCCCGACTTACAGGTCGCGGTCAGGGTCGGGATAGACCAGCGGCCCCAGGAGCCCGCGATTGAATGGCTTCCACTGGCCCTCGGGCTGCGCCAGCCGGTCGGCCACCGCATAGAGCACGGCAGGGTGCGCACCGAGCCCCAGATGGCTCGCGATCACCTCGATGTTCTCCGACTGCGGCCCGGTCTTCTCGATGCTGCAGCGCCAGGCGACGACGCCATCGGTGCGACTGAAGATCGAGGTCGTCGGCACGGGCGGCGTGGGTTCCACGAACTTCATGCGGCGCGGGTCGTGCGAGCTCTGGCCGCTCACGCCTTCGTACACGCGCCATGCATTGATCGCGCGCGGGCTGCCGGAGAACGGGCTGCCCAGGGTGATGACGTTGCGGATCAGGTCGGGTTGCGCGGAAGCCAGCAGCCGCGCATAGACGCCGCCGAGGCTCCAGCCGATCACGCTGACCTTCTGGCCGCTCTCGTCGTGCAGGGTCTTCAGCAGTTCGAGCATGCCGTTTTCCACGCCTTCGCGCGGGCCGAAATTGCGGCCCAGGCCCCAGCCGTGTGCGTCGTAGCCGCGGCTGCTCAGATAGCGGCACAGCAGCAAGGTCGAGCCGTCGCCGGCCACGAGGCCCGGCAAGACGAGCACCGGGTGCCCGTCGCCGCGCGGCGTGAGTTGCAGCAGCGGCCACATGGCGATGCCGGCGCCGGTTTCCCAGAGGGCGCGCGCTTCGGCGAGCAGCAACAGGCGGGAGGGTGGTGCGATGTGATCGTGCGTGGCTGTACTCATGGAGGCGGCTTTCCTTCCGGTTCTTTATTTTGTAGGACGAGCATGAGGAGCCAAAGTTTCACTCTCCCGTCAGACGACAACGCCATTTATCCGAGGTATTTGCCTCTCAGGTAATCAAGGTAAGCCCTCGATTCGCTGGAAACATACGGAGAAACCAGCGTGAGCGTGTAGAAAGCCGCCAAACCGGGATCCGCCTGTGCCAACGCATCGCGTCCGGGCACCAGGCGCTCGAAAGACAGCCAGCAGGTGGTGGTGAACACCATCTGCAGGGCCAGGATGCGCGCCTGCTCGGCGCTGGTCTCGATCACGCCCGAGGCCACCAGCCCTTCGCAGAGCGTCTGGGCCGCGAGCAGGTTCTGCGCGGTGAGCGCCTGGGCGCGCTGGCCGAGGGCCGGGTATTCGCCGGCCAGGAAGGCCATGTCGCGATAAATGAAGCGGTACTCGTCGATGGCTTCGAAGCGCAGGTGCAGCGCCAGCCAGAGATCGTCGATGGCCGCAATCGATGTCGACGAGCCGTTGAGGGCTTCGAGCCGCTGCTCGAAGCGCCGGAACAGCCACTCCACGATCAGCTGCTTGGCCTTGAAGTGGTAGTGCAGGTTGCCCGGGCTCATACCGAGCTCGGCGGCGATCTTGTGCGTGGACACGGCCGCCAATCCTTCCGCGTTGAACAGCGCAAGGCTGGTCTGCAGGATGCGATCGCGCGTGGTGTTGGAACTGGCCACAGCCGGCTTGTGCTGTCGCTCAGCGTTTGCCGCTGCGAGGGCCGGGGCCGGTGTTGCTCTCGTATTGCGCAAGGCGTTCGCGCAGCAGCACCACCTCTGCGTGCAGTGCCCGCACTTCTTCCGCGCTGGGCATGCCAAGGCGTTGCAGGGCGGTGGCGACGCGCTGGTCGAACACGTCTTCGAACTTGCGGATGCCGAAGCTGTCGAGGCTGGGGAAACCGTGGGTGAGCGCCGCCTTGGCGCTGACACCGGTGATGGCATCGACCTTGCCCTGCCCGATGCCGAGCAGGCCTTCGATCACGTTGGCCTGGGCGCTTGGCGACATCGTTGCGCACGTTGTCCAGCGCCTTCAGGCCGGCACGCAACAGGCCTTCGGCCTTGCCGGGTGCGACTGTCTTCTTCGCAGCAGGCAAGGCCTTGCGGGGCGCAGCTGCTTTCTTCTTCGCCGCTGGAGCTTTCCTTGCAGGCGTCGCCTTCTTCTTCAACTTTGCAGTTTCGTCAGTGCGGGTCGCCATTCAGTGCTCCAGGTACCAGAAAGAAAAAAGGCGCAGAGCGCCTTGGGGGTCAGGCTGCCTTGCGGGCAGCAGCGCGGCGAACCGGCTTCTTGGCCACAGCGGCCTTGGCCTTCACCGTGCGCACGGGCTTGGCAGCTTCGCCGCCAACGCGCGTTTCGATCTGCTTGGCACCGGCGGCGATCTTGTCGGCGATCTGCACCGAGACGGTGGCGATCGACTGGTTGATGGCGTTCAGGGCCTTGAGCACCGTGGTGGCAGCCGGCGATTCGACGCGGGCCACGCGGCTGGCAACCGATTCGATGCCGCTGGTGGTGCCGGCGGCAACGCGGTCCATCACGTTCACGATGCGGCTGGTGTCAATGTCCAGGCGGTTGGCCAGGAAGCCGTTGACCTTCTCTTGCGCGCCGATCAGGTTGGCCTTGATCTGTTCGCTCACCAGCGGGATCTGGCGACTGCCGAGGAAGTTGCTGTAGCGCGAAGCGGCGCCGCCCAGGAGGCGATGCACGCCGGTGCGGTAGGCGCCGACCAGGGTCTTGCCCGCGTCGTTGTACTGACCGACGACGTGGATGGCTGCGGAAGCGAGGGTGGTTTGCGTGGACATGAAGATTTCCTTGAAGTTGAGTGGGTCGCGGGTTTCGCGATGAGCCAATCTTCTTTCGAAGGGCCTAGGCCTGCAAAACTAGAACCGTCGGAAAACTAGTCCAACTGCCCCAATTTTCTGGCCTGCCCCTCTCGAATCATGCCGCAGCGGCCCTGGAGGCGCCGGCGCGCTTGGCCGGTGCGGCCTTTCGGGCTACCGGCTTGGCAGTGGTCTTGATGGCGGTCTTGCCTGCCGTCTTGGCCGGGGCCTTCTTGGCAGTGGCCTTGACCGGTGCGGCGGCCTTGCGGCTCGCGCTCACCGGTGCCTTCTTGCGTGCAGCGGGCTTCTTCACGGCGGACGCGGCCTTCTCCGCCACCGGGGCCGGCTCGGCTGCGGGCTTGGCAGGCGCGGCTGCAGCACCGGCAGCCGCCGGGTGCTTCTGCGTCAGGTCCATCAGCAGCTTGTGCTCGGCCAGCATGTAGTCGCCGATCTCGGTGATGTCGGGCACCGCGCGGCGGCAGGCGATCAGGCCGTAGTCCATGCGGCCGTTGTAGCTCTGCACCGTCACGTTGAGCGCCGTGCCGTGGCTGGCGATCGACACCGGGTAGTAGCAGGTCACCAGCGCCCCCGCGAAGTACATCGGGAACGGCGCGCCCGCCACATTGGAGATGGCCACGTTGGCGGCCGGCGGCAGCAGGTTGACGATGCCCGAGCGGCCCACCATCGAGGCGATGCCCGACACCAGCCAGGGCGCCGCGAAGGTCGGGAAGTCGTCGAGGATCACGGCCTTGAAGCGGTTCATCGTTGACTTCGAGCTGGTCGACGACGCGTTGATCGCCTTCAGCCGCTGGATCGGGTCAGTGATGTCGGTAGCCAGGCTCACGAGGATCATGCTGGCCTGGTTGTTGGCCGTGTCATCACCGGCTTCGCGCAGGCTCACCGGCACGCCGGCCACCAGCGGTTTGGCCGGCAGCTCGTTGTTGTCGGCCAGGTAATGGCGCAGCGCGCCGGCCACGGTGGCCATGACCACGTCGTTGAGCGACACGCCGAAGTGCTTGGCGACGTACTTGGTCTCGGCCAGCGAGATGGTGCGGCCGGCGAAGGTGCGCTGGTTGGTGATCGACACGTTCAGCGAGGTGCGCGGCGCGAAGAGGTTGAACTTCTTCGGCGCACTGGCCGCAGCCTTCTCGGCCGCCTTCTCGTCGGGCTTGGCAAGACCGCCGATCGCACGCGCGATGGCCGGCGCCATCTTGAAGAGCTTGATGTACTGCTGCGCCGTGTTGCGCAACGCCGCGGTGGCGAGTTCGGCCATGCCCAACTGGTAGCCGCTGCTGCGCGGGCGCGAACGCGGCGGCTTCACCACGCGGCCTGTGGCCTCGAGGTCGAAGATGGCCTTGCCCACTTCGACCCCGGCCTGCCCGTCGATGCCCGCATGGTGCACCTTGGTGTAGAGCGCCACCTGGCCGCTCTGCAGGCCGTCGATGATGAAGAACTCCCACATCGGCCGGCTGCGGTCGATCAGCGTGGAATGCAGCCGCGCCACGTACTGCTGCAGCTGCCGGTTGGTGCCGGGCTTGGGCAGCGTGATGTGGCGCACGTGGTAGTCGAGGTCGATGTCCTCGTCGTCGACCCACACGGGGTTCGACATGTCGAAGGGCATGAGCGCGAGCTTGCGCGTGAACACGTCGGCCAGGTGGATGCGGCTGGCCATGAACTGCTTGGCGTCCTCGTAGAAATCGCCCTTGTAGCCCTTGGGCAGAGCGAGCACGTTGAGCGAGCCCACGTGCATCGGCATTTCCGGCGTTTCCAGGTGCAGGAAGGTGGCATCAAGACCGCTCAGGTGTTTCATGTGTTGTGTCTCCTTGGTGGGGCATGCGCCGTTCGGCACGGATACCCCGCACATGGCGTTCATGGGCCCCGCCTCCTTCAGTGTTTCCACCGGGGTGGGACGGGGTTTGCCCCAAGTAATGCAAAAGTGGCCGCCGCGGCAACAACTGCTCACAGGGCTTCTTTCACAGGGTCTTCGTACACTGCGGCCATGACATCCAGCCTCCCCCCGCAGCAGCAAGACGACCACCTCTGGCTCGAAGACATCGACGGCGCCGCCCAGTTGGACTGGGCCCGACAGGAGAACGCGAAGACGGTGCAGGCCTGTGCACAGTCGCCCGCGTTCAAGGCGCTCGAGCAGGGCATCCTCGAGGTGCTCGACTCGGACGATCGCATTCCGATGGTCCGCAAGATCGGCGCCGGCTACTACAACTTCTGGCGCGACAAGGCGCATCCGAAGGGCCTCTGGCGCCGCACCACGCTCGATGAATACCGCAAGCTCCAGCCCGCCTGGGAGACGGTGATCGACCTCGATGCACTGGCCGCGGCCGACAAGGAGAACTGGGTGTGGCACGGTGCCGACTGCCTGGAGCCCGACTACAAGCGCTGCCTGATCTCGCTCTCGCGCGGCGGCGCCGATGCCGACGTGGTGCGCGAGTTCGATCTCGAAAGCAGGCAGTTCGTCGAAGGCGGCTTCACGCTGCCCGAAGCCAAGAACCATGTCGCGTGGAAAGACATCGACCACCTCTACGTGGCCACCGACTTCGGCCCCGGCTCGATGACGAGTTCGAGCTATCCGCGCATCGTGAAGGAATGGCAGCGCGGCACGCCGCTGGCCAGCGCCATCACGGTCTACGAAGGCGCGCCCGAAGACATGTCCGTCAGCGCCTACCGCGACAACACGCCCGGCTTCGAACGCGACTTCGTCTCGCGCCAGATCGATTTCTACGAAAGCGAAACCTGGCTGCGCGGCAAGGACGGCCAGCTCGTCAAGATCGACGTGCCCGACGATTCCAACACCGAGATCACGCGCGAGTGGATGCTGATCGAGCCGCGCGAAGACTGGAGCGTGGGCGGCCGCACCTACAAGTCCGGCTCGCTGCTGGCCGCGAAGTTCGATGACTACATGGCCGGCCGGCGCGAGCTCACCGTGTTGTTCGAGCCCGACGACACCACCGCGCTCGACAGCCATTCATGGACGCGCCATCACCTGATCCTCAACGTGATGCACGACGTGGTGAACAAGCTCGAAGTGCTCACGCCCCAGGCCGGCGCCTGGAAGCGCGAGAGCCTGGGCGGCGCGCCGGCGCTCTCCACCATCGCGGCCGGCGGCATCGACGAGAACGAAAGCAACGACTACTTCCTGACCGTGAGCGGCTTCCTGCAGCCGACCACGCTCTACATCGGCACCATCGGGCAAGGCGAGCCTGAGGTGCTGAAGGACAGCCCGGGCTTCTTCGATGCCTCGCGCTACGGCGTGAGCCAGCATTTTGCCACCTCGAAGGACGGCACGCGCGTGCCCTACTTCGAGATCGCCGCGAAGGACCTCGTGGCCAACGGCCAGAACCCGACGCTGCAGTACGCCTACGGCGGCTTCGAAATCTCCCTGCAGCCGAGCTACAGCGGCAGCATCGGCCGCGCCTGGCTCGACAAGGGCGGCGTCTACGTGATCGCCAACATCCGCGGCGGCGGCGAGTACGGCCCGCGCTGGCACCAAGCCGCGTTGCAGGAGAACCGGCTGCGCACCTGCGAAGACTTCGCGGCCGTGTCCGAAGACCTGTTCGCGCGCAACATCACTTCACCCGCGCACCTCGGCGCGATGGGCGGCAGCAACGGCGGCCTGCTGATGGGCAACATGCTCACGCTCTACCCGCAGCTCTACGGCGCGATCGTGAGCGAGGTGGCGCTGCTGGACATGCGGCGCTACACGCACCTGTCGGCCGGCGCCTCGTGGATCGCGGAGTACGGCGACCCGGACCAGCCCGAGGAATGGGCCTGGATCCAGACCTTCTCGCCCTACGAGAACGCGAAGGCCGGCCAGAGCTATCCGCCCGCGCTCTTCACCACCTCGACCCACGACGATCGCGTGGGCCCGGTGCATGCGCGCAAGATGCACGCGAAGCTCGTGGCGCTGGGCCACGACAGCAGCTTCTACGAGAACATGGAAGGCGGCCACAGCGCGGCCTCGGACAACAAGGAATCCGCTTTCATGGATGCGCTGGGTTATGCGTATCTGTGGCAACACATTGGGAAGCCGACATGAACACCACCCTCGAACTGATCGGCGCACCGACCGACATCGGCGCCAGCGTCCGCGGCGCAGGCATGGGCCCCGACGCGCTGCGCGTGGCCGGCCTCCCCGAAGCGCTCGCGCGGCAGGGCTACATGGTCATCGACCGCGGCAACCTCGCCGGCCCGGCCACGCCCTGGGCGCCGCCGGCGAACGGCCTGCGCCACCTCGACGAGGTGATCGCCTGGAACCGCTCGGTCTACAACGCCGTCGACACCGCACTCGGCGCCAACCATGTGTCCGTGATGATGGGCGGCGACCACTGCCTGGCCATCGGATCGATCAGCGCCGTGGCTTGGCATGCGCGCAAGCGCGGCAAGAAGCTGCGCGTGCTGTGGCTCGACGCGCACTCCGACGTCAACACCGAAACCACCAGCCCCAGCGGCAACCTGCACGGCATGCCGGTGTCGTGCCTGCTGGGCCACGGGCCCGCGGTGCTCACCGGCTGGAGCGGCGAGCGCGCGGCGCTGGCGCACGAGGCCATCCGCTTCATCGGCATCCGCAGCGTCGACGCCGACGAGAAAGAGGCCATTCGCACGCTGGGCCTGAGCGTGTTCGACATGCGCCACATCGACGAGCACGGCATGCGCACCACCATGATCGAGGCGCTGCAGGACGTGGACGAAGACACCCACCTGCATGTGAGCTTCGACCTCGACTGCCTCGACCCGGCCGATGCGCCGGGCGTGGGCACGGGCGTGCGCGGCGGCCCGACCTACCGCGAGATGCAGCTGTGCATGGAGATGATCTCCGACACCGGCCGGCTCGGCTCGCTCGACGTGGTGGAACTCAACCCCGCGCTCGACGTGCGCAACCAGACCGCGGAAGTGGCGGTGGAGCTGATCGAGAGCCTGTTCGGCAAGTCGACGCTGGTGCGGTAGGCCGCCCCGCAGCGGGACCGCGGGATCAGCCGCGGTTCGGTGAGGGCACTACGGGGAAGGAGGTCGCCGGTGCAGGCGGCGTCTGGGGCACCTGGGGCGCCTCGGCCGGCATGTCGGGCGGTGCGTCGGCCCCGCCGCCTTCGAGGAAGCGATCGACCAGCGTAAAGAAGCGGTCGTAGAAGCGCTCGTCGGTGAGGGTTTCGCTGGCCACCTTGACCATCGCGTCGTCGCTGCCGGCAAAGGGCAGCGACAACGACCCGAAGGCACCCACGCCCACGCTGGCCGAGTTGTTGACCTTCTTGATGCCGTAGCGGTCCTGCAGCGCCGTCGCAAAAGCCACGGTGCTCTGCTTGCCGGACTTGCCGCCTTCGCGCGCACAGACCACGCGGAACTCGACCTCCACATGCACCTCGGCCGCCGGCTGGAAGCTCTTGCGCCCGGTCACCAGGTCGGCGTTGGCCGCGGTGACCATGTAGCCCTGGCTCAGCAGCGCGCGGCGCGCGGCCTCGCAGGTCTGGGCCTCGGTGGCGGCGTAGTTGCGCGTGTGGGTGGTGGTGGAGTCGAACTCCTCCGGCTCGTACGACACGCGCCGCGAACTGCTGCCGCAACCGGCGAGCACGAGGGCGGACAGCAGGCTCAGGACGAGAACCGGAGCGCGGAGGGAAGAAGGAAAGGAAGTGGACGGCATGGCGCGGCGAATGCTAACCGGCGCTTCCGCCGGCAGGGCTTCGAGCGCCGCCGCGCGCCGTCGTTCCCTTTTTCAGCGAACGATTTTCAGGACCAGAGCAGCACGTGGTGGGCGCGCGCCCTGGTCGCGGCAATCAGCCGCGCATTGGGCGCGTCGGTGCTGGCCACCCAGTCGCGCGCTGCCTCGGCGCTGCGACCGAACTGCTGGTGGCGCTGCACCAGGCGCTGCTCGCGCACGGCGTCGTCGATGTCGACGTACCAGACTTCATCGAGCATCGCCGCGGCGCCCGCCCAGGGGCCGACGTCGCGCAGGAGGTAATTGCCTTCGGTGATGACAAGCTGCGTCGAAGGCAGCACAGCAATGGCGCCGGCGATCGGCTCCTCGATCTCGCGGCGGAATTCGGGGGCGTAGACGATGTCGCCGTCGGGCCGCTGCGAGCGCAGGCGCTCGAGGAGCGCCACGTAGCCGGCGCTGTCGAAGGTGTCGGGAGCGCCCTTGCGGTCGGCGCGACCGAGGCGCTGGAGTTCGACGTTCGCGAGGTGGAAGCCGTCCATGGGCACGACTTGCGCGCGGTCATTGCCGACGGCTTGAAGCAGCGCCAGCGCGAGCGTGGACTTGCCCGCGCCGGGTGCATCGACCAGCCCCAGCAGCTTGCGCTGCCCGCTGGCCATCAGGGCCTGCAGACGGGCGAGGCTGTCTGCAGGAACAGGAGGAAGTTTTTGCACGGGGTTGGTGGTCATTCTCTGAGCATACAACCCCCGCGCATCAAAAAATCATGGGTACAGGCCGCGTTCCTGGCGCGCCATCAGGATGCGCTCGCAAGCCACCGCATAGGTCGCCGTGCGCAGCGTGATCTTGTGCTTGTCCGCCGTGTCCCAGATCTGGTTGAGCGCGTTCATCATGATGCGGTCGAGGCGCACGTTGATCTCGTCCTCGTCCCAGAAGAAAGACGAGAAGTCCTGCACCCATTCGAAGTAGCTCACCGTCACGCCGCCGGCGTTGCAGATCACGTCGGGCACGACCAGCACGCCGCGCTCGGCGAGGATGTCGTCGGCGGTCGGCACCGTGGGGCCGTTGGCGCCTTCGAGCACCAGCTTGGCCGTCGTCTTCTGTGCGCGTTCGGCGGTGATCTGGCCTTCGAGGGCGGCCGGGATCAGGATGTCGCAGGCCGTGTCCCAGAAGGCTTCGTTGGGCACCACGTCGCCGCCCTTGAAGGCGATCACGCCGTCCTTGTTGGCGATGGGAATCAGCGTCGCGAGGTCGAGGCCGTTGGTGTTGACGATGGTGCCGGTGTGGTCCTGCACCGCGACGATCTTGGCGCCCGCTTCGGCAAACAGTTCGGCCGCGACCGAGCCCACGTTGCCGAAGCCCTGCACGGCGATGCGCGCACCGCGCAGGTCGAGGCCGAGGCGGCGCGCGGCTTCGCGGCCGGTGACGAACACGCCGCGGCCGGTTGCCTTGACGCGGCCGAGCGAGCCGCCCAGGTGCAGCGGCTTGCCGGTGACGACGCCGGTGGCGGTGCCGCCGGTGTTCATCGAGTAGGTGTCCATCATCCAAGCCATGATCTGACCGTTGGTGTTGACGTCGGGCGCAGGGATGTCGGTGTGCGGGCCGATGATGATGCCGATCTCGCTGGTGTAGCGGCGGGTGATCTTTTCAAGCTCCTGCAGCGACAGCTTCTTCGGGTCGACGCGAATGCCGCCCTTGGCGCCGCCGTACGGCAGGTTGACCGCCGCGGTCTTGATGGTCATCCAGGCCGACAGCGCCATCACTTCTTCGAGCGTGACGTCGGGGTGGAAGCGCACGCCGCCCTTGCCCGGGCCGCGGCTCATGTTGTGCTGCACGCGGTAGCCCTCGAAGTGGGCGATGGTGCCGTCGTCCATCTCGATCGGCACGTCGACGATCAGCGCGCGCTTGGGGCGCTTCAGGGTTTCGACCCAGCGGGCCAGCGGGCCGAGGTAGGGAACCACGCGATCGACCTGCGAGAGGTACGTGCCCCAGGGGCTGTTGGCGGTCGGATTGACGAAGGAGAGCTTTTCACTCATGAGAGATCCCTTGGTTGAACAGGTGGCCGCAACGATAGACCTCTCACGCCCGTCGCGCCATGGCTTATGCGCGCCGCGCTGACGGTTATGCAAGAGACGTTATGCGGCGTTGTTCGGGCGTCGATTGCGTCGATGTCATCGCAGCCCGCGTCTCGTGCAGGCCAGCCCGCCACGCGCGAAGGAACGATCCCGTCGGGTGAGCGATAGGCGAAAGGAGGCCCCGCGCGCTCGCGCGCACCAAGGCCTTTGCAGATAACAAAACTGTCATCAACAGGTTATCGATCGCGCAGATCCACTTCATAGAGTTGGACTCACCAACCACCACCAAGGAGTTCCGAATGAAGTCTTCTTCCGCCACCCGCCTTCTGACCACCGCCACCGTCGCAGCGCTGCTGGGCATCGCCTCGGCACCGAGCTTTGCCGGCAACTACGCCGAGGGCGACCCGAGGCCCGTGCCGCTCGCCTCGTCCACGACGCGCGCCGCCGTGACGGCCGACGCACAGCAGTGGCTGAAGACCGCGCCCACGCAAGGCTACACCGACGGGTTCTCGCAGCAGGCGGCCGTTGTCTCCGCGAACACCCGTGCCGCCGTGGCCGCCGACACGCGGCTGTGGATGCAGTCGGGCCTGGCCGCGCAGCAGAACGGGGAAGCCGGCGCGGACACTTCACGGCCCGCCTACCGCCAAGCCGTGGCCGAATACAACAAGCTGCGCGCAAGCCCCGCCTACGGCGCGCTGGTCGAGCAGCTGACGAACCAGCAAGCGGCGGCGCGGTCGCAGACGACCGTTCGCTGAGAAGGCAGGGCGCCTCGGCGCCGAGGGTAGGCGCAGGGTATGCACAGGGCATTTCCTTGGTTCTATCTCCTATGGTCTGCTTCCATAGGCCGCATCTTCTGCAACGGATCGATGCGTGGACCGGATAATCCACCAATGCTCGATCTCGACCCCGCATCAACCTTCGCCTGCTGAAGATCCTTCAGGAGGACGGCCGCATCACCAACCTCAAGCTGGCCGAGGCGGTGGCGCTGTCGCCCACCGCGGTGCTCGCGCGCGTGCAGCGCCTGACGCGCGACGGCTTCATCCTCGGCTACGAGGCGCGGCTCGATCCGCACAAGCTCGGCCGCGGCTTCACGGTGTTCGTCGAGGTGCTGCTCGACCGCACCACGCCCAACGTGTTCGACCAGTTCAAGGCCGCGGTGCAGGTGCGCGACGAGATCATGGAATGCCACATGGTCGCCGGCGGCTTCGACTA
>CAMATD010000128.1 GCA_945860785.1 Variovorax sp. YR752 | reverse complement strand
TGTGCGCGACGTGCTGAAGCTCGACGACGCGCTGCTCACGCTCAAGCTCACGCCCAATCTGGCGCACGGCCTCAGCGTCTACGGTGTCGCACGCGAACTCGCGGCGCTCACCGGCGCGCCGCTCAAGACGCCGGCCATCGCGCCGGTGAAAACCTCGTTTGCCGACGTGCTCCCCGTCAAGGTCGAAGCCCCCGAACTCTGCGGCCGTTTCTCGGGCCGCATCGTGCGCGGCGTGAACACCAAGGTGGCCACGCCCGCCTGGATGGTCGAGCGCCTCGCGCGCTGCGGCCAGCGCAGCGTGACGCCGCTGGTCGACATTTCGAACTACGTGATGTTCGAATACGGCCAGCCCAGCCACATCTTCGATCTCGACAAGATCCACGGCGGCCTCACGGTGCGCTGGGGCAAGGCGGGCGAACAGCTCAAGCTGCTCAATGGCACGACGATCACGGTCGACGACAAGGTCGGCGTGATCGCCGACGACCGCGAAGTCGAATCGCTGGCCGGCATCATGGGTGGCGATGCCACCTCGGTGTCCGACGACACACGCAACATCTATGTCGAGGCCGCGTTCTGGTGGCCCGAAGCTGTGCAGGGGCGTTCGCGCCGCTTCAACTTCTCGACCGATGCGGGCCATCGCTACGAGCGCGGTGTGGACCCGAGCCGCACGGTGCAGATCATCGAGCGCATCACGCAACTGATCGTCGAGATCTGCGGTGGCGAAGCTGGCGCGATGGACGACCAGAAGCTGCATGTGCCCGAAGCGGTGCCCGTCACGCTACGCGTGGCACGTGCTGCGCGCGTGATCGGCATGCCGCTGACGCAGGCGCAATGCGCCGATGCGCTCAGCCGCCTCGGCTTTGCGCTGACTGAAGGCGAAGGCACGTTGACGGTCACCCCGCCGCCGCACCGCTTCGACCTGTTGATCGAAGAAGACCTGATCGAAGAGGTCGCGCGCCTGATCGGCTTCAACAACCTGCCGACCACCGCCCCGCTGACGCTCATCACGGCCCGCGTGCGGACGGAGGCACAGCGCAGCCGCTTCGCGGTGCGCCGCAGCATCGCGGCGCTCGGCTACCAGGAAACCATCAACTTCAGCTTTGTCGAAGCGCATTGGGAGCAGGACCTCGCCGGCAACGCCAACCCGGTCAAGCTGCTGAACCCCATCGCCAGCCAGATGAGCGTGATGCGCTCCTCACTGATCGGCTCGCTGCTGCAGGTGCTGAAGTTCAATCTCGACCGCAAGGCACCGCGCGTGCGCGTGTTCGAACTGGGCCGCGTGTTCATGCGCGACGACAGCGTCGCCACCACCGACAGCACCGTGCGCGGCGTCAACCAGCCGATGCGCGTGGCGGGTCTCGCCTGGGGCGATGCCGATGAAGCGCGCTGGGACGGCAAGGCGCAGCGCGTCGATTTCTACGACGCCAAGGGCGACGTCGAAGCACTGCTTGCACCGCTGGTGCCGAGCTTCGAGCCGGCCGAGCATCCGGCCCTGCACCCGGGCCGCGCGGCGCGCGTGCTGATCGACGGCAAGGCCATCGGCTTTGTTGGCGAGCTGCATCCGCGCTGGCGCCAGAAGTGGGACTTCGCGCAGGCGCCGGTGCTGTTCGAACTCGACCTCGATGCCGTCACGGCACGGCCGGTGCCTGTGGCGCAGCCGGTGCCCAAGCACCAGGCGGTCGAACGCGACATCGCGGTCGTTGTCGCCGAGGCTGTCTCGCACAATGCATTGATGCAAACGATCCGCACGACGGCGGCCGCACAAGGCCTGCTGCGCGACGCGACGCTGTTCGACATCTACCGCCCGCAGCCTCTGCGCGACGGTGCCGTCGCAGCACCGGGTGCCCTGGCACAAGGCGAGAAGAGCATGGCGGTTCACCTGAGTTTCCAGAGCGACACAGCCACCCTGACGGACGAGAAGGTCGAGCCTGCGGTCCGTGCGATCGTCGAACAATTGGGCGCCAAGCTGGGCGGCCGCTTGAGGGGATGATGAGAATGAACGCTGCCGAATTCACGCTCGAGGCTCTCGAAACGCCGGCGCTTACCAAGGCGCATCTGGCCGACCTGCTGTTCGAGCAGAGCGGCCTGAACAAGCGTGAGTCCAAGGACATGGTCGAAGCGTTCTTCGAGCTCGTGGCCAACAGCCTGATCGAAGGCACGGACGTCAAGATCTCGGGCTTCGGCAACTTCCAGATCCGCATGAAGGCGCCCCGGCCGGGCCGCAACCCGCGCACCGGCGAAGCCATTCCGATCGGCGAACGTCGTGTTGCCACGTTCCACGCGAGCGCCAAGCTCAAGGAACAGATCCACGGAAGCATCGACCAAAACGGCTCATCCGAAGTCGAGTGGAGCCTGGGCACCGAATAGTGCTTGGTGCTGCGCGGTTGCGTAGAGTAATCTCTCCGGTTTCCCGCGCACCGTCTTGATTTCAATGGAGAAAACGCTCCCGCCTATTCCTGTCAAACGCTACTTCACCATCGGTGAGGTCGGCGAGCTTTGCGGCGTCAAGCCGCACGTGCTGCGCTACTGGGAACAGGAGTTCACACAACTGCGGCCCATGAAGCGCCGCGGCAACCGTCGCTACTACCAGCACCACGAGGTGCTCATGATCCGCCGCATCCGCGACCTGCTCTATGACCAGGGCTTCACGATCAGCGGCGCGCGCAACAAGCTGCAGGAGCTTGTGCAGGGCGAGCGCGACCGCCGCAAGGCCGGCGAGGTGCCACGCGAAGGCATGGAAGCGATCGAGATCGACCAGGAAGAATTCGACGCCGCCTTGCAAGACAGCCCCGAGCAAACTGCGTCGCGCACGGTCGATCTGTCGCAGCTGTTGCACCTTCGGCGCGAGCTTTTTGAAATTCGCGAGCTGCTGACCGTCGGACGCTGAATTCAGCCGGCTATAATTGCAGGCTTCGGTGTGTGGCGCAGCCTGGTAGCGCACTTGCATGGGGTGCAAGGGGTCGAAGGTTCGAATCCTTTCACACCGACCAAATCGTCAGACAGAAAAACGGGTCAGAGCCACAAGCTCTGACCCGTTTTTCTTTGTGCCGGGGAATGGAGCTACTTGCTTCGCGCTGGAGGGCGTTTGGATGGACGCCGCGTGGGGCTACGTCTTGAACGTGAGCGTCTTGTCCACGGAGTCTTCGAGCGGCGCGGCAGCCCGCCCTGACTCAGCGGCGAACCTTGCCGTCTTTCGTCAGCATCGACAACTCGACGTAGCTCGACGCCTTGTGATCGCGGGCGCTGAAGTCGACGTGGAAGCCACCGAAGTCGGTGTTCTGCATCGACTCGAGCCCGGCGATCAGCGAGTCGCGCGTGGCTGGCTTGCCGGCGCGCTTCAAACCCTCGGTGAACACCTTGGCCGCGACGTAGCCTTCCATGCTCGAGTAGTTCGGCTTGGCGTCGCCGCCCGCCTTGCGCACGGCTTCCACGTATTCGCGCGAGATCGCCGTGCTCGTCGAGAACGGGGAGGGCATGACCTGGCTGATCACGATGCCCCGGGCGTCCTTGCCGAGTTCGTCGGCCAGTGCCTGGGTGCCGACGAACGACACATTGAAGAAGGTCCCGCCGTAGCCGGCCTTGCGCGCTTCCCGGATGAATGCCGCGCACGCCTTGTAGGCACCCACCTGGATCACGGCCGCGGGGCCGGCGGCCATGATGTCCTTCACGGCCTTTGTCACGTTGACCGAGTTGCGCTCGACCGTTCCCACCGCAACGGGTACAAGGCCGATGGGCTTCAGTGCATGAAGCACGCCTTCGAGCCCGGCCTGTCCGTACGCATCGTTCTGGTGGAACACCGCGATCTTCTGGATGCCCAGCGAGGTGAGCTGCTTGACGATCAGCGCGGTCTCGTCGTCGTACGAAGCGCGAACATGGAACACGGTCTTGCGGAACGGATCGCGCAATACCTCTGCGCCGGTGAACGGGCCGAAGAACGGAATCTTCGCCGCATCGACCAGCGGCATCGCCGCCATGCAGGTGGGCGTGCCGACGTAGCCGAAGAGGGCGAAGACATCGTCCTTGATGAGCTTGTCGGTGTTCGCCTTGCAGCGCTCGGGTTCGTAGCCGTCGTCGAGCGTGCGCAGTTCGATGGTGCGGCCGTTGACGCCGCCCGTTGCATTGAGCGCGTCGAAGTAGATGCGCGCGCCCTGGTTCATCTGCAGGCCCAACTGCTCGGCCGGGCCACTGAACGCGGCGGATTGTCCGAGCACGATGCGTGCGGGTTGGGCGAGGGCAGGAAGCGCGACCGCGGCGCCCGCGGCGGCAAACCGCTTGATCACGTCTCTGCGGTGAAGGGAGGTTTTCAGGGAAGGCATTGGGTAGGTGTCGAGCAGTCGGACGCCTCTCCAAAGCTGAAAAAGACCCCCACCGCTCACGTAAGAAGGTGATGCGCAGTGTAACCGGGGGTTAGGGTAAACCCTTGGTTCCGTCGGGCTATCGCACCCCGAACAAGCCGGCCGCATTCCCCCACGCCACGCGCTGCGCCACGGCCGGCGGCAGGTCGCCGAGCCAGCCGCGGTAGCCCTGCATGATCTCGTCGTAGGCGCTCCAGCGCTGGTTGATCCAGGTGTCCGAGCCAATGAGGAAGCGGTCGGGAAACGCGAGGATCAACTCGCGCCACGGCGCGCACAGCTTGCCGCCCTCGCAGGTGAGCCCGGGGCGGTACGACAGTTCGCCCATCAATCGCGGATAGCGTTCGAGCATCTGCCGCACCCGCGCCACGGGCGTGCCGCCGATGCCGGTGTGCGCCCAGATCAGCCGGGTGTCGCGGCCCTGCGTGGGCGTGTGCGCCATCAGCAGGTCGACCGCCTCATCGTCCACGTGCGCGAGCACCGCGAGCTGCCGCTGTTCGGCCAGCACCATCAGCTTCTTCGCCACCGGGCCGTTGGCGTTGGCGCTCTCGTACAGATGGAACTCGCCGATGCCGCGGTAGGGGCCGCTGGCCGTGCCGCGCGCGAGCTCGGTCTGCACCATCTCGTGGATGGTTTCGTCGCGGAACCAGTTGGTGTAGTCGGCGCGGGTGCGATAGAGGCGCACGAAGGGCACAACCGTGACGCCGGCTTCACGCGTCTCGCGCGAGGCCGCGAGCGTGCGCGTCCCTTCGTTGGGTCGTGAGTTTCCGACGATGGCGCGCACGCCGTTGCGCTGCATGCGGGCGACGCATCGGCCGGCGGGAACGGGCCGCTGCTGCCGTTCCAGGCTTCCTCGTTGTAGTGGAGGTGGGCATCAAAGATCGGGCCGGTGTAGTCGGCCGCATGGGCGACGGCGGCGAGGGTGGCGCCGCACGCCACGAGGGTCGCGCGGAAGACGGTTTCGAGGATGACCATGCGTGCTCCTTGCGGGAATGTCTCGATCCCGCGCCTGTCAGAACGTGACGGTGACGACGATGCTGTCCGCATAGCTTCCGGGCACCACGGTGGTCTGGCTGGCCGGGATGCGCCCGTAGACGGTGTGCGAAGCAGTGCCCGTGACGCCGCTCGTGGCGCCCGTGACGCTGCCCGCGCCCCAGACCGTGCCACGCGCCGCAGTGGTGTACAGGTTGTAGTTCAGCCCGTTGGCGCCCGAGGTCATCTTGCGCTGTGCGACCGTTCCGGCGCCTGTCCCCAGGTCGATGGTGTAGCTGACCGCGGTCGGCAATACCCCGAGGATCAGGCGCGCCTGTATCGTGATCGTCGACGTGCTGTCGGTCACCAAGGCGCTCAGCGGCGCGTAGTTGCCGAATGCAAGGTCGCCCGCAATGACGGTCACGCACAGAAGAATATTGCAGGTCTGCCCGGTCCCGGCCTGCGCCGCGCCGGCCGCCGACAGCATGGCCGCTGCCAACGCCACGTTGCGGAGGCGGCGCTTCAACGGGGCGACGGGGCTGCGGCGATCGGTTCGCATGTGTAGGGTCCAAGGCCGGACAGGATGCTCTTGGGGAGCACGGGGCCCAGCGTGAAGCGGCATTGTCCGCCACGCCAGCGCGCTTCGAACTGCTCGCCGGCCTGCGGTCGCTCGATGGACACCGCACCTCCGTAACCGGAGATGAGCGATGTCGCGCGGGTGCTGCTCCAGATGTCGATGCCGGGTGGCAGCGGCCGTCCGTCCGGCAGGCGGACGATCGCGAGCACCTGCGTGTTGTGGGAAATATCGAAGCCCGCAATCGCGACGCCCTTGTAGCGCGGGACCACCTGGACCGTGTCGCTGCGCACCTGCGCCTCGATGGGGAGGTCGGTGCTGTCGATGCCGATCCGGTTCGATTCGTAGGCGCGCAGGCCGGTCACGATGGCGCGTCCCTCGGCGTCGGTGGTGGTCCAGGGCTGGTTCTCGCGGTAGACCTTGATGCCGGGCGCGCCCGGCACGGTGACCAGCGCGAAGGCGTCGTCGGACTGGCGGGTTGCGAACGCAAGTCCTTGCGTATAGCCCACCGCGCCACTGGCGCGCAGGCGCAGACCCGTGTCGCCGCCCAGGCGTGCGGCTTCGGCCGTGACGGTGCCGTAGCGGCCGAGCCAGTCGACGCTCGCCTCCGTCCGCTGGAGCTCGCCGCGCGACACCAGCAGCCGGTAGCCGTAGCCGGCATCGCTGGGTGGCGACTGGTTGATTTCGGCGGTGGTCGTGTTGCGTCCTTCGCTGCGCTGCGTCGAGACCGAGAGGTTGCGGCGTTCGCCCAGCGGCACGGTCAGTGTCACGCCGACGGTGGTGGTCGGGCGCGTGGCGTTCTGGCTGGTGCGTGCCGCATAGGTGCTCAGCCACGCGTTGCCGGCAACGGCCAGCGACCAGCTGGCCGTCAACAGGCCGACGTGCTCGCCGGAATTGTAGCGCAGCAGCGTATAGCTGGCACCGAGCGTTCCGAACTTTCCCAGCGTGCGTCCTGCAAAGACCTGGCTTTGGCCGGTGACGTGAACCTTGCTGTCCTGCCAGCCGATCTGGGTGAAGTCCCGGCTCGCCACCTGCCGGCTGGCGGAGAAGTTCCAGTCGTTGCTCGTGCGCGTGAAAGAGGCGCGCGCCAGCGTGCCGTGCCCGCCATCCGACGAGCGGCTGGCTGCGCCGTGCAGCCCGAATTCGCCGATCGGGGCCCACACCCAGTTCAGGCCACCGCCGGCAGTCTGGCTGCGCGCATCGGCCTCGCCGTGCAGTTCGACCGTGGCCGTGTCATCCAGCCCCTTGCGCCAGTTGCCCGACACGAAGGGGCGCCCGTAGTCGAAGCTGCGCTCGCCATAGCGCAGGCGATTCCAGCCGAACGCGATCGAGTAGTCCGAGAGGCCCGCACGCAGCAGGCTCGAACTCACGTAGTACGGCGTCGTGACCGTGCGGCGCACGCCGAGCGCATCGGTCACTGCAAAACGCATTTCGCCCGCGCCCGTCAGCACCGGCACGTCGCTGATCGCGAACGGGCCGGCATTCACCTTGTCCTGGTAGCGCAGCGTGTCGTTGACGTACACCTCCACCGCCGAAGGAACGGCCGAGCCGCCGCGCAGCGTCGGCGTCGGGTAGCTGATGTAGCCCGGCTGCAGGCTGAACTGGGTGCCGAACTGCACGCCGCCGAAACGAAACGGCGTGGACCACACGGCGCCTTGCGTGATCGAGTCGCCCACGGTCAGCCGCGTCAGGCGCTCGGGGTCGTCGTACCGGTAGTAGGTGTCGAGCCGGGTCGCGCTATGGGCGCCTCCGAGCGAAGACTGGCCGACCACGAAGTTGCTGGCCATCACGCCCCAGGCGCCGGATGCCGCCGCATCGAAATAACCCGAAGCGCGGGTGCCCTGGCGGTCGTGCTGCAACGCGACGTCATAGTTGAGGAAGGCACCCAGGGCGGCCTCGGACAGGGGCACGCGCGGTGCGGTGCGTGCCTCTTTCGCGCCGGCAGTGAAGGCCTCGGGCGGTACTTGCAGGTTCGCAGTCTGGGTGCGCTCGTCCAGCGTCACCTTGAGGCCCGGGATGCTGCGCAAGTCGTAGTAGTCGAGGCCGTCGATCCGTGCGGTGGGCGCAGCCGGTATGACCAGTTGCCAGGCCTCGAAGTCCGGGCGCCCGAACAGCAGCTGCGCGCCACGGCGGCGAATGGGGCGCATCGCCTCCTGTGGCTGTCCGTTGATGCGCACGTTCAGGATCACGGGCTGCGTCTCTTCCGCGGGATTCGGGGCGGCGGTCTGCGCACTGGCAACCTGAACAGCCAGGCAACTGCAGCACACGCAGAGGCCGAGCGCCGCCGAAGGGCGCACAAGAAGGCTCAGCCTGCCCCGAGCGGGGTGACAAGGCACACGCAGCAGCTGCAACCCGGAGGTCCCATCACTGGCGTGGCGCGGTGTCGGCACGGGGAATGTGCACGGTGGCCGCCGGCAATGCGGTGGGCGCATCGCTGGCGGCATCGATCTGGAGGCTGCTGCCAGGTGCCAGCGGGGGCAGGTCCAACGCCACGTCGGCCGACCGGCCCGGCAGCACATAGAGGGACATGTTCTTTCGCAGCAGTTCGGTGCCACCTTCGCGTCGCACGAGGATCTGCGTCAGCTGCAGATGATCCGTGCCCCGGTTGTCGAGGCTCAGGACGTGGCCGGAACCTCCGGATGTGGCCGAGGAGGGCGATGCCCGCTGCAGGCGCCATTGCGCGTCCTGGCGTGATGGTCCTGCGGGCGGCACGAAGATCGGCGCGGCCAGACGCAGCAGCGTCTGCAATTGCGCGCCGCGCGTCCCGTCCCGCGGGAGCGCCTGGTCGCGCGGCAACTGCTGGAAGAAGATGCGGTAGCTGCGCTCGGTGTCGGCCGCCGGAACCTGCAGGCCGAGCCGCACGATCTGCTGCGCGCCGGGGGACAGGCGAAAGATCGAGGGATTGACCAGCACCTCGCGCGTGGGCTGGTAGATGTCCTGGCCGTTCTCCTGCGACCAGGCCATCACCTCCGCCTGGACCGCGACCTCCGCCTCCTCCTCCTCCTCCTCCTCCTCCTCGCCGCTGCCCAGCGTGAGAGACGCCACGGGACGCGATGGCGTCAACACCACGCGCACAGGCGCAACGTAGAGACTCGCAGCCTGAACTGCACCGGGCGCTGCCCCCATCGCTGCCAGTACCCAGGGCAGCAATGCTGCGATGCGCGGGAGCGGTGGGCCCATTCGGAGCGGTGTCGTCGACCTCAATAGGTCAACGTGAGCGTGATGGTGTCGGCGTAGTCCCCCTCGGGGGCGGCGGCGTATTGGCCGATGGGGATCGCGCCGTAGATGGTGTACGCCTGCGGCAGGCCGGTGGCCGTGTAGCCCGTGCCGGTCGTGCTGTTGTCCCAGTTGGTGGTCATCGCGCTTTCCTTGAAAAGGGCGTACGACAGGGTGTTGTTGCCTGCAGGGGCCGTGGGGCTCGTCATCTTGCGCGTGGTCACTGTCGCGCCCGAGCTGGCACCGGGACTCAGGCCCACCGAGTACGTCGTGCCGAAAGTGCAGGTAACGTTGAACGCCGTCGTTCCGGTGGTCGGCGTTCCGGTCGTCGGGGTGTAGCTGCCGAAGGCCAGCGTGGCGGGGGTCGACACGATGCACGCCTTCAGCACGGTTGCCGTCACTTGAAACGAGGCGGTGGCCGTTGCGGCCTGTGCAGATTGAAGGGACAGAACAGCCAGCAGGGCGAGCGCCGTCGTGCTCAACGTGCGGAGGGAGGGCGAGAGTTTGTAGTGCATTGCAACCTTCTTCATGGAACGCGCTCGGTCAGATCGCCGCCGCTGGGGTCAGTGTGAAGGGTCGAGACGCTTTGCGCTATTATCTTTACAAACATCTGAAACAAATTATTTCATTTTGTGAATTAATCGAGCAATGGCGCACAGTCTGCACGAAAACGGTGCACTGTAAAGTGAAGTGGCCGCGGAATGTTCTTTGGCGATGTGCGATCTCCATGAGCGCGGCCTGATTCGAGTGCAGCCGATCTTGGCCACCGGTATAGTGAATGTTCCATGCAGGAACGGATTGATGTTGCCTTTGTGTCGCGGCGAAACTCCCTGCGCAGTGTCTTGGCCGAAGCTTGTCTGGCACACTTGGGCCAGAAGCGGTTCTTGGCGTACTCCTGTGGCCAGCCGGGGCAAATAGCCCGCACCGTGCATCCCGCAGCAGCCAGCGCGCTGAAGAGCGCCGGCATCCCGCTGCCGCGCACCACACCGCGCAGCTGGGACGAACTCACCCGCATGGGCTCACCCCAGGCCGATTTCGTCATTACGCTGGACCCCTCCATGGGCCCGCTGGAGCCGCGGTGGCCCGGCCGGCCCGACGAGGCCGTGTGGCCGTATCCGGATCTGGCGGCCAGCGGCGACAGCGAAGAGACCTCGCATGCCGCGATCCAGATGCTGCATTCCCTGCGGCGCCGCCTGGAGTTGCTGATCAACCTGCCGCTGCGCGGGAAGGACAGGGCCGCGGTCCGCTCCGACATCCGGGACCTCGCGCACATGCGCTAGCCGCCCCGGCAGCGCTCACAGCTCCTTTTCAGGCATGAACGGCCCCAGCAAACGCAGCTTGAATCGCTGCCAGGCCGTGGTCTCGGGCGGCACGGCGTAGACGGTCTGCTTTCCGTCGTCGCCGTCCTCCACCCATTCGATGTCCTGGCCGTTCGCACCCAGGCGCAGCGCATAGGAGCTGCCCGCGTCCGCGAAGTTCTCCAGCTGCCGGGCCATCTCTTCGCTTTCGATGATCAGGCCCAGTTCCGTGTTGAGCTTGGCGGACCGCTGGTCCAGGTTCATCGAGCCGAGGAACACCTCCCGGCTGTCCACGATCGCGCTCTTCATGTGCAGGGCGCCCGTCCGGTGGCCGAAGATGCCGAGCTTGTGGCGCTTCACGCTCAGCGAAGGGCTGATTTCATGGACCTGCACACCCGACTTCAGCAGGTCCTTGATGTGCGCCCAGTAGCCCACGTAGACCCAGGGCTCGTCGGTCGATGCCAGCGAGTTGGTCAGGAGCGTCACGTCGATGCCTTCCTTCCGGGCCCCGACGAGGCTCGCCACCGCGCTGTCGCTCGGGACGAAGTACGGCGACACCATCTGGATGCTGCGGCGCGACGTCATGAACCAGTGGATCACGCCTTCGGTGACAGTCCCCTTGATCGAGTTCTCCGCTTCGTTCACACCCTCCGTTTTCGTCAATGGGTCGAACAGCACCCGGGCATTCGCCCACAACAGCGGACTCAGTTGCCCGCGCGCCAGTTCGAAGGGCAGGTTCAGCATGGGAACGAGCGCCAGCGGCACCGAATCCGGTTCGCCGTCGAGCGGGTTCCTGGGCCTGCCGTCCAGCGGAATCTCGTTCGCCTCGGGCGGTGCCGCGTTCGCGGTCTGCCGCTCGAAGTCTTCCTGCAGCTGGGCGCGCGACAGCTTGCTGTGGACGATGCTGGCCAGAGGGAACACGGCCTCGCTGTTCCAGTAGTGGTCGAACTCGCTCGACAGGTCGCGCACCACGGGCCCGGCGACGAAGGTGTCCATGTCGATGAAGTTGCTGCCCTTGGCGTTCATCACGTATTCGTCGGCCATGTTGCGGCCCCCGGCCACGGCCGCGACGTTGTCCGCGACGAAGAGCTTGTTGTGCATGCGCCGGTTCACCCGGCGGAATTCGAGACCGGAGTTGATGAAGCGCGTGAGGTCGCTGCCGCGTCCGCCCGGGAATGGATTGAACAGGCGCACCTCCACATTCGGATGGCTGGCGAGCCCGGCGAGCAGATCGTCTTCGCCGGCCGTGTACAGGTCATCGACCAGCAACCGGACGCGAACGCCGCGTGCAGCGGCATCCCGCAGGGCGCGCATCAAGGTGCGCCCGGTGTTGTCGCCTTGCAGCAGGTAGTACTGCACGTCCAGGCTCCGGGTCGCGAGCCGGGTCAGCTCGACGCGTGTTGCGAAGGCATTGGGTCCGTAGGGCTGCAGCTGAAAGCCCGAGCGGCCATCTTCGGGAAGCACCTTCTTCGTGATCGCGGCGAGCGGCGTTCCCGCATAGTCGCTAATGGCCGATGTCGGAGGGCGATGGGGCGCCGGCGGCAGACTGGAGCAGGCGGCGAGCAGGACGGCCAGGCCCAATGCCAGGGCCAGTCGCCATCCGCGCCGTTCATTCTTTTCGGGACCGGCGGGGAACCGATGCCGTCCGCCGAAGCCCCTTGAGCAACACGTCCAGATAGAGAGTCTCATCGGCATCACGATACGCCAGGTGGAGCGCGGAGACGGCGTCCTTTTCGCGCAGGCGCTGGTACACGACACCTTCGAGGTGGATGCATTCGGTGCCGCCCGGAACAATCGCGATCCCGACGCCGGCCGCGACCAGGCCCACGATGGTCGAGGCATCGCGCGCCTCCTGCAGCATGTGCGGCCTGAAGCCGGCCTTCGAGCACAGCTCCTGCACCTTCCAGTAAAGGCCGATGCCCGCGTGCCGCGGATAGAGGATCAGCGGCTGGTCGCGCAGGTCGGCAATGCGGATCGGTGCGCGGCTCAGCGGATGCGCGGCCGGCACGGCGGCCACCAGCGGCGCTTCGTACCAGGGCTCGACCACGATGCCGTCCGGCACCACCACGTCGGGGCGGCGCAGGATGCCGATGTCGAGCGCCCGCGAATGCACGGCGTCCAGCTGGTCGAGCGAGGTCATTTCCTGCAGGGCTAGGCTCACGAGTGGATGCTCGCTCTGGAAGCGGCGCAACGCCGAGGGCAGGGCGGCCGTCAGCATCGACGAACTGGTGTAGCCCAGCGCGATCTTGCCGATTTCGCCCGAGGCCGCGCTGCGCACTTCGCCCTTGGCCGATTCGACCGCGGCCAGGATGGCGCGGGCCCGGTCCAGGAAGTGGCGGCCGGCCTGCGTGAGGAAGACGCGGCGCTTGTCGCGCTCGAAGAGCTGGGCTTCCAGCTCTTCTTCGAGCAGGCGAATCTGCGTGCTGAGCGGCGGCTGCGCAATGTAGAGGCGCCGCGCGTGTGAAGCTCAGCTCTTCCGCGACAGCGATGAAGTACCTCAGGTGCCGCAGTTCCATGATATCTCCTGAGTATGCAAATGTGAGAGCAAACAGTATTTCCAAATATAAGCCCGTCTGCCTAAAGTCTGGCCATGGAGACACAAGACAAGCTTTCGCAGGCGGCCTGGTTCGACGCCAGGGCCGTCAACATCGTGATGGCGCGGCTGGCGCGCCGCCAGCCCGTGACGGCGCTGGGCGTGCGCACCTCGCGCACGGCAGACATCGCGCGCCTGGCCAAGGCCACGGGCCACCACGCGATCTGGATCGACCTCGAGCACAGCACCATGCCGATCGATGCCGCCGGGGCGATCTGCGCAGCGGCGCAGGACATCGGGCTGGTGCCGTTCGTGCGGGTGCCGGAGCGTGAATACGGCGTCATCGGCCGGCTGCTCGACGCGGGTGCCGCCGGCATCATCGTGCCCCGCATCGAAACCGCCGCGCAGGCGGCCGACGTGGTTGCCACGCTGCCGAGCGTCGAATACCGGCGGTTGTCGCCCACACAGCTCTACGACGTGGCCAACCGCTCGACCGTCGTCAAGCTGCTGATCGAAAGCCCACGCGGCATCGAGAACATCGAAGCCATCGCACGCGTCGAAGGCGTCGACCTGCTCGGCATCGGCAGCAACGACCTGAGCGCGGAGCTGGGCGTCGCGGGCGGCCCGGTGCATCCGCTGCTGCGCGAGGCGCACGACGCCGCGCTGGCGGCCTGCGCACGGGCAGGCAAGCCGCTGGTGATCGCCGGTGTGGCCGATGCGGCCTACATTGCCGACTGCATCCGCTGCGGCGCCGCACCCTTCCTCATGACCGGCATCGACACCGACCTGCTGCTGGCCGCGATGCACGAGCGCGTTGCGAAGGCGCTGGATTCGATCGGCGCGGAGAACGGCGATGCATCCGCGCGCTGAAGCCCTGTACCGCGCCGGCACCATGCTCGCGCTGCTGCTCGGCATGCTGGTCGCGTCGGGTCCGGTGGCGGCCCAGGTCGCGCAAGGGGCGACCACCCTCGTCGTGCCGACACCGCCCGGCGGCCCGATCGACCGCGTGGCGCGCATCGTGGCACAGGGCCTGTCGTCCGCGCTGGGCCAGCCGGTGCTGGTCGACAACAAGGGCGGTGCGGCCGGCAAGATCGGCGTGCAGGCGGCGTTGCGGGCCGCACGCGACGGACATACGCTGATCGCGGTCTCGCCCTCGATCGTGTCGGTGAATCCGGTGGTCGACAAGGCCGCGGGCTACGACCCGCTCAAGGACTTCGATCCGCTCGGCATCGTCGCCTTCAACGACGGCGTGCTGGCGGTGCGCGCCGACCTGCCGGTGACCGACATGGCGGGGCTCGTGGCCTATGCGAAGGCGCATCCCGGTGCGCTGACCTATGCCTCTTTCGGCGTCGGCACCAGCCTGCACCTGCAGAGCGAGGAGCTGCTGCACACGCTCGGCATCACGGCGCGGCATGTGCCCTACAAGGGCGAGGCGCAGGCGAGGTCGACATGATGGCCTACGTGACCTCGCCCATCGTGCCCTTCGTGGCGAACGGCAGCGCCCGGGCGCTGGCGGCCACCGCATCGAGCCGCTGGGCAGCACTGCCCACGGTGCCGAGCTTCGCGGAGACCGGCATCGACGCGCTGCGCAACTACACCTACCGCTCCTGAGTCGGCATCGTGCTGCCGGCCGGCGTGCCCGCGGCAGTGCGGCAGCGGACCGCCGCGGCGCTGCGCGAGGTGCTGGCCCAGCCGGAGACGCGCAAGGCGCTCGAGGCACAGGGCTTCGCGCCGGTCGCGCCCGATGCCGAGGCGATGCGTCGCACGGTCGCTGCCGAACTCGAGCGCAACCGCAGGTTGATTGCCGCGGGCGGCATCTCGCTCGATTGAGTCTTCATCGTTTTCTTCCTCTCATCCTTTTTCTCTTGATGCCATGAGTTCACAAGTCCTCGTTTCCAAGCCGATGCGCGATGCGCAGACCCTGGCCCGCCCGCAGTTCGACGTACCGGCCGGCGCCTGCGACACGCATGTGCATGTGTTCGGCCCGCAGGAACGCTATCCGCACGTGCCCGAGCCGCACTACACCTTGCCCGACGGCAATCTGCCCCAGCTGGCAAGCGCACTCGGCGCGCTCGGCGTGGAGCGCTTCGTCATCGTGCAGCCGAGCTTCTACGGCACCGACAACCGCTGCATGCTCGATGCGCTCGACGTGGCCGGCCCCAAGGCCCGCGGTGTGGCGATGGTGGAAGACGGCGTTTCGCACGAAGAGCTCGCGGCCATGCACGCACGCGGCGTCCGCGCGCTGCGGCTCGACCTGTTCCTGCGCTCGTCGCTGCCGACTGCGCAGCTGCACCGCTTCATCGAACGCAGCATCGAACGCACCCGCGCGCTGGGCTGGCACGTCCAGTTCTACACGCCGGGCTGGGTGGTGCGCGACCTGATTCCCTTCCTGCCCGAGCTGGAGGCGGACTTCGTGATCGACCACATGGGCTACATGCTCGAGAGCGATGGCCTCACGCGCGCCGACTTCGATCGCCTGCTGCGCGCCGTGCACGACGGTCGCGGCTGGTTCAAGCTCTCGGGGCCGTACCGGCTGGCCAAGGACGGCAACTACGCGCGCCTCCGGCCGCTCGCACAGGCCATCGTCGAAGCCGTGCCCGAGCGCGTGATCTGGGGCAGCGACTGGCCGCACATTCCCGAAGGCGGGCGGGACACCGGCGAGCTGCTGAACCTGCTGGCCGACTGGATTCCCGACACCGCCGCGCGGCACAAGATCCTGGTGGACAACCCGGCCCGGCTGTTCGGCTTCTAAGCTTGCACTCTTCTCCCTTCACGATCTGCGAACCCGTCATGCATTGCATCCAGGAACTGGAAACATCCGGCGCCCGCGCCGTCGAAACCTTCGTCCACGCGGGCACGCGCTATCTGGTCGTGCCGCAACTCGCGCGCGACGTCGCCGGCCAGCCGGCGCAGATGACGGTCGGCGACAGCGACACCGAGGCGCTGGTCTACCGCTGGGAGGGCGGCCGCTTCGTCGTTCACCAGACACTCAGCGGCCCCGGGGGGCGCGAGTTCGTCTGGATGCAGACAGCGCAGGGCGGGCGGCTCGTGCAGATCAACTTCCTGCACGGCACGCGCGAGGCGCCGAGCCCC